>VBAC01000001.1:2318568-2649792 GCA_005883305.1 Alphaproteobacteria bacterium | reverse complement strand
GGCCTTCATCACTCACGCGGCATTGCTGGATCAGGCTTTCGCCCATTGTCCAATATTCCCCACTGCTGCCTCCCGTAGGAGTCTGGGCCGTGTCTCAGTCCCAGTGTGGCTGATCATCCTCTCAGACCAGCTAAGGATCGTCGCCTTGGTGAGCCTTTACCTCACCAACTAGCTAATCCTACGCGGGCTCATCCCTGGGCGATAAATCTTTGGACCGAAGTCATTATACGGTATTAGCAGTCATTTCTAACTGTTATTCCGTACCCAAGGGCAGATTCCCACGCGTTACGCACCCGTGCGCCACTAGACCCGAAGGTCTCGTTCGACTTGCATGTGTTAGGCATGCCGCCAGCGTTCGTTCTGAGCCAGAATCAAACTCTCAAGTTTATGTCCGACCCAAGCGCCCCGAGGGAAAACCCGGAGCAATTAGGGCCGGCTTTCAAGGAGCCGTTCCTGCACTTCACATATACTGTGGATATGTAACGAGACATGTAAAACCGATCGCTGGAGCAAGCCCCGTACGATCAGTCCATGGAACGGCTTGGCTTTAACCGATCATCCAGCGCCTTGAAGCCGCTGGCGACCGGGGCCGCCGCCCACATGTCCCTTCATCTAAACCTACAATGTCAAAGAGCCGACGCGTTTCCCCTTCCCGTTTTGATCCGGGACACCGGGTTTCGGTTAAGAGAGACGCAAACGGGTCGGGCAGAAGCCCTGCCCCGTCGGTGAACGGCCATATATGGAGGAGGCTTTCCCCCGTCAATGGCTTTTTTTCGAAAAGTTCCCGGCGATATGGCGTGGCCGATTTGGCCCCGACGATCGCCGCGAAAGGATGCGCCGGCGACGAACCCGAAGGTCCAAGGCCGGCCCGTCCGTTCGAGCCTTTCGAAAAGCGAAACCGGCGTGGAAGCCGGCTCCGTCACCAAGCCTATTTGGGGAGGCTTTCGCCGCCCTTCAAGGCTTCGCGGATAGATTTTCAAAGATTCCAATGACTTGCCGCGACGCGGCTTGCCACTGGAGGGCGCCATATGGTCGGCCCGGCGGCGCCCGTCAACCCCTCGAATCGCGCCTCCTCAATGGGGACTTAACGCTTTGCGGCTAACGAGCCGGCACATGGACGCGCTTCCCCAGCAGACGGCCGACGCCGCCGATCCCGCCCCGTCGCAGGCGACGGGCGAGCCCGGCCCCGCGACGCCGGGCGCGGCGGGCTTCTCGGCGCGGGTGCGATCGGGCGTGCTGTGGAAATCGGGCAGCCAGCTGGTCGGCCAGCTGATCGCCTGGACATCGACCTTCCTCGTCATCCGGATGCTGACGCCCGCCGACTACGGCCTGTTGGCGATGACCGGCGTGGTGCTCACCTTCCTCGACCTGTTCAACGGCTGGGGATTCGCAAGCTCGCTGGTGCGCGACGAGCGGACCGACAGGCACAAGATCGGCCAGGCGTTCGGCATGCTGATCCTGATGAACGCCGCACTCGCCGCCGCGCAGCTCGCGGCCGCGCCGTTCGCCGCCGCCTATTTCCACCAGCCGCTGGTGGCGACCCTGCTCAGCGTCCAGGCGCTCTTCTACCTCGCCAACCCGTTCAACGCGCTCGGCCATGCGCTGCTGATGCGCCGGCTCGAGTTCAAGCGCCAGGCGCGGGTCAACCTCACCGCCGCGGTGCTGAGCGCGCTGACCGCGGTCGCCTGCGCGATCGCCGGCCTCGGCGTATGGACGCTGGTGGCGGCGCCCGGAATGCTCTGGTTCGCGCGCGCGGCGGGCTACGTCCACGCGGCGAAGATCTGGGAGATCCGCCCGCGATTCGCCTTCGCGGGCGCGTCCGAGATGCTCGGCTACGGAGCGGCGATGATCGCCGTCCAGGCCTGCTGGTTCGTCCAGAGCCAGGCCGACATATTCATCGCCGGCGGCCGATTCGATCCGCACACGCTCGGAATCTACACGACCGGCCTGTTCGTGACCCAGATCGTCGCCTCCAAGTTCGTGCCGCCGCTGAACGAGGTGGCCTTCGCCGCTTATTCGCGGATCCAGGCGCGGCCGGACATGATCCAGCACGCCTTCCTTAAGTCGATCCGGCTGATCATGCTGGTCGCTTTGCCCTTCTATTTCGGACTTGCGGTGACCGCGGGGCCCTTGGTCGCCGCCTTGCTCGGCTGGAAGTGGACTCAGGCCGCGCCGATCGTCCCCATGCTGTCGATGGCCATGGCGATGATGACCCTTCAGATCCTGTTCGCGCCCGCCTCCAACGCGCTCGGCCATCCGCGCATGGCGGTGAAGACCGGGTTGGTCGGCGCGGTGCTGATGCCGGTCCTCTTCCTGATCGGCGTGCATTGGGGGAGCATGGGGCTGGCCTTCGCCTGGCTCGGCGGGATGACCTTGCTTCTGATCGCCACGGTCGAGCTGTCGCTGCCGGTGATCGGAATCACCCGCTCCGCCCTGCTCGGCGCCGCCGCTCCGGGATTCGCGGCGTCGGGGATCATGGCCGGGATCGTCTGGGCGGTGGACACCCGGCTGCTGCCGGAGCTCGACGCGCTTACCCGCCTGTCGCTGCTCGTCGCGATCGGCGCGGGGGCTTATGCGGCGCTTCTGATCGTCTTCGAGCGAAGGGTGGTCGAGGAGGTGCTGGCCCTCGTCCGCCCGAATCGGACGGCGGCTCAGACGCTCTGAATATAGTTGAGCATCGCCGCCGCCTCGGCCTCGATCTTGTCCATGCGGAACTTGACCAGGTCGCCGATCGACACCAGCCCGACCATCGCCTCGCCCTCGACCACCGGCAGGTGGCGGATTCGCCGGCGGGTCATCAGCGACAGAGCGCTCATGATCTCGGTCGACGGGGTGACGGTGATCGCCGGCGCGGTCATGATTCGCTCGACCGTCCAATCGAGGATTCCCGCCCCGTCGCTCTGCAGCCGGTAAATGATGTCGCGCTCGGACATGATCCCGGCGATCGCGCCGCCTCGGGTCACCGGCAGGGCGCCGATCCGGCGCTCGGCGAGGAGGGCGACCGCGTCGCGCACCGACGTGTCGCCGCTAATGGTCAGCACTTCGCTGCCCTTGCTCTGGAGGATGTCCGCGATCGTCATGATTCTCCCTTTCGGCTCGAAGCGACTCGGGGTCCCTTGATGATCCCAGAAGCGAAGGCCAAAGGGAAGCCATGCCTCGACACGATCCTCTCCCGCTGCGCCGGCCGCCGAATTACGAAGGCGCGGCGGAGGCGTGGAAGCGCTACAAGCGGACGATGCGCTGGATGGCGCTCCTCGCTTTGGTCTGCGTCCTTCTGTCGCTGATCTATCTCAAGAGCTTCGGCGATCCGGTGCCGATCCACATGGTGATCGCAACGATCGCGGGCGTCGGTCTCACCGTGCTCGTCGGCACCGGCCTGATGGGCCTCATTTTTCTCTCCAACCGGACCGGGCACGACGAAGAGGCCGGCCGCAACGACTGGAACGACGATGACCGAAGCGAGAGGTGAGCCGACCCTGAGGGTCGTGCCGGGCCCGTCCGACATCAACGCCAACGGCCACATCTTCGGCGGCTGGGTGCTCAGCCAGATGGACATCGCCGCCGGAATCATCGCCAGCCGCGAGGCGGACGGGCCGGTGGCGACCGTGGCGATCGACGCGATGAACTTCCTCGAGCCGATCCTGCTGCGCGACGTCATCTCCGTCTATGCGCGGGTCGAGCGAATCGGCCGCACCTCGCTCGGCATCCGGATCGACGTGATCGCCAGCCGGGAGCGCGGCACGCGCGAGGTCAAGGTCACCGAAGGCCTGTTCACCTTCGTCGCCCTCGACGAGAATCACCGGCCGAGGCCGGTGAAGCGCGCCTAGGGTCGGTTCGTCGGCCTAAGATCCGGACTCGATTAGAAAATCGAGACGCGGTGGTCTGATTTTGGGAGTCATCCCGGCGAAGACCGGGACCCATGAACACAGGCCATCGAGGATATGCTCGGCTACGGGCTTGCATTTGCCCGTCCGAGTTCATGGGTCCCGGCCTTCGCCGGGATGACTCCAAATTGTGCGCAATCCGTCGAAGCCAATTGAGGCTGCCCGAGAGAAGAGAACCGGGCGAGCCGCGCGCGGCCGGCGATCAGCCCGGATATTTGCCCTTCGTCCACCCGACGCCTTCGTCGAGGCTCCATTCGACGCACTTGCCCTCGAACGAGCAATAGACCCGGACGTGATATCCGTTCTGCTGCCAGCAGGTCGCCGAGACGTGGTCCCCCGGCTGGTTGAACGAGCCGGCGAACCAGCCGCCGGGGCCATCGAGGCACATCTCGGTCACCTTGTAGCCGTCGCTGGAATAGACCCGGATGTGCAGATTGCCCGCCTCGTCGAACCAACTCACCGCAGCCGTCTGGAAACTATTGCTCATGCCTTGTCCTCGCCTGATTGCCGGGCCGCAGTTCGGCTCCGCAACAAGCTGAGGTCATGATCCGGAGGCGAATGCAAACGCCTTCTGTCGACGACGCGCGAGAAAGGTGGCCGGGGCTCGATCAGTTGATACTGAACCGCTCATCCCGAGGAGGGACCGAGCTTGTGCTTCGATACGGCATTGAGCCTGGCGAAGACGCGTATCGAAGGACGCTCATTCCGTGGTGTAGGCGCCCTGATACCAGCCGCCGCCCTGGTCGATGCACCATTCGGCGGTCTTGTCCTGGGCCGTGCAATAGACCCGGATCGACAGGCCCCCGCTTCCCTGCCACGCGGTCGCCGAGACGCTGGCGCCGGGCTGGGCGAAGGAGCCGGTGTACCAGCCGTTGCCGTCCCAGCAGCGCTCGATCACGTTGTAGCCGTCGGTCGAATATACCCGGATGTGAACCTGGCCCTGATTGTCGAGCCAGTTCACCGAAGCGGTCCCGACCGGATAATTCGGATTGTCCTGCGCCATATCATCTCCCCTCGCTGAAGGCCGGCCGCACCCCGACTCGGCCCGTAGGGAGAGATTAGGCGGGGATCGTTACGCCGCCAACATTCGCCTCGCACCCGCCGGCAAGGCGCGCTCGCGAAGCGGATCGCAAAAGCCCTCCCCCTTGATGGGGGAGGGTTGAGTGGGGGTGGAGTTGATGAAGGTCTGTGTCCCTGCGGATAGTCCACCCCTCCTCGGGGCCCCTCCCCCATCGAGGGAAGGGGAACCCGTTCGCGCGCCCCCCAATTTGGCGAACGCAACGGGGCGCCTATTCCTCCTCGGGCATGATCAGGCGATAGCGCAGGCTTACGTTGCCGTTGGCGGGGACCGTGACCGTCCACAGCGGATGCCCGTTGCGCCGGCCGAGGCGCGAGGACGGGCGGAAGCTCGGACCGGAATCCGCGAACTCGGCCTCGAAGCGGACCGCGGCCGAATGATCGTTGGTGACCAGCAACACATAGTCGCGGCGCCCCTTCCCGCGCTCGACGGAGGTGAGCTCAGTCCTGACCCCGCCCATCTCGCCAAGCTCGATGTCGACGTCCTGCCCGACCGCGAGATCCTCCACCGTGCCCTGACCGAGCAGGATCGGGCGGCCCTCGCCGGCCGCGAACAGGACCATCTGGCCGGCCGGCAGCGGCAGCCCGAGCCCCTGCCGCTCCCGGTTGCGGGTGACGAGGACCAGGGTCGCGGGCTGGGGTTCGGCGTCGCTGCCGTCGAAGAACCCGACATGCCGGCGGTAGACGAGATCGGCCTCTACCGAATCGCGGTGGAGCAGAGCGACCTGCTTCTGCCCGTTGGCGGCGACGGTGACCGGCTCCGGAATCCGGTAGAGCTTGACGTCGCCCAAGGCTTCAAGCTCGGCATTCACCACGGTGACCGGAGCCGCGGATTGGAGATTGGCGCGCCGAACCCGCGAACCGGTTACGGTGATCGCTTCGCCGGCGAAGTCCGCCGAAAGCGGGGCCGGAGGCGGGGGTAGACTGTTGAGAATGTCGCTCGTCGTTCCTTGCGGCCAGCATTGCAGGTTGAGCGGGCCGCCTTCGCGCGGCTGGATCCGGATCGGCTCGCGGTTGAGGCGCCCGGCGACGGCCGCGGCATCGGCGTCGGGGAAGCTCGTCTCGTCGTTGCTCGCGAGGGTAAGCCAGGCGAAGAGCTGGAGGTGGCGGCCGTCCTCGTCGAGATTGGCGATATAATTGGCCTGCCAGTCGAAGCCGCTGGCGAGATAGGAGAGCGTGACGGTCGCCGTCACCGAACCGGACGAACGGGCGCGAACCGACAAGGTCGGCCGCGCCGAAAGGCCCTGCGGCACCGAATCGTAGATCAAAGTTTCATTGAGACCGGTGCAGCGCAGCGATTCGAAGCCGTCCGCCGTCTGGAGCACGACCGCTCCGTTCGCGCTGCTTCGGATGATCGCCTCGGTCTCCCTCACCGCGCCGGTCGCCCGCGACGTCCGCCGGATCGTCACGCGCCGGCCGAGCGATCGGTCGAGCAGCGTTGCCGGCGACAGCAGATAAGCGTCGCGGTTGCGCTCGATCAGCCCTTCCGGAAGGCCGGTGACGATCGCGCTTTGCGGGATGATGCCGCCGGCGACGCCTTCGAAGCGGATTTCGGATTCGCCCGGTTCCAGCGTGATCTGTCGGGTCTCGCTGATCAGGGCGTAGCCGTTCAGCCAGTTGAGATTGAAGGCGTCGCCGGGCCCGCGATTCGGATCGCGATAGACGGTGACGGCGACGTGGCCGGGACCGGGGGAAGTCACGACCCGCTGGGCCTCTGCCGCTGCCGGACAGGCAGCGAGCGCGAGCAACAAAGCGTGGGCCAGCCGGCGCATCGGCGGGCTCAGTACCTGGTGTCGAAGGTCGCCGTGACGCTCGCCTCGCCATTGGCCGGGACGGTGACGTGCCACAAAGTATCGTCCGCGGACCCGCGCTGGCTCGGCTGGCTTTCCTGGAGAATGCGCGTGTCGGCCCACAGGCCCGCCTGGATCAGGTCGACGGTCACAGGGACGGGCGTGGCGTTGGTCAGCGTGTAGCGCATCGTCGTTCGGAAGCGAACGTCGGAGACGCGCTCGCGCCGCTCCACGACCGGATGGACCTTGACGTCGAACGCCTGACCCGTGCTGAGCCCGATCGCCGATCCCATCGGGGTGTGGCCGATCGGGCTTTCGCCGACGAATTGCGGATTGCCCCGAGCGTCGCGCTGATAGACGCGGACCGTGCCGGCCGGGAGCGCGTCGCCCAGGCCCTGCTCGCGCGCGCTGGAGAAGCGAAGCACGCTATTGGCGCTTTCCGGCTGGTCGGTCGTGTGCATCCAGGCGTTGCGATATTCGTAGGCCCGGCTCGCCGGCGAATTGTGGACGTCGAGGAAGCTCACCTGCTTGGTCTGCTGGTTGGCGATCGTCGTCCGCTCGGGGAGCGGATAGAGGTAGAAATCGCCCAGCCGCTCGCGGTCCGCGGTCTCAGTGCCCGCCTGCCGGAGCGGCGCGGTCGCGCCGCGCCGCGCCGGGTAGGGCTGCGGCTGGCCCATCACTCCGACGGCGCCGGCGACGAGCAGCACGTTGGCGTTGGTGTAGGGCGTTCCGCTGCTGTTGGTCAGAGTGATCCAGCCCTGGACGTCCATCCGCCCTGCGCCCTCGTCGAACAGGGCGACATAGTCGGCGCTCCAGCCGAGGCCGGGGGTAAGGTAGGTGAGGGTCAGCGGCCGCCGCCCGGCGGCCTCGCTCTGCACGGTGACCGAAAGGGTCGGGCGCGCGCGCAGATTCTCCGGCACCCGGTCGAAGATCACCCGAACCGGCAGCCCGTCGTCGCGAAGCACCTCGATCCGCTCGCCGATCTGGAGGACGACGCCGCCGTTCGCGGCGAGCACCCGGGCGCGCTCGCGGGTCTCGGCGCCGGTCGCGGGATTGACCCGCACCAGCGTGACCGTCTCGCCGACCGCCTTCTGCATCAGCGCCTGGGGCGAGAGCAGGTCGAAATCGAAATTCTGCTCGACGATTCCGATGCCGTCGCCGGTCAGGGTCACCGTCTCCGGGCGGATCTGGGCGGAAACGTCGGGAAATTCCTGGCGCGAGCGGCCCGAGGGGATGGCGAGCTGGCGCCGGTCCTGCACCAAAGCCAGATTGTTGTTGTAGATGGTCACCGCGACCTCGCCCTGCGCGCTCTGCGAAGGCGGCGGAATCTCGGCGCTGATCTGGGCGAGCGCGGAGCTTGCGAAGAGGGCCGACAGCAGAAAGACCGAACGCATCAGGACGCTTCCCTCATTGTTTGAGGGGAAGCGTCCTACAGTGCGGGTTACAGGTCAATGAACAATGCGCCCGGCCTTACGCCGCGGGAGCGATGTCCTCGTCATTGTCGCGCGGTCGGCGCGGACGGCGGACGCGGGGCGCTCGGGGCGCTTCGGCCTCGCCTTCCTCGTTCGCCGGCGAGATGGCCGGCGGGAGCACGTCGAGCGCGATACGCTCCTCGTCGCCTTCCTCGCGCTCCGGCCGGCGCTCGCGCCGCGGGCGCGTTCGATATTCGCCGTTGCGGGCGTCGCGGCGAGGCTCTTCCTGGCGAGGCTCTTCCCGGCGGGGCTCTTCGCGCACCTGAGACTCGTTGTCCTCGTCGTCGCGGTCGGAGGAGTCGCGGGAGCCTTCGGCCTCCTGGTCCTGATCCTCGTCATCGTCCTGATAGTCGTCGCGCGTGCGGCGCTGCTCCTCGAAGCGGGAGCGGCTCTCGTTCAGGACGCGGAAGTAATGATCCGCATATTGAAGGTAATATTCGGTCTGGACGCGATCGCCGCCCATCTGGGCGTCGCGGGCGAGGCCCTTATATTTTTCGAGCAGCTGGGCCGCGTTGCCGCGCTGCCGGTTGTCCTGGCGGTTGCCCGGATTGGGGTTGGCGCCCGGCGGACGACCGCCGCCGCTGCCGCCGCGGCCGCGCCTGCGGCCGCCCTGACGATTGTTGATCAAACGAAAATCCTTACCAAGCGAGTGCTATTGCCCCACGTTGCAGCCGGGCCTGTCCCGGCCTCCTTGTCTTGCGCGACCCGGGAGGCGAGCGCCGCATGCAGCGCCAGCCACCACTTCCGAAACCGCCTCTTCGCAAGCGACCAAGCCATCGGGGGTCGGCGACGTCAGGCCTTCACGCATCCGCTGCTGTGCTTGGCCCCGTCCCTGCGCCCTATGTAGACAGCGAAATACGGAAATCCAAGGAAAAAAGTCTTATTCTGGATCAACGCTCAAGACGAGGCATCGAGCGATCCCTTTAAGGTCCATGCGTGACTCTATCGTGAATCCCTCCGCCGCCATCAGCGCGCTCACCGCGCTTTCCTGCCCGGCGCCGATCTCGAGGCAGACGATTCCGCCGGGCGCGAGAAGGGCGCGAAACTGCGGCGCGAGGAGCCGGTAGCAATCGAGCCCGTCGGGCCCCGCATAGAGCGCGGCATCGGGCTCATAGCGCGCGACATCGGGCGGAAGGTCGGCCCCCGCTTCGACATAAGGCGGGTTGCAGAGGATGAGGTCGAAGCGCTCGGCGATCGCTTCGCCCCAGTCGCCGAGGCGGAATTCCGCGCGCGCATCGCCGTTTCGGCGGGCATAGGCCAGAGCGGCGGGCGACCCGTCGACGCCGAGCCCGCTCGCCTCGGGCCACTGGTCGAGCGCGGCGAGCAGCAACGTGCCCGGCCCGGTGCCGAGATCGAGGATCCGGCGCGGCCCGGCCTTTCCGAACCGCACCACCGCCGCCTCGATCAGGGCCTCGCTGTCCGGGCGCGGGATGAGCACGCCGGGGCCGACCTCCAGCGCGATCGTCCAGAAGGCGCGGCGGCCGGTGATGTAGGCGACCGGTTCGTGGGCGAGGCGGCGGTCGAGGAGCGCGGCGAAGGAGGCAGGGACGGAATCGTCCAGGCGGCGGAGCAGCAGCGTCTCGCGCTCGATTCCCAGTGCGTGGGCCATCAGCAGCTCGGCATCGAGACGGGGCGTGTCACTGACCGCGGCAAGGCGGGCCGCGCCGTCGGCGAGGACGCGGCGGACAAGCCCCTCCCCTTGATGGGGAGGGGTTGGGGTGGGGTGAACGTCAATGAAGGGCGGGGTCTTTCCGGAGACTCCACCCCCACCCAAACCCTCCCCCATCGAGGGGGAGGGCTTCTTGGGCTGCTCAGCTCTCATCCAGGCTCGCCAGCCGCTCGGCCTCGTCCTCGGAGCTCAATGCCGAGATCAGCTCGTCGAGCTGGCCTTCGAGGATTTCGGGGAGGCGGTGGAGGGTGAGGTTGATTCGGTGGTCGGTCACCCGCCCTTGCGGGAAATTGTAGGTGCGGATGCGCTCCGAGCGGTCGCCCGAGCCGACCATCGACTTGCGCGCTCCGGCCCGCTCGCTGGCCAGCCGCTCGCGCTCCAGCTCGTAGAGGCGGGTGCGAAGCACTTTCAGCGCCTTGGCCTTGTTCTTGTGCTGCGATTTCTCGTCCTGCTGGATGACGACGAGGCCCGTGGGCAAATGGGTGATCCGCACCGCGCTGTCGGTGGTGTTGACCGACTGGCCGCCGGGGCCCGACGAGCGGTAAACATCGATCCTGAGGTCCTTGTCGTCGATCTGGACGTCGACATCCTCCGCCTCGGGCAGGACTGCGACGGTCGCCGCGGAGGTATGGATTCGCCCGCCGCTCTCCGTCACCGGCACGCGCTGGACGCGGTGGACTCCGCTTTCGAACTTCAGCCGAGCGAACACCCCCTGGCCGGAGACCGAGGCGATCGCTTCCTTGAAGCCGCCGACCTCGGACTGGCTGGCGGAGATCATCTCGAAGCGCCAGCCGCGATTTTCGGCGTAGCGCTGGTACATGCGCAAAAGGTCGCCGGCGAAGAGGGCCGCCTCGTCTCCGCCGGTACCGGCGCGGATCTCGAGCATCGCCGCGCGCTCGTCGGCGGCGTCGCGCGGAAGCAGCTTCAGCGCCAGCGCGCGCTCGGCCTCGGGCAGCTGCGTCTGGAGCGCCGCCATCTCCTCCTGCGCCATGTCGCGTATCTCGGGGCTCGGATCGGCGAGCATCTCCTGGATCACCTCGATTTCGGCCCGGATCCGCCGGACCTCCCGCGCAGCCTCGGCGACGGGCAAGATCTCGGCATAATCCTTGGACAGGCGCACGAAGGTCTCGGCCGCGAGATCGGGCGCCGACATCGCCTGCTGCAGCTCTTCCTTGCGCGCCTCGATGGCGGCGATCCGTTCGGCCGAGAAAGGAGTCATGACGCGCCGAGAAACGCCGCAAGGCCGGCAAAGGGCACGTCGCGCTGCTCCCCGCTCGCGAGATTCTTGACCGTGGCGCCGCCGCGGGCGAGCTCGTCGTCGCCGATCAGCACCGCGTGCCGGGCGCCGCTGGCGCCGGCCTTCTGCATCCGCCGCTTGAGGTTGCCGCGAAAGGCCATGTCGCAAACCAGCCCGGCGCCGCGCAGCGCGGCGATCAGCGTCGTCGATTCCGCCATGGCCGCCTCGCCCATCGGCACCAAGGCGGCGTCGATCCCCGAGGCCTCGGGCATGTCGAGCAGCATCGCCATCCGCTCGATCCCCGCCGCCCAGCCGACCGCCGGGGTCGACGGGCCGCCCATGCTCTCGATCAGCCCGTCATAGCGGCCGCCGCCGACCACCTGGGCCTGGGCGCCGAGATCGCTCGTGACATATTCGAACGTGGTGTGCCGGTAATAATCGAGGCCGCGCACGAGCCGCGCGTCGCGGGTCCATTTGACCCCGATCCGGTCGAGCCCGGCGGTGACCGCGCCGAACACGTCCGCGGCTTCCTGGGTCAGGAAATCGTCGATCACCGGGGCGCTGTCGACGACCGGGAAATCCTGGTGCTGCTTGGAATCGAGGATCCTCAGCGGGTTCTTCTCGAGCCGCTCGCGGCTTTCGTTGGAAAGATCGGCCTCGCGCGCCGCGAAATGCTCGACCAGGGCCGCGCGCCAGGCCTCGCGAGTCGCCGGATCGCCGAGCGTGTTGATCCTGAGCTCGACGCGATCCGCAAGGCCGAGCTCGCCGAGCAATTGCGCGGCCATGGCGATCAGCTCGACATCGGCGGCGGGCTCGGCGGCGCCGATGATCTCCGCGTCGAGCTGGTGGAACTGGCGGAAGCGGCCCTTTTGCGGGCGCTCGTAGCGGAAGGCCGCGCCCCAGGTGGCGACCTTCATCGGCGTATATTGCTGCCAGCCGTCGGAGATGAAGGCGCGGCAGATTCCGGCGGTGAATTCAGGGCGCAAGGTCAGGCTCTCGCCGCCGCGGTCCAGAAACGTGTACATCTCCTTGGAGACGACGTCGGTGGTCTCGCCGAGCGATCGGGCGAACACCTCGGTCGCCTCGAACACCGGCACCTCGATATGCTGGAAGGCGTAGAGCCGGCGCACCCGATCGAACGCGTCGACGACGCGGTGGAATCGGTCCGCCTCCTCGCCGATCATGTCCTGGGTTCCCCGGACCTTCTGCGGACCCTTGCTCACAAGGCGGCCACTTAGCAGTTTTGGGTCGCTTGGGAACCGCTCAGGATTTGCGCGCGAGCCAGGCCTCTTTCTGCGCCTCGGCATCGGCGTTGGTAATCACCCGCTCGTGGATATGGCCGACCTCCCAGGACAGAGCATGGTCGACATGGACCTTGACCCCGGCGTCGGTCAGCTCGCGGAAGAAGGAGACGTCCTCGCCCATCCGCGCGTTCGTGCCCGGCAGCAATTTGCGGTCGAACGGCGCCCATTGATCCCAGCCGACGCCCTGCTCCACATGCGCCTTCACCTGGTGGAGGACGTTCATGTCCATCAGGCAGAAGGCGAGGCCGACGTGCCAGACCTCCTCGACCTCGCGCGCCGCCGCCTTGGCCTTGGTCGTCCAGACATATTCCATCTCGCCCGCCGCGTTCAGCTTGACCGCGACCGGGCCGGTGGGATCGGCGCGGCGCGGCTGGTTGCAGCCGACGACCGGCAATTTGTGGGCGAGCAGGCGAAGCAGAGCGTCGCGCGGGAACACATGATCGCTGTCGAGCCACAGCAGGTAGCGCGCCTGCCACTGGATCGCGCTTTTGAGCAATTCGGTGCGGCTCAGCGGCAAGTCGGACGACGAGACCGAGAAGATCTCGATCTCCAGCCTCGGGTCCTGCCGGGGCCCCAGGCTGTGGGCGATCATCCGCGCCAGGCTGATCGCGAAATCGCCCTTGGTGTCGCCGTAGCGGGGAATGCAGATCGCTATTTTCATCGCCCCGCCTCATGCAACGCCGCGGCGTGACTCGCAACAGCGGCCAGTGTAGGGCGCGCGCCATCATGAACATCGATCTCATCCCCGCGGGCGACCAGCCGCCCGGGCGAATCAACGTGGTCATCGAAGTGCCGCTCGGCGGCGAGCCGGTGAAATACGAGTTCGACAAGAAATCGGGCGCGATCTTCGTCGACCGCATCCTCCACACCCCGATGCGCTATCCGGCCAATTACGGCTTCGTACCTCACACTTTGGGCGAGGACGGCGACCCGCTCGACGCTCTGGTCATCGCCCGCTCGCCGCTGATCCCCGGCTGCGTGATCCGGGTTCGCCCGGTCGGCGTGCTGCTGATGGACGACGACAAGGGCGGCGACGAGAAACTGATCACCGTGCCGGTCGATTCGACCTTCCCTTATTATTCGGACGTCGACGAGGCGGACGATCTGCCGCCGATCGTCAAGCAGCAGGTCGAGCATTTCTTCACCCACTATAAGGACCTCGAGCCCGGCAAATGGGCCAAGCTCAACGGCTGGGGCGGCCGCGAGGTCGCCGAGCGGTTCATCATGGAGGCGATCGAGCGGGCCAAGGGGTAGGCGCGGTCGCCGTTGAGGGGCTCGGAAGACTCCCTCTCCCTCGTTCCCCGGCGAAGGCCGGGGCCCAGGAGCCGGAGGCTTTTTCTCCACCTTTACGCCCGAGTCCGGCTCGCGCCGGCCTGGACCCCGGCCTTCGCCGGGGAACGGGGGAGAGGTTATGCTCCGCGCGAACCCCCCAACCCTCTGGACGATGGCTCGGCCGAGGTTTTAGAGAGGCCGCGCCTTCTCTCGGAGTCCGCCCCATGCGTCTCGTCCTGCTCGCCGCCGCCGCCTGCATCGCCATGCCCGCCCTCGCCCAGGTCGGCACGGCAATTCCCCAGCCGCTGCCGATGGAAGCCGCCATGCCCGCGCCGCGCGACGTGCCTTATCCCGGTACCTTGCGCCTCGAGGTCGACGCCAGCGACACCAGCCGCGGCATCTACCGGGTCGTCGAAACGATCCCCGTCGCCGGACCGGGGCCGCTGACCCTGCTCTATCCGGAATGGCTTCCGGGCAATCACGGACCGCGCGGACCGATCAACTCGATCGCCGGCCTTCGGATCACCGCCAACGGCCGCCCCGTCGAGTGGCGGCGCGATTCCTCCTACGTCTACGCCTTCCACGTCGACGTGCCCGAGGGCGCCCGATCGCTGCGCGTCGAATTCCAGCATCTCTCGCCGACCGATCCCGGCCAGGGCCGGGTGACGATGACCCCCAACATGCTGAACCTGCAATGGGAGAAGATGTCGCTCTACCCGGCCGGCTATTTCACCCGCGGAATCCCGATCGAGGCGGTCGTCGCCTATCCCGCCGGCTGGAGCGCGGCGACCTCGCTCGACGTCGCCGCCAGAGCCGGCAACCGCCTGACCTATCGCACCGTGCCCTACGAGACCCTGGTCGACTCCCCGGTCTTCGCCGGGCGCTATTACCGGCGCGAGCGGCTGACCGAGAACATCAACCTCAACCTGTTTGCCGACGAACCGGGCGACCTCGCCGCGACTCCCGAGCAGATCGCCATCCACCGCCGCGCCGCCGAGCAGGAAGTCAAATTGTTCGGCACGGTCCATTTCGACGAGTACGAATATCTCGTCGCGCTGACCGACGAGCTCGGCGGGATCGGGCTCGAGCATCTGCGCTCGTCCGAGAACAGCCACCCGCGCGACTATTTCACCGACTGGAATTCGGGCTCGGCGGGACGCGACCTCCTGACCCACGAGTTCACCCATAGCTGGAACGGCAAGTACCGCCGCCCGGCGGACCTGTGGACGCCCAATTACAACGTGCCGATGCGCGACAGCCTGCTCTGGGTCTACGAGGGGCAGACGCAATTCTGGGGCAATATCCTCGCCGCGCGCTCCGGCCTGATGCCGACCGCCGACGTGCTCGACGAGCTCGCGCGCACCGCCGCCTTCTACGACACCCTTCCCGGCCGCTCCTGGCGCCCGCTGATCGACACGACCAACGACCCGATCGTCCAGGCGCGCCGCTCGCAGCCCTGGCCGAGCTGGATGCGCGGCGAGGATTATTATTCGGAAGGCATGCTGATCTGGCTCGAGGTGGATGCCCGGCTTCGACAGCTTAGCGGCGGCCGCCGCTCGATGAACGATTTCGCCCGCGCCTTCTTCGGCGTGAACCCGGGCGATCAGGGCGTCGCCACCTACACTTTCGACGACGTCGTCGCGACCCTCAACGCAATCGCGCCCTTCGACTGGGCGGCCTACCTCCACGAGCGCGTGGACCGGGTCCGCCCGCATGCGCCGCTCGATTGGATCGCCGCCGGCGGCTACCGGCTGGTCTATCGCGACACGCCTTCGGCTTACTTCAAGTCGCGCGAGAAGGACCGCAAGATCCTCGATCTCACCTTCAGCGTCGGAGCGGTGATCGGCGAGGGCGGGCGGATCAGCGGAGTGGCCTGGGATTCGCCGATGTTCGACGTCGGCGCCACCGCGGGGGCGACGATCGTCGCGGTGGGCGGCGAGCAATATTCCAACGACCTGTTCCGCCGCGCCATCGCCGCCGCCCACACCAGCCGCGATCCGATCCGCCTGCTGATCAAGCGCGGCGACCGCTATCGCGAGGTCGCGCTCGATTATCATGACGGGCTTCGCTATCCAGCGCTGGAGCGGGTGGGGACCGGGCCCTCGGGCCTCGACGCGTTGCTCGCGCCGCTGCCATAGGGGGACTTATGCCGCGCATCTTTTTGTTGGCCGCTGCCCTGCTGGCCGGAGTCTCGACCATGTCTTCAGGTCAGCAACCGGACAGCGCCGAGACTCAGACCCGCGAGGCGTTGCGCCGGATCGAGCAACTCAACCCCCGCGTCAACGCGGTGCTGGCTGTCGATCCGACGGCGCTCGATCAGGCGCGCGCGCTCGACCGCAACCGGCGCGCGCGCGGGCCGCTGTTCGGAATGCCGATCCTGATCAAGGACAATATCGAGACTCTGGGGCCGCTTCCGACCACCGCCGGAAGCCTCGCGCTCGCCGGCAACGTCACCGACCGCGACGCGCCTTTGGTCGCCCGGCTGCGCGCGGCGGGGGCGGTGATCCTTGGCAAGACCAACCTTTCGGAATGGGCCAACATCCGCTCCAACAACTCGATCTCCGGCTGGAGCGCGGTCGGCGGCCAGACTCGCAACCCGCACGCGCTCAATCGCAATCCCTGCGGCTCCTCCTCCGGCAGCGGCGCCGCGGTGGCCGCGGGAATGGTGCCGGCGGCGATCGGCACCGAGACCGACGGATCGATCACCTGCCCGTCGGCGATCAACGGCATCGTCGGCTTCAAGCCGACCGTGGGCCTGGTCAGCCGCAGCCGGGTCGTTCCGATCAGCCACAGCCAGGACACGCCGGGGCCGATGACCCGCTATGTGCGCGACGCCGCGCTGGTGCTGAGCGCGATCGCCGGAAGCGACCCGGCCGACCCGGCAACCGTCGAGGCCGACGCCCGGCGGACCGATTACGCCGCCGCCCTCGACGCCCATTCGCTGCGCGGCGCCCGGATCGGGGTGATGCGCTTCGCCTCGGGCTTCGGCACCAACGCCGCCCTCGACGAGGCTCTGGCCGTGCTTCGCGCGCAGGGCGCGGTGCTCGTCGACATCGCCGAATTTCCCGGTCGCCAGGAGATCGGCCGCAACGAGCTCGTCGTCCTGATGGCCGAGCTCAAGGCCGATTTGAACGCCTATCTCGCCACCACCGCGCCGGCCGTTCGCAGCCGAACGCTCGCCGATCTGATCGTCTTCAACCGCGCCCATGCGGAGGAGGAGCTGTCGCTGTTCGGCCAGGAGCTGTTCGAGCAGGCCGAGGCGACCGCGGGCCTCGACGAGGCCTACCGGACCGCCCGGGCGACCAGCCTTCGCCTCACCGGGGCGGAGGGGATCGACCGGGTGTTGCGCGAGCATAACCTCGTTGCCCTCGTCGGCCCGACCATGCCGCCGGCATGGCCGATCGACGCGGTCAACGGCGACCAGATTTCGGGCGGCGGAGCGGGCGCCCTCGCCGCTGTCGCCGGCTATCCGCACCTGACCGTCCCGATGGGCCAGGTCCGCGGCCTTCCCGTCGGCCTGTCCTTCATCGGCGCCAAATGGGACGACGCGCGGATCCTCTCGCTCGGCTATGCCTATGAGCAGGCCTCGCATCGCATCGTCGAGCCGAGATTCCTGCCGTCGATCGAGGAGAGCCCGGAGATCGCCCCGCATTTGCGGCCGCACCGGCCCTAGCGCGGAATCCGATCGGGCTGCACATGCTGTTCCCAGGCGAAGGCCGGGGCCCAGGCCCGGCGCTCGCCGGGCCCGGACGCGACGGCCTTGCGAAAAGCCTCCGGCTCCTGGAGGTCCCATCAAAGTACGACTTTGATGGGGGCCCTTTCGCCGGGGAACGATTCAGGCTGATCGGTTTCGAGGCTAGCGCTTCTTTCGGGTCGAGGCGGCGCGGGTTCCGGCCTCGCGGCCGAGGCTCGCCCAGCGCCGCATCGCCTCCGCGTCGTCATAGACGTCGCTCGGGGCGCTGCGATAGTTCATCGTCTCGGTCCGGCCGTCCTTGGCCCTGAAGGTGAAGCGGCCGCAACCTTCGCCGTCCCAGACCGCGTCTGTCTCGCCATCCGACTTGAACCAGATTTCGCTCTCGTCGAGCACCGCGAAGATTACGCCGTCGAGATAGAGCACGGCAGCGCCCATCATTCTGCGCATGGTGACGGGCCCCATCGGCTCCAGCGCCTCCTCCACCCAGGCGTAGAGGCCCTCGTCCACGCTCAAACGGTGAGCCTCAGCCCGGCGATGCAGGCGACCAGCGCGAAGATCAGCATCACGCGCACCGTCGTCGCCGGCTCGCCGAAGAACCAGATGCCGACGATCACCGTTCCGAGCGCTCCGATCCCGCCCCACACCGCATAGGCCGTCCCCATCGGGATCGTCCGCGCCGCATATTCGAGCAGCCCCATCGAGATCGCCACCGAGACGAGGAAGGCGAGCGTCCAGGGCAGGTTCCGGAAGCCGTCGACGAAGCGCAGCGAAGTGGTGAAGCCGACCTCGAAGCAGCCGCCTATGATGAGGAGAAGCCACGCCATGCGAAAGGATTAGCGGGGGCGGAGCGGCCGCGCTACCGTAACGACATGGCAAAGACGATCGGCAACCGGATTGCTCCGGCCAGGTTCATCCTCTTCGTGCTGGTGCTGCTCGTCGCCGCGCCGCTCGCCGCGGTCGCGCTGGGCGACCTGGTCGACGACCCGCTCCGGCAGGCGGCGGCCAAGGGCCTGATGCTCGGCTTCGACCTTGCCGCCGGCCTCTTCCTCGCCTCCTGCCTGCCGCTGCTCAGGACGGGCGATACCGAGACGATCCGCGCCCATGCGGCGGCCAACGATGCCAACCGGGCGATGCTTCTGGCGATCACCCTCGCCGTGCTCGCGGCCATCCTTGCCGCCGTGGCGGCGGAGACCGCGGGGGCCGAAGGGATAGGCTTCAAGACCAAGCTGCTGATCGTCGGCACGCTGCTCACCGCCTGGCTGTTCGCCAACACGGTCTACGCGCTCCATTACGCCCATCTCGACGTCACCGAGGGCGGGATCGATTTCCCGCCGGCGACTGAGCCGGCGCGCTACCTCGATTACGCCTATTTCGCCTTCACCCTGGGAATGACCTTCCAGACCTCCGACGTGGCGATCAGCTCGCAGCGGGTGCGCGACGTCGTGACCATGCACTGCCTGGGCGCCTTCGTCTTCAACCTCGGAATCCTCGCCTTCACGATCAACGTGCTGGGGGGATAGACTGTATCGACAGTCGGTACGACTAACTCCCTCTCCCATGGGGAGAGGGTCGGGGTGAGGGGATCCGGCGTCCGCGCATAATCAGGAACTCCGTAAACCCCCCACCCTACCCTCCCCCTCAGGGGGAGGGATTGAGAGGCTGATGTCAGCTAGACCCCCGTCGCCGGATCGGTCGCCCGGCTGCGCCGCGCGGCGATCAGGCAGGCGACGACGATCATCGCCGCTCCGAACACCGTCAATGGCCGCACCGGCTCGGCGAAGATCAGCACGCCGAAGGTCGCCGCCCAGATGAAGGCGGTATATTCGACCGGTGCGAGATATTGCGCCTCGGCCCGGGCATAGGCCCAGGAGAGCAGGATCAGCGAGGCGAAGGCCAGCGCCGCGGCGCCTCCGATCGCCGGCAACTCGCTCGCCGGCGGGATTTCCGCGAGTAAGGGCGCCGCGAGCATGAAGCCGCTGGTCATGATCAGGCTCATGAAGAAGGCGATCTCGATCGGGCGGGCGACCTGCGCCTGCTGGCGCATCAGGATGATGTTGTAGGCATAAAGGCCCGCGGAGCAGAGGATCGAGAGCGAGCCCTGAAGCGCCTCCGGCCCCAGCGCCGCCTCGGCCTGGGCCGCGAGGATGACGACCACTCCGGCGAAGCCGAGCATCGAGGCATAGATCGCGCGGCGCTCGATCTTCTCCTTGAGGATCAGGGCGGCAAGAAACAGGGCGATCAGCGGGGCGACGAAGGCGAGCGCCACGCCATGGGCGAGCGGAACCCGCGCGAGGCCCCAGAAGAAGGTCAGCGCCATGACCACCGAAAGCGATCCGCGGATGAGATGGAGTCGAAGCACTGCGCGCGCGGGCCAGGGCGTTCGAGTCGCCAGGAAGACCAATCCGCCGAAGACCGCGCCGGCCATCGTCCGCCACAGCAGCGCGTTGTAGGTCCCGAGCGCGAGCGCGAGATGCTTCATCAGCGCGTCCATCCCCGAGAACAGGGCGATTGCGACGGTGGCCACCGCGAAGGCGACGGGAACGGAGGATTTCTGCGCAGCGCTCAACGTGGCTTCCCGCTCTGGACCTGCCCGCCCACTCGCCTAAAACCGGGCCAGTGCGAAGCGAATTCGTTGGGAGACCGGCAATGACGTTCCTGTTCCTCGCCTTGCTCCTCGCGCCCGAGGTTTCCGCGTCCGTCCTGCCCACCAATATCGAGGATCCGGCCGCCCTCGCCAGGCTGCGCGGCAATAGCGGCATCACGCTGCAATGGATCGGGTGGGAACGGCGCGGCCGCCTGACCGTCACGGAGCGGGGCGGGCGGGTCCACCTCGCGGGCTCCCAGGCCGGCAACGGCGGACGGCTGACCATCGACGGCGACGTGTCGGGCATCGGCCGCGACAGCCTGACCTTCCACGGCCGAATCGTCATCACCGATACGCCCGATCGGGGCCGCGAATGCGTGCGCGACGGGATCTACGAATTCCGGGTCGTCGGCCGCCGCCGCTACTGGCGCCTTCAGCAGATGGAGGAGTGCGACGGGCTGACGGACTATGTCGACATCTACTTCTGAGGGCCGGGATCTTCCGGATCGCCGACCGTCTTGCGGCATTGCCAATATACCCGCGATCCCGGAAGATGCGGCGACCGACTCGTCGGTGATTTTCCAGCAAGGGGAGGCGCGGCATGGAGCATGTGGTCGACGCGAGCGTCAACGTGACCAAGGCGCTGAGTTGCTTCAAGGCAAACGGAATCAACACCGTCATCCGCTATTACAACCGCGACATGACTCGAAAGGTCATCCGGACGGAAGAATTCAATGCCGTCCTTGCCTCGGGTCTTTCCCTGTGCATCGTTCACCAGCGCGGCGGCCGCGATCCCGCCGAATATGGGGCGAAGAACGGGACGCTCGATGCGGCGCATTGCCGCAAATACGGCCATGATCTCGGCCAGCCGGCAGGAAGCGGCATCTATTTCGCGGTCGATTTCGACATATCGAGCGCAGACCTCACCCGGTTTGTCGTGCCCTATTTCGAAGCCGTCCGCGCCGAAATGGCCAACGGCGCGGCGCTCCCATCCTACCGAATCGGCGTCTACGGATCCGGCCTGACGTGCCGAACGATCCTCGACAAGGGCCTTGCCGATTTCACCTGGCTTTCGCAGTCGCGGGGCTTTCGGGAGACGCCGCAGTTCCGCGCATCGAATCGCTGGAACATGCTGCAATTGATGCCCGACACGCTGTGCGGAGTCGGCGTCGATCCCGACATCGTCAACCCGGGCATGAAGGACTTCGGCCAGTTCAGCGCGGCCGGCAACGCCGCTTCCGGCGGGACCGGGCACGCCGGCCTGCCGCGGTTTCGAGTGATCGCGCGCGACGGTCTTCGCCTGCGCAGCGGTCCGGGCGTCGAATTCCCGCAACTGCGCCTGCTCGCGCTCGGCACCCTCCTCACGGAGATCCGGCGGCAGGGCGATTGGTCCTTCGTCGACACCAATGGCGACGGCCCTCTCGACGGGGCGGTGCACAACGGGTTCCTCGAACCGGCTTAGATTGCGGAACGGCTATTCCGCGGCGCGCGCAGCTTCGGGATTGGCGGCCTCGATCTCGGCCGCCTTAGCCTCGACCAAAGCGACGATATGGTCGATCATCTCCGCGTCCTGGACGTGGTGATCGGTGAGGCCCGACAAATAGACCATGTGCTTCCCGTTGCCGCCGCCGGTGATTCCGATGTCGGTCTCGCGCGCCTCGCCTGGCCCGTTGACGACGCAGCCGAGCACGGAGAGCGACATCGGCGTTCGGATATGGCCGAGCCGCTCCTCCAGCTTTTCCACCGTTCGGATCACGTCGAAGCCTTGGCGCGCGCAGGACGGGCAGGAGACGACCCGCACGCCGCGGTTGCGGATTCCGAGGCTCTTGAGGATCTCGAAGCCCGCTCGGACCTCCTCCTCCGGCTCGGCCGAGAGCGAGACCCGGATCGTGTCGCCGATCCCGGCCCAGAGCAGTGAGCCGATGCCGATCGCGCTCTTCACCGTTCCGCCGCGAAGGCCCCCGGCCTCGGTGATTCCGAGGTGCAGGGGGCAATCGACCGCGCCGGCGAGCTGCTGGTAGGCGGCGACCGCGAGGAACACGTCGCTGGCCTTCACCGCCACCTTGTATTCGCGGAAATCGTGGTCCTCGAGGATCCGGATATGGTCGAGCGCGCTCTCGACCAGAGCCTCGGGGCAGGGCTCGCCATATTTTTCGAGCAGGTCGCGCTCGAGGCTCCCGGCATTGACGCCGATGCGCATCGAGCAGCCGTTGGCCTTGGCGGCATTGACCACCTCGCGCACCCGCTCGGCCGAGCCGATATTGCCGGGATTGATCCTCAGGCACGCGGCGCCCGCATCTGCCGCTTCGAGCGCGCGCTTGTAGTGAAAATGGATGTCGGCGACGATCGGCACCCGCGCGGCGCGGACGATTGCCCTAAGCGCCGCGGTGCTCTCGGCATCCGGGCAGGAGACCCGGACGATATCGGCCCCGGCCTCCTCGCAGCGGCGGATCTGGTCGATCGTGCCCTTGACGTCGGCGGTGACCGTGTTGGTCATCGTCTGCACGGTGACGGGCGCGTCGCCGCCGACCGGCACGGCGCCGACCATGATCTGCCGCGACTCGCGCCGCTCAATATCTCTCCAGGGCCTTACGGACATGGCGCGGATATAGGCGCTGGCGGGGCCGAGATCAAAGCTGGGGTCCGTACTTAATTGGAAGTCGCTTCACCGTTGCGATAAAGGGGAGTCATCCCGGCGAAGGCCGGGACCCATGCACTCAGGGCGCGCAGAAAGAGGCTGGCAAGCCTTCACCTCTCCTCACCCGGCCGTGTTCATGGGTCCCGGCCTTCGGGGTCCCCGCAAAGTACTACTTTGCGGGGTGCCCCTTCGCCGGGATGACTCTGAATTGCTCGCCAATCCGGGCAAGCCTATTGCGTACGAAGCCTCAGAGCACGAAGTCGGTCGCCACGAGCGGCACCACCCCGGTCAGCACGATCTCGAAATCGGCGTTGCCGTCGCCGTTGATGTCGGCTTGGATCCAAGTGTCGGTGCCGTCGTCGAACGTGCGCAGCTCCCCGGCGGTGTTGGAGAAGGCGGCGTTGCCGATGAAGGCGAAGGCCTGGTTGCCGGAGGTGGTGATGTCCGCGTCGGCGCCGCCGAGGTCGATCAGGTCCATGCCCTGGGTGAAATCGACGATCCGGTCGGCGCTGGCGCCGAGGCCCGATTCGAACGAGGTGTTCCAGTCGAACGTGTCGGCGCCCGAGCCGCCGGTCATCGTGTCGGTCCCGCTCGATCCGGTCAGCAAATCGTCGCCGTTGCCGCCGTCCAGCGTGTCGCCGCCGGTGCCGCCGACCAGCTCGTCATTGCCGTCGAGGCCGCTCAGGATATCGTTGCCGCTGCCGCCGACGATCTCGTTGTCGAGCGTGTTGCCAGTGCCGGTGAAGCTGCCGCTGGCGCCGTTGAAATAGAGATCCTCGACATTCGCTCCCAGCGTGTAGCTGGCGAGGCTGGAATAGACGGTGTCGAGGCCCTCGCCGGCGGCTTCGACGACGCTGTCGCCGACATTGTCGACGAGATAGACGTCGTCGCCTCCATTGCCCTCGAGATAATCGGCGCCGGTGCCGCCGTCGAGCGTGTCGCCGTCCGCGCCGCCGTAGAGGCTGTCGTCGCCGCCGAGGCCCACCAGATAATCGTAGCCGTCGCCGCCGGTGAGGACGTCGGCCGAGGCGCCGCCGAGGATTTCGTTGTTGAGAGCGTTGCCCGTTCCGGTGAAGCTGCCGACGCCCATGAAGCGGAGCTTCTCGACCTCGGCGCCGAGCGCATAGGCGGCGAGCGTGGTGCGGACCTGATCGGTCCCCTGGCCCGCCGATTCGTTCACGATATCGCCGATGTCGTCGACGAAATAGATGTCGTTGCCGGTGCCGCCGCTCATCGTATCGGCGCCGGTCCCGCCGTCGAGCTGGTCGTTGCCGCCATTGCCGTTGAGGATGTCGTTGCCGGCGAAGCCGAAGATCTGGTCGGCCGCGCTTCCGCCGTTCAGAATGTCGTCGCCCGCAGTGCCGTTGATGATGGTCATGTTGGACTCCCTCGCTCGATTTGGAGCAAGGACTAACAGCCGATCATGATCTTTTCTATGGCGCGACTCGGCGGCGTAACGAGTTTATTTAACGCCGAAAGTAAATCCATTTCGGTTATTGTCGGGTCAGCCGAACGGATCGTCGATCGAGCGCGGCGGAGTCGTGAACCAGCGCGGGCCTTCCGGCGTCATGTGGAAGCAATCTTCGAGGCGGATCCCGAACTGCCCGGGAAGGTAGATTCCCGGCTCGTTGGAAAAGCACATGCCGGCGGCGAGCGGCGTGGTCTCGCCGTGGACGAGGTTGACCGGCTCGTGCCCGTCCATGCCGATTCCGTGGCCGGTTCGGTGCGGGGTGCCGGGGAGCCGGTAGCCCGGCCCGTAGCCCCAGCGTTCATATTGGGCGCGCACCGCATCGTCGACGCTTCCGGCGAGCCGGCCGATCCGCGCCGCGCCCATCGCGATCTGCTGCCCCTGGCGGACCTGGTCCCAGACCCGGCGCTGCGCCGCATTCGGCTCGCCGAAGACGAAGGTGCGCGAGATGTCCGACTGGTAGCCATGGACGCTGCAGCCGCAATCGAGCAGCACGACCTCCCCGGCGCGAACCGCCTGGGGCTGGCCCGAGCCGTGGGGATAGGCGCTGGCCTCGCCGAGCAGGACGAGGCCGCCGTCGGTGCTGGCGCCGAGCGCGCGCACCGCGGCGACGTACAGGGCCTCGATCTGGCCGGGGTTCATGCCCGCCTCGATCCGCGGGTGGATGTGGCGGAAGGCGGCGATGGTGACGTCCGCCGCCTTCTGCATCAGCGCCAGCTCGTGCGCCGACTTGATCATCCGGCAGCCGCGGACGACGCCCGCGCCGGCCCAGAGCTCGATGTCCGACATGACGGGCCCGAGCCCGTCGAAGGCGAAGAAGCGCACCGTCTCCTCGATTCCGATCCGGCCGGAGATTCGGCGGTCGCGGAGGAACCCGGCGACCCGCTCGAACGGATTCTCGTCCTCGTTCCAGGTGCGCACCTCGGCCTCGACCTTGAGGCTCTCGCGAACCGAAGGCTCTTCGAAATGCGGCGTGACGACGCAGGGATCGCCCTCGCGCGGAATGACGAGCGCGGTGAGCCGCTCGCTGCGCCACCATTGCACGCCGCAGAAATAGGTCATGGAAGAGCCGGGCTCGATCAGCAGCGCCTTGAGGTCCTGATCGGCCATCAGCCGCTGGGCCCTGGCGATTCGCTGCCGGTGCTCCTCGCGGGAGATGGGGACGGCGTCGCCGGTCATCGGCCGTAAGGTTGCCCCGGCGTCCTGGGCAAAGGCGCGGAAAAGCGGCGTTGCCGCCAGCCCCGCCGCTGCACCCGCGATCATGAACCCTCGCCTGTCCAGCATGCCGTACCTCCCGTCCGGACGGATGGTTGGACTGCCTCCCCGGCCTTGTCCAGCTAGTCCCGCCTTCCCCAGCGCCATTGCCATCCTCCGCGCGTCTTCTGCGCGCAGATAGCAATAAGCGCGGCGGTCGCCGCCACGATGACGGCGGCGAAGGCGACCACACTGTAGAGAATGAGAAAGCCGGCCGCGGTGACCAGCGCGACATAGCCGATGAGCACGGCCCAGCCCTGCCAGGCGATCGGCAGGCCGGCGCCATAGCCGTAACGCTTCGGCGCGAACCAGGCCTCGTCGTCGTCGTTCATGTCAGCTCTCCTTCTTCGGCCGCCCGCGCTTGCGCTCGGCCGGCAACGCCACCTTCACGCCCCGGCGCCCGAGCGCCTCGCGCAGAAGCACCTCGATCTGGGCGTTGACGCTCCTGAAGTCGGCCGCCGCGCAGCGCTCGAGCGCGCCCCACAGGGCCGGCTCGATGCGCAGCGGGTAGGCCTTCTTCGGGGACTGGGCCACGCGCCCTACTCCTACTGGTACAGCGAGCCCGTGTTGACGATCGGCTGCGTGTCCCGCTCGGAGCAGAGCACGACCATCAGGTTCGAGACCATCGCCGCCCGGCGCTCGTCGTCGAGCTCGACCACGCCCTTTTCGGACAGCAGCTGGAGCGCGTTCTCGACCATCGAGACGGCGCCGATGACGATCTTCTGACGCGCCGCGATCACCGCCTCCGCCTGCTGACGGCGGAGCATCGCCTGGGCGATCTCGGAAGCGTAAGCGAGGTGGGTCAGGCGGCATTCGTCGACGGTGATTCCGGCCCGGGTGACTCGCTCCTGAAGCTCGCGCTCCAGCTCCTCGCTGACCACCTCGGCATCGGCGCGCAGAGTCACCTCCTTATGCTCCAGATCGTCGTAGGGATATTTGCCGGCGATCGCGCGCACCGCGCTTTCGATCTGGATCTCGACGAACTCCATATAATTGGCGACGTCGAACAGGGCCTGGGCGGTGTCGGTCACGCGCCAGACGACGTTGGTGGCGATCTCGATCGGGTTGCCGCGCAGGTCGTTCACCTTGATCTTGTCCGAGGTGATGTTGTGGATTCGGGTCGAGATCTTGGTCCGCGACAGCCAGGGCAGGCGCCAGCGAAGGCCGGCCTTGCGGTCGGTACCGCGATAGTCCCCGAACAGGAGGATGGCCGCCGCCTGGTTCGGCTGGAGCAGGTAGAAGCCGCACAGCACGAACAGGAAGGCGATCGCGATCAGCGCCAGCAGGAAAGCGGGCAAAGCCGGATCCGTCCCGCCCTTGTCGGCGCTGCTCACCAGCCAGCCGAGATCGAAGAAAACGGCGACGAACAGGACGAGCAGGAGCAGCAGCATGGCGAAGCCGCTCTGCGTCGCGGCCGGGCGCTCGTGCGTGTGGCTGAGCGCTGCCGCGGCCGAATCTGCATTGGTGGACATGTCATTCTCCTCCAAGAATGATGATATCATAATTATATGATTCGGTGCGGGCAAGCGAAATCGTTACGGTGCCGCGCACTGGCGGGGCGGGGACGATCTGCTATGGCGTCGCGATGTCCGGCATTGCTCAAGACGGAACCTGGCGCCTGGTGATCCACGGCGGGGCCGGCGTGATCGAGCGGGGGCGCATCTCGGCGGAGGAGGATTCGGCGATCCGCGCCGCGCTGGGCCGGGCGCTCGACGCCGGCAGCGCGATCCTCGAGGACGGCGGCGGAGCGCTCGACGCCGTGGAGGCGAGCGTCCGCGTGCTCGAGGACGACCCCCATTTCAACTCGGGCCGGGGCTCGGTCTTCACCTACGAGGGGCGGATCGAGATGGACGCGGCGATCATGGAGGGGAAGGACCGGCGCGCCGGCGCCGTCTCCGGAGTCACGGCGACCAAGAACCCGATCAGCCTCGCCCGCGCGGTGATGGAAGAGAGCCCGCACGTCTTCCTCGGGCGCGAGGGCGCCGACCGCTTCTCGCTCGATCACGGGCTCGAGCAGGCGTCCGCCGCCTATTTCGAGACCGCCGAGCGCCGCCGCCAGCTCGACGAGCTTCGCGCCCGCCCGAAATCCGAGCATTTCGACGTGCACCTCAAATACGGAACGGTCGGCGCGGTCGCGCGCGACCGGAGCGGCCACGTCGCGGCCGCGACCTCGACCGGCGGGCTCACCGGCAAGCGCTGGGGCCGGATCGGCGATTCGCCGATCATCGGCGCCGGCTGCTTCGCCGACGAGCGCGGCTGCGCGGTCTCTTCGACCGGCGCCGGGGAATATTTCATCCGGGTCGGCGTCGCTCATGAGATTTCGGCGCGAATCCGCCTCGCCGGAGAGAGCGCCCGGGCTGCGGCAGACTCGGTGATGGCCGAGGTCGCGGCGCTCGGCGGCTCGGGCGGGGTCATCGTCGTCACGCCGGCCGGCGACGGCATCTTCGCCTACAATACGCCCGGAATGTATCGCGGCATGGCGTCGCCGGAACGCCGCGCGGTCGCCATCTACGGCGACGATCCGGAATGATCCGCCGGCTTCTCCTCGCCCTCGTCCTGGCGCTCGCGCCCTCGCCTTCGCTCGCCTGGTGGGAATATGGCCATGAGGGCGTGGCGACGATCGCCTATCTGAAGGCGAGCCCGCGCACCCGGGCGGACATCGGCCGGTTGCTTCGGCAGGCGCGGCTGCTCGACACGCCGACCTGCCCGGCGCGGACGATCGAGCAGGCGAGCGTCTGGCCCGACTGCATCAAGACGCTCGGCGACCGCTTCAGCTACGCGGCGACCTGGCATTATCAGAATGTCGACGTCTGCCGGCCATTCGACCAAGCCTCGGCCTGCCGCGACGGCAATTGCGTCTCGGCGCAGATCGAGCGCAACATGCGGCTGCTCGCCAATCGCCAGCTTCCGATGCGCGAGCGGCTGTTCGCTTTGATCTTCGTCGTCCACCTGATGGGCGATCTGCACCAGCCGCTGCATACCGGCGACCGCGGCGACCTCGGCGGCAATCGGTTCGGCGCGAATTACGGCCTCATCGCGGGCCGCACCAACCTCCATACGATCTGGGACGGCTATCTGGCCGACCGCGGCATTTCCGAGCCGCCGGGCGGCCCGCGCGGCATTCTTTCCGCGCTCGGCGAGGCCGACATGGCGGCGATGCGCGCCGGCACGGTGACCGATTGGGCGCGCGAGAGCTGGCAGGCGGCCCACGATTTCGCCTACGCGACGGTGCTCCCCGATCCTTGCGGGCCGATACCGACGGAGCGGCCTGTGGTGACCGAAGAGACCACCCGCCGCCTCGTCCCCGTCGTCCGCCGGCAGATCGCTCGCGGCGGCCTGCGCCTCGCCCGGTTGCTCGACGAGGCGTTCATGGCCGATTCGCGCTGGCTGAGGCCGCCGGAGCGGCCGCGCAGCTAGCCTATTCCGGCACGACCGTCACCGCGCGCCGGTTCTCGGCCCAGGCCTGCTCGTTCGAGGCCGGGTTGGCCGGGCGCTCCTTGCCCCAGCTGATCACCTGCATCCGGGTCGGCGCGATTCCGCGCGACTGGAGATAGTCGCGCGCGGCATTGGCGCGGCGGTCGCCGAGCGCGAGATTATATTCGCGGGTGCCGCGCTCGTCGGCATGGCCCTCGATCGTGACGTGGACGCCCGAATTGCGCTGCAGCCAGGCGGCCTGAGCGTCGAGCGTCGCTCGATCCTCGCCGTCGAGCGAATAGGAATCGAGCTCGAAGAACACGCGGTCCGCGGGCACGCTTTGCAGGAAGTCCGCGCGCGATCCGGGGATTGCGGCGCCGGTGACGTTGCCGCTCTGCTCGCCGAGGTCGCCCTCCGCGGTGCCCGAGCTCGGCGGCTCCGGCGGAAGCTCCGCGGCGGTGCGCCGGTGGGCGCAGCCCGCCGTCAGCGCCATTGCCGCGGCGATCGCCAGCAGGCTGGTTGCTCTGTTCATTCTTCGCTCCTCTAATCGTTCGCTTCTTGAAACTGTTAGGGCCTGAGCGGCGACCAGGCCGGATCCGATCCGCCGAGCGGAGTCGGAACGCGCCGGGTCGCGCCGCTGGCGACGTCGACATACCAGAGCTCGCCGCTGCTCAAGCCCCGGGTGAACATCACCGCGCGGCCGTTGGGCGCCCAGGTCGGGCCCTCGCCGCCCCCGCTGGTCAGGATCCGCTCGGCCCCGCCGTCGGTGTTCATCACGCCGATCCGAAAGCCGCCGGTCTTGGTGAAGGCGATGAGGTCGCCGCGCGGGCTCCACACCGGAGTCGCGTAGCCGCCGCCGCCGAAGCTGATCCGGCGCTGGTTCGATCCGTCGGCGCTCATTACGTAGAGCTGCTGCGAGCCGCCGCGATCGCTTTCGAACACGATCCGGCCGCCGTCGGGCGAGTAGGAGCCGCCGGTGTCGATGCCCGGCGCGTTGGTCAGCCGCTGCGGCGTGCCGCCGGCGACGGGGATGCGGTAGATGTCCGTGTTCCCGTTCACGGCCATCGAGAAGATCACGTAGCGGCTGTCGGGCGAGTAACGCGGCGCGAAGGTCATGTAGGGCTGGCTGACGAGCGGGCGAGTCTGCCCCGAATCGAGCTCGTAGACCATCACCCGGGGACGATCGTCCTGGTAGGTCATGAAGGTGATGGTCTGCTGGTTCGGCGCGAAGCGCGGGGTCAGCACGGTCCACTGGCCGTTGGTCAGGAAGCGGTGGTTGGCGCCGTCATAATCCATGATCGCCAGCCGCTTGATGCGCCGCCGCGCCGGGCCGGTTTCGGAGACGTAGACGATCCGCGTGTCGAAATAGGCGCCCTCGCCGGTGAGGCGCGAATAGACCGAATCGGCGCAGCGGTGGGCGGCGCGGCGCCAGTCGCGCGGCTGGACGACATAGCCCTGGCGGGCGAGCTCGCTCTGGGCGGCGACGTCGTAGAGGTAGCAGCCCACCGTGAGCGAGCCGTTGGGATTGGCCTGGACGAAGCCCTGGACGAGGTTCTGCGCCCCGGTGGTCGAGAAATAGCCGAAATCGGGCGCGGTCACCTGCGGGAAGGAGACGGGCGCGAGGCCGCTCGGACCGATCGGCGTGAACAGGCCGGAATTGCGCAGGTCGGCGGTGACGATCTCCGCGACCTGGCGGCCGAGCGCTCCGGTATTGCCGGCGGCGGTATCCGCCGCTTGCGGCGTCGGCATGTAGGGCACGGCGATCGGCAGAGCGGCGCGCTGGCCGCCGGTGACGTCGACCACCAGCTGGCCCTCATCCTTGCCGCCCTGTCCTTCCGGCGGCGGAGGCGGCGGAGTCTGGGCGAAGGCCGGAGCGGTCAGGCTCCAGGCGGCGGCGATGATGATGGCGATACGCACGTCTCTTGCTCCTATCCGGGCAGCCGGTAGTTCATGGTGAAATTGGCCCAGCCGCGGGGCACGTCGTAAAGCTCCTGCGGCAGGCCGCGCAGCGGCGCGCAGGACGCGAAGGCGTTGATCGCGAGATCGGCGACGCGGCGCGCGTAGCGGCTGTTCTCGTCGTCGAGCCCGCGCTGCTCGCCGACCCGCGGCCGAGTCTTGAGCGACCCGTCGCGGTTGAGGCTGAGGATGATCGGAGTCACGATCCGCTCGGCCCCCGGTCCCGGATTGATCTGGCGGTCGGCGCAGGGCTGGACCTGCCTCGCGATGGCCGAGGCGATATCGGCCGCTGCCCGCGCATTCATCGTGGCCGCGGGCGGCGCGCTGCGCTGCGCGGCGGGATCGCGGCCGAAGCTGCGCGGATCGAGGTCGCCGAGGCCCGAGCGCCGGGTGGTGCGCCCTGTGCCCTCCGGCGCGGGCGGCACGGGGCGCTGCTCGGCCCGGCGCGGGGTCTGGGGCGCCGGGCGCTCGGCGCGGCGCGGAGTCGGCGGCGCGGGAGCCGCTTCCTCGGCGACCGGCTTGGGCGGCTTGACCTCCGCCTCGGGCGGCGCCGGCGCGGGGGCGAGGGGCGCCGCCGGAGCCGCGTCCTCCGTCGGGCCGACGTCAGGCGCCGTCGCCTGGGCGGCCGGCGCCGGCGAAGGCTGCGGCGCGGCCGAGGTCAAGGCGACCTCGTCGACGAACGACACCTCCATCGGCGGCGGCGAGAGGGGTATCCGGCCGGCGGTGACCAAAGCGAGCGACAGCAAGGCGAGGAGCGCGACGTGGCCGGCGATGGAAACGCCGAGCCCGGTGGCCTCCGCGCGGTCCATCAGCGCGGCTCCCCCTGCGCCGTGCTGACGAGGGCGACCCGCCTCAGGCCGGCGCGGTTGATCTCGCCCATCACCTGCATGACCCGGCCGTAATCGAGCCCGCGGTCGGCGCGCAGGAAGATTCGCGGGCCGCCCGCTTCATGGCTCGCCGCGGCGATCTGCTGCAGATGCGCGTCGATCGTGTCGAGCGGCACCGGCGTCTCGTCGATGAAGATGTTGCCGCCGGAATCGATCGAGATCGCCACCGGCTCGTTATTCTGGTCGAGCGACGCCGCCTTGCTCTCCGGAAGATCGACCTGGACTCCGGCGGTGAGCAGGGGCGCGGTGACCATGAAGATGATCAGCAGCACGAGCATGACGTCGACCATCGGCGTGACGTTGATCTCCGCCATCGGGGTACGCCGCCCGCGCCGGCCGGGGCCGAGTATGGGACCCATGGCCATTAATATTCCTCCCCGGAACGGGGAGGGGGACCGGCGAAGCCGGTGGAGGGGTCGGCGGCCTCGGATCGGCCCCACCACCACGGCGCTTCGCGCCGCGGTCCCCCTCCCCGTTCCGGGGAGGATTTGGGAGCAACCACCCTCATCCCTCCACCTCCAGCTCGCGCGACAGGGTGCCGTGGAAGCCGTCGGCGAAGCGCTGGAGGCGCGCCTCGATCCGGTTGATCGAGTAGCTGAAGCGATTGTAGGCGATGACCGCCGGGATCGCCGCGAACAGGCCGAGAGCGGTGGCGAACAAAGCCTCGGCGATGCCAGGGGCGACCACCGCGAGCGAGGTGTTCTGAGCGCCGGCGATGTCGGTGAAGGCGCGCATGATTCCCCAGACGGTGCCGAACAGGCCGACGAACGGCGCGACCGATCCCACGGTGGCGAGGATGTTGAGGCGCGAGGCGAGCTTGTCGGTCTCGGCGATCACCGCCGAGCTCATCGCCACGGCGAGCCGGGCGCGCGTGCCGTCGCGGTCGACCGCCTTGCCCGAGGTCGAGCGCCGCCACTCCGCGACTCCGGCGGCGAGCACCTTGGCCGAGGGGAATTCGTCGCGGCCGCGCGATTCGTAGAAACTGTCGATATCCTCGGCCTTCCAGAACTCGCGCTCGAACCGGTCGTTTTCGCGGGACGCGCGGCGCATTCGCATCCACTGGCCGACGATGATCGTCCAGGTCCAGATGCTGGCCAGGACGAGGCCGATCATCACCACCTTCACGACGATGTCCGCGTGAAGGAACAAAGCGACCGGCGACATCACGTCCGCGCCAAGATTCATTCGTCCCACTCAGTCTTCCTTCTTCAGCCGCTCATATGCTTCGACCCATGCGCGCGGCTGGCGCTTCGGCCGTCCCTCACAGATGAAGGCGGCGGTGATCATCGCCTCGGCGAGAATGTCATCCCTGCGCATGACTCGCTGATGAATGACGCACGAGGCCGCGCGCACCTCGCGAACTTCGCTGAGCACCACGAGCGCGTCGTCGAGCTTCGCCGAGGCGCGGTATTTGATGTTCGCCTCGGCGACGACATAGACTCCGGCGCCCGCCTCGATCGCCTCGCGCTGGTCGACTCCGGCGCAACGCAGCATGTCGGAGCGGGCCCGCTCCATGAATTTGAGGTAATTGGCGTAGTAGACGACGCCGGCGACGTCGGTGTCCTCGAAATAGACGCGCAGCGCGAAATGGTGCGTGCCGCCGACGAAGGCGCCCTCGTAGGGCCGATCGATCTCTCCGCTCACGCTCCGGCGTCTATCGGGCCGGGAGTCGCCCGCAAACCGCAAAAGACGAGCCGAGCCGATTTTGCGCTTGACGCGCGTGTAACGTGTAGGTTACATGTCACCTGTAGGTTACAGGGAAATGCTCATGACCGCTTCCGATATCGAGACCGCCGACCGCCTTTCGCGCCGACGTGCGCGGATGTTTCCAGCGCTTACCGTGATCTTCCTCGCCCAGCAGGCTTCCTATTTCTCCCAGCCCGACACCGGCATGCGCGCGGTGGATCATGTCAAGATCGCCGCCTGGCTGGTGCTCTCGATCGTCCTCCTGCTCGCGGTGGCGACCGGCGGCTTCTGGCTCAAGCCGAAGGCGGTGCGCGCTCTGATGGACGACGAGGTCACCCGCGCAAACCGGGCCGACGCCTTCCGAATCGCCTTTCTCGCGACCATGGCGGGGGCGATCCTGCTCTACTTCGTCAACCTGTTCGAGCCGATGAGCGGGCGCGAGACGATCCACTTGCTGACGACGATCGGAATCGCCGTGGCCCTGATTCGCTTCGCCATGCTCGAGCGGCGCGCCCACAAGGATGGCTGAAGCCCTCGCCAACCGGCTGCTCGACCTTAGGGCCGAGCGGGGCCTCACCCAGGCCGCTTTGGCGGAGATGGTGGGCGTGAGCCGCAAGACGATCAACACGGTCGAGAACGGGGTGTTCGTGCCCTCGACATTGCTGGCGCTGAAGCTCGCCCGAGCGCTGGGAAGGCCGGTCGAGGACATCTTCTTCCTCGAAAGCTGACTCGTCTCCCGCTCATCCTGAGGAGCCCCTTCGACTGCCTGCCAAGGCAGGCGCTCAGGGTAAACTTGCGAGCCTGTCGAAACGGCGTCTCGAAGGACGTACCCGGTCGGTCCTTCGATACGGGCCCTCGACAAGCTCGGTCCCTACTCAGGATGAGCGAATATGGGGTCATCCTAGCGCCGCCGCCTCAGCATCGCGTCGCGCTGCGCCTCGACGGCGCGGATCAGGTCGCCCTGCGCATAGGGAACGTCGCCGAGGTGAAGGCCCCAGCCGGCCTGGCGGCTCGCTCCGAGATAGACGTCGCCCGGTATCTGGTCCGTGCGCGCGTCGGCCGGATCGGCGTTGACGGTGATCGCCAGCCAGCCGGCCTGCCCGTCGTGCCGGCACTCGCCGGAGATCAGTCCGCGGGCGTGGAGGAACGGCGCGGGCGGAGCGCCCGCCGTCGACCAGGTGATGGTCGGGCCGCCGAACTGGCTGGCGGCGGCGTACCAGTAGGAATCGAGCGGCGCGCTGCCGCCGCTTAGCGCGGCCGGATTGACGCAGGCGGCGGTCATGCCCGGACGCGGCGCGCGGCCCATCAGCGATCCGGCCGGCGGAGGGGCGTCGGCCCGGAATGACATGTAGGTGATGACGCAGCCGGTCTGTCCCGCCCGGCTGCAGAGCGGCGTGCGCTGGAGGCTGCCGCCGACGAGCCTTCCTTCCGGCACCTCGACCGCATAGCCGATCAGAAGCGCCGAGAGCATGCGCGCGGCGGCCGGGCCGTTCTCGATCTCCCGCGCCAGCAACTGGGTCAGGTGGATCGTCCCCTGGCTGTGGCCGATCAGGACGAAGGGGCGGCCGTGATTGTAATGTTCGAGATAATAGCGCCAGGCGTTCGCCACGTCGGCATAGGCCATGATGAAGTTGGCGGTGACGTTCTCCCCCGCGAGCGCCCGCGGGATCGCGCCCAGAGTCACCTGCCGGTAGACCGGCGCGTAGGTCTTGCAGACCGAGGCGAAGCGCGCGAGCTGGACCGCGGCGGTGCCCTGCTCCTCGACTCCCGGGCTCATGTCGCTGTTGAGGCCTGGATCGCGCGAGACGGTCGGATAGACGTAGAAGCAGTCGATCGGCGGATCGGCGGCCGGCGTGCTTTGCGTGACCGGGCCGTAGCCGGCGGGAGTCAGGTCGGCGGTCGGCAGCGCGCGTCCGCAGGCGTCCTGGCGGCCCGGAAGGCAGAGCCAGGTCGCGGCGTCCGAATAGTCGATCGCGGCGCGCGCGGCGGCCGCCGGTGCGGGCGGCGCCGGTTGCGCCAGCGCGGGCGCGGCGCAAAGGCCGAGCGCCAGGAACAGCTTCTTCATTTATCCCTCCCTCATTTTCCTTCGAACAGGCCGGCCTGCCCGCCTTTGGGCTGAGGCAGGCCGAGATGGGTCCAGCCGGGGCCGTTGAGGCAGCGTCCGCGCGCGGTGCGGGCGATCAGGCCGAGCTGGATCATATAGGGCTCGATCACCTCCTCGATCGTGTCGCGCGGCTCGGAGAGGCCGGCGGCGAGCGTCTCGACCCCGACCGGCCCGCCGCGATAGATGTCGGCGATCATCGTGAGGTAACGCCGGTCCATCGCGTCGAGGCCGAGCTTGTCGACTTCCATCCGGTTGAGCGCGGCGTCGGCGACCGTCGCGTCCACCTCGGCGTCGCCATCCGAATGGGCGAAGTCGCGCACCCGGCGAAGCAGCCGCCCGGCGATCCGCGGCGTTCCGCGCGAGCGCCTGGCCACCTCTTTCGCCCCGTCCTCCGTCAGCGAAAGGCCGAGCAGCCGGCCGGCGCGGCGGACGACATGCTCTAGCTCCTCGACGCTGTAGAAATTGAGCCGCACCGGGATTCCGAAGCGGTCGCGCAAGGGGGTGGTGATCAGCCCCTGCCGGGTGGTCGCGCCGACCAGGGTGAATTTGGGCAGGTCGATCCGCACCGAGCGCGCCGAGGGCCCCTCGCCGATCATCAGATCGAGAACGCGGTCCTCCATCGCCGGATAGAGGATCTCCTCGACCGCCGGCGCGAGCCGGTGGATCTCGTCGATGAACAAAACGTCGCCGTCCTCGAGGTTGGTGAGCAAGGCGGCGAGATCGCCCGACTTGGCGATCACCGGCCCCGAAGTGGCGCGAAAGCCGACCCCGAGCTCGCGCGCGACGATCTGCGCGAGGGTCGTCTTGCCGAGCCCCGGCGGGCCGAAGAAGAGGACGTGATCGAGCGCGTCGCCGCGGCCCTTCGCGGCCTGGATGAACACCCGCAGATTCTCCCGCGCCGCCTTCTGTCCGACGAACTCGTCGAGCGTCTTGGGCCGCAAGGCGGCGTCGAGATCCTCGGGGCGCCGCTCGGGCGTGGTGAGGCGATCGGGGTCGGTCATTGCCAACCTCTTTCCGTCATTCCCGCGAAAGCGGGAATCCATCTTCCTTCAAATTCTTCCTTCGCGACCTTCGCGCCTTCGCGTGAACCCATACTTTTCCCTTTTTCACGCGAAGGCGCGAAGAGCGCGAAGAAGAAAAGCGGGATTCCCGCTTTCGCGGGAATGACGGGGGAACGGCTCATTTGGCGGCCTTCTTGAGCGCGGTGCGGACGAGCAAATCCAGCGTCGCTTCCGGGCCCACCTCCGCCTCAGCCTTGGCGACCGCGGCGGCGGCCTCGCTCGGGCGGAAACCGAGATTGGCCAGCGCGGAGATGGCGTCCTGGGCATTGCCGCCGCTCGGCGCCGCCGCGCCGCCGGAGCCGAGCGCGATGCCACCCGCCTTGTCCTTGAGCTCGTTGACGATGCGCTGGGCCAGCTTCGGGCCGACGCCCTGGGCCCGGGCGACCATCGCGCTATCGCCGCTGGCCACCGCGCGGTGGACTTCGTCGATCGACAGCGCCGAGAGGATGGCGAGGGCGACCCGGGCGCCGACGCCCTGGACCGAGGTCAAGAGGCGGAACCAGTCGCGCTCGGCGGCGGTGGTGAAGCCGACCAGGCGGATGAAATCCTCGGCGACCAGCATCTCGGTGTGCAGAACCACTTCCTCGCCGATCGCGCCCAGCGACGAAAGCGTTCGCGAGGAGGCGGAAACGAGATAGCCGACGCCGTTGACGTCGATCACCGCATGATCCGCGCCGAACGAATCGAGCAGGCCGCGGAGCCTGGCGATCATGCGCCGGGCCCGCCGGAAGTTTCCGAAGTTTCCGCTTCCATAGGCGAAAAAAACTTCCCCCCGCACAGACCCGTGCCGGGCAGCGGCGAACGGGCGAAAATCGGGCGCAAAACCGTCATGCCCGGTACATAAGCGGAACGATCGCCTGTAGGAAAGCGAAAGTTCAGCCGAAGCGCCGCGCGCTGGCGAGGTGGTGGGCGTGGGTGATCGCCACGGCCAGCGCGTCGGCCGCATCCGCACCCGCGATCTTCGCCGACGGCAACAGCCGCTGGACCATCGCATGGACCTGCGCCTTCTCCGCCGCGCCGGTGCCGACCAGCGCCTTCTTGACCAGCCGCGGCGCATATTCGCCGATCTCGAGCCCACGCTTGGCCAGAGCGAGCAGGACGACGCCGCGCGCCTGGCCGAGCTTCAGGGTCGATTGCGGGTTCTCGTTGAGGAACACCTCCTCGCAGGCGGCCGCTTCCGGCGCGTGGTCCGCGATTACCGCGCCCAGCGCCGCCTCGAGCGCCACCAGCCGCGCCGGCAGCGCCGCCCTGGCGTCAGTGCGCACCTGGCCGTTGGCGATGTGGGAGAGCCGGTTCCCCTCGGCCGCGATCACCCCCCAGCCGGTGCAGGCCAAGCCGGGATCGAGGCCGATGATCAGCACCCGAAATCCTCCCCGGAACGGGGAGGGGGACCAGCCGCAATGGCCAGGTCGCCCTGTCCCCCGGACAGGGCTGGACAGTGCGGGGCACTGTCCACCTGACCATGGTGGAGGGGTCGCGAGCGCAGCGAGCATGGCGAAGCCCCGGCCCCACCACCACCGGCTTCGCCGGCGGTCCCCCTCCCCGTTCCGGGGAGGATTGGGGTCAACCCAATTTCTCCAGCACCGCGTCGGACAGTTCGTAATTGCCCCAGACGGTCTGGACGTCGTCGTCCTCCTCGAGGGTCTCGACCAGCTTCATCAGCTGCTCGGCGTCGCCCTCGGCGACGTCGACATTGGTCTGCGGCCGCCAGGCGAGCTTGACGCTCTCCGCAGCGCCGAGCGCGCCTTCGAGCGCTCGGGCGACGCCGTGCAAATCGTCGACGCCGGTCCAGATCCGGTGGCCGTCCTCGTCCGATTCGACGTCCTCGGCGCCCGCCTCGATCGCCGCTTCGAACACCTGGTCCGAATCCCCCGCGGCGGCCGGATATTCGATCAGGCCGAGCCTTGAGAAGCCGTGGGTCACCGCGCCCGAGGCGCCGAGATTGCCGCCGTTCTTGGAGAAGGCGGTGCGGACGTTGGTCGCGGTGCGGTTGCGGTTGTCGGTCAGCGCCTCGACCACCAGCGACACGCCGCCCGGCCCGAAGCCCTCGTAGCGGATCTCCTCGTAATTCTCGGCGTCGGAGGCCGAGGCCTTGTCGATCGAGCGCTGGATATTGTCCTTGGGCATCGACTGCGCCTTGGCCGCGTTGACGGCGGCGCGAAGGCGCGCGTTCATGTCCGGATCGGGCACGCCCATCTTGGCCGCGACGGTGATCTCGCGGCTGAGCTTGGAGAACATCGCCGAGCGCTTCTTGTCCTGAGCGCCCTTGCGATACATGATGTTCTTATATTTGCTGTGGCCGGCCATTTTCGCTCGTTCTGGCAAGGGGTGGAACGTGGCAGCGCTCCTAGCGCGGACGCGCGCCCCCGCGCAACCTGAGCGCGGGCGGCGCGATGCGCCGGGCCCGGGCGCGCCGCGCCTGGGCGAAGAGCCGCGACGCGGCCGGCCCTCACTGCGTCATTGCGGGCCTGGCGAAGCAATCCCGTGCGACCTCCGAGGGCCGCCGGATTGCCGCCTCGCGATCCGCCCCTTGTATTCCCTTATTGTTCCTGTTAGGTTCGCTCTATGGACAGAGAGGAACCCGAGTCGCCGGAGCTCGAAGATCCGGAAATCGCCGCCCTGCTCGATTTCGAGCCGGTGGTCCGCAAGAACAAGCGTCACGACGGCTGGTCGGACGACAACCAGCGCGCCTTCATCCTCGGCCTCGCCGAGACCGGCAGCATCGTCGAGGCCGCGGCCCGCGTCGGCCGGACGCTCTCCGGCGCCTACACCGTGCGCGGCTCCGCCGGAGCGGCAAGCTTCGCGGCGGCGTGGGACGCGGCGATCGCCCTCCACAGGAAGCGGCGGGGCCGGCACGCCGTGCGCGGACGGCCGCCCCGCGCCCCGGATCGGCGAAAGCCCGGCCCGGGCAAGGCGGCGCTTGCGGCGCGGGCGTCGCTCAGGGTCGCGGCCGAGGATCTGGAGCCCGAGGAGGCGCTGGAGATCTGCACCCTGGCCGATCTGCTGGGACCGTTGACCGCCCAATATCTCGCCAAGCTGAAGGACGAGCGCAATTGCCGGCTCGAGGGGCGGATCGTCGAGGCCGATTATTGCGTTCGCCAGCTGACGGCGATCGAGATCATGCTCGACCTCGCCGGCGGGGCGGACGAGCTGATCGACCGCTGGCGGCTGCCGAACGGGATGCACATGCTCGACGTCGCGGCGACCCCGATGAGCGTATTGCTCGCCGGTATCCGCCGCGATTACTGGGCGGAGAAGGGCGAGCCCGAGCGGCCGCCGCTCGCCCCGCTCGGAATCGTGCGCCACGAACTCGCCCGCGGCGAGGACCTCAACTTCAACGCCGGCCGCGACGGCGACTATAAGCAATGGTGCCGCCGCCAGGACGAAAAGCATCGCAACGCCGCCGAGGCGCAAAAAGCGTGGGAGGAGAAGGCGCGGGCGGATGCGGCGGCTTGGGCGGAGCGGGAGAAGGCGGGGGAGGCTTCCGGCCAGACGTCCCAGCCGATCAAGCGGTCCCGAAAGGGGCCGGGGGCGGCGGATGATGCGCGGGGTGAAGGAAGGGATTCCCAATGAGCCATGAGGCGACGATCCGGGCCCTGCTCGATGCCGTCGGTCATGGGCCCGGCGAGCAGGCGAAGGCGAAAGCGCGGGTGGCGGCGCGCGTCGCCTGGGTGAAGGAGATCATGGCCGCGCTCAAGGCGGCGCAGAACCGCGTCGACGACGCCTGGAGCCGCATCTTCGATGCGCTCCCGGACGATCTCGACGAGGAAGAGCTGGAGGCGATCCCGGAGCCGTCCGAGCAAGCGGAACTGGACGCCATCTTCGCCGAGATCCATGCCGTGCGGGATCATGACCGGTGGCCCCGGCATGTGCATTGGACGGTGTAGACCGGTGGAGGCCGACGCGGAATGGGGCGAGCGGGAGAAGTGGGCTGAGGACGGCGGCGGGGGGCGGAGGATGCGTGGTGACGGTCGGGGTGGCCGGCGCGGCCTCGATGTCTTTGGAGCCTGCCCCGGCGAAGGTTGGGGTGTGCACCTACCGCCACGGCGTGTTCGAGGGGATGCCCTATGCGATTGGGCTCAACGATCGGTGGCGGGTGGTGGATTTCGAGAAGGAGTTGCGCGGGCTGGCGTGACGGCGCGCGACGGCGACCAACGCGACATTTAGAGCAGTCAGAGGGAGAGGCACACAAGGCGTCGAGGAGACGTTGCAAGGCGGGAAATCTATGCCCGCCCTGAACGGGGCTATTCGCTGTCGCCTTCGTCAATCTCATGCTGCACTGTCGAGCGCAATTCCCGAACTCGCCGGCTCAAGTCAGGAACCGGATTTGTGAGGTGGCGCCCCCGAAGCCAGTCCCCGAAGAGTGTTGCGAGTATTCCCAATCTCCCCAAGTGACTGCGCCGGTCATCGGTGGAACGATTGAATGTATCGTATCGCGAATAGACGTAGTCCCTCTCGTCGCTCAGGTTCTCGTCACGCGCCGCACGCGCACGCGCCTCAGCACGCTCTCCTTCAAATTGAACGAGAAATTCTCGAATATAAGAATACAAACTAGGATGGGCTACGCGCACGAACCAGTAATAGACCGGAAAGACACCGGCGGATGCGAGCAGGATATCGCGAGGCAGGAAAACCTGTGTCATCGAGTCGAGATGCGTGAGGCAATGGTTGCCAGCAAGGTCCAGCTTCTCAGCCTCAACACGCCGCAGCTGAGCAAATGCATCCAAGTCTGACTTCTTTGTGCTCGCCGGGGATCCACGGTACTCAAATAACACGATTTTCGCCGCTGCATTGAAATCACCGGCCCGCTTAGTGCTAAATCGAATGTAGTCGGTGAACAACTCATGTTTGGCGACGTTGCGTATCATATCCGGCACAGCGCCAATCATGGCGTTTCGAATCTCAGCGCCGGACAACGGCTTGCTTCTATTTAGACGAACAAAAAGCTCGTTAATGTCTTCAGAATCGTCCGTAACGACGGACATGACATCAAATGTCTCAGTTTCAAAAGCGTCCGCAATATCAGGATAGCTGTTGCGGAGGTCGCGCAGCGACAAACCGCCTAATTTGAGGCTGGGATCTCTCCTCCACACAAAATCTGCGTTTAACGTTAGCGCATGATCAAAAAAATCAAACACAGCTTCGAAACGCTGCTTGCCGTCGATAATGGCATATTCTTTCCCACTTCGATTGAGCGCCATCCCACCCATCTGGAAGTCGGCCATGTATAGCTTCGGTATATCAAACCCGTTTATGATTGAATCGATCAAATAGGCCTTGTCAGAGCGTGACCAAAGTCTGCCCTTCCGCTGATAGGGCGGGTCAAAGTCAATAACATCCCGCTGCTTGTACCACCACAAAAGTGGCTTACTCGGATGCGAAAGTATCCTGAGGCCTTTGTAAATCATTGCTCGAATCCAAACTCTCGCCTTATTTCCTTTGCGAGGCCATCCAGGTCGGGGAAGACCACCGATTCCGTGAATCCCTTCTTTAGAAGGGACGATCTGATGTCAGGGATGTGTTCCTTCTTGACGGTCACCTTCTGTAGGCACTCTGGCGCGAAGCCTCCTGTTTGGTGAATCTGCTCCATGGGATCAGGCAGGTTTCCAAAGAGAGCAAAGCCGCCGCGCTGCGCAACGATACGCGGGCTGTTGTATGTCCCATACATCATGATCGGGTGGTTGGGCACATCATCGACCAGCGCCTCGGGCGAGTATTGCGTCAGAAAACGGGAGCTCTGATCGAGAATTCCCTTTTTACCAGAATAGGAACTCATGACGTGGGAGTTCCACTTTACCGGATCACAAAGCCAGAGGGCGGCGTCTTTGTCTGGCTCGACCCGGAGCGGAGTCATCGCGAAGTATATCGCGACGAACGGATTTTCCGTCCAATCCAGCAGCCGAGTGGGCACCCCGTAGTGCTGCATGAAAAAGAGCTTATCCCACTCATCCATGAACGGCCGTGACACGAAGGGAAGAGACCGCTGCACAAACCGAGAAGCGATCTGCTTCTCCAATTCGTGTATTTCCTTGAAGGGTTTGACGGGCGCGTGCCTCATGATGGAGGGCTGGAGACAGTGGCCAGCGTTGCGGCACCCGCGATACCACGAGGCATCTGACGTGGACTGAAATTCTTCGATAACCTCCAATAGCTCCGAAAAACTTTTTGGCTCAGCTATCGTCGGCAAGTTAAATTCCCCACGCACTCATAAGATGCTGTTCATACCTGAATCTACTGTCCGTGCAACGCGTGCGCGATCTCAAGTCTCCGATGGCTAAACGCGTCCGGGAGAGACGGCCCCGGTACGTTAGGGCGGTGCCACTAACCCCCGGTTTCCCTCGCCCCCGCCCCCTGCTGACGCCCCGCGCGCATGACCGACCTTAGCCGCCTCCGCAACTTCTCGATATCGCCCACATCGACCATGGGAAATCGACGCTCGCCGACCGGCTGACCAGGAGACGGGGGGCTGACGGTGCGCGAGATGACGGGCCAGGGTGCTCTGCGTGAAGATAATCTGCTATAGTTGAGCGATGAGTAGAAACACCAAAACGCCGCCGAAGGGTTCGCCATCCGGGGTCAGCTCAGGGCCGGCCGAGCCGATGGCGCTCGCCGAAAGGATCATGCGCGAGGATCGCGAGATTCTCGGTGCTCTGGCCGACGGTCAGCTCGCGACGGCGCGCGAGGTGATGGTCCGGCGCAGGCGCGCCCTTCGCGATCTCGCCGAATAGGCGCTCTCGGCCGCTGCTTCACTTTGCGCCTTCGCGCCTTCGCGTGAACCGTCTCCTTCAGGGCGCCTGAGCGCCTTTGCCTCCCCGCCCCCCTCTGCTAGGGCGCGCCGAACCTTTCCGAAAATCGCGAAATGACCGACCTCAAAAACCTCCGCAATTTCAGTATCATAGCCCATATCGACCATGGGAAATCGACCCTCGCCGACCGGCTGATCCAGCAGACGGGGGGGCTGACGGCGCGGGAGATGACCAGCCAGGTGCTCGACAATATGGAGCTCGAGCAGGAGCGGGGGATCACGATCAAGGCGCAGACGGTGCGGCTCGATTACCGCAGCCAGGACGGGCAGGACTACGTGCTCAACCTGATGGACACGCCGGGCCATGTCGACTTCGCCTACGAGGTGAGCCGGAGCCTCGCCGCCTGTGAGGGCGCCTTGCTGGTGGTCGACGCGGCGCAGGGGGTGGAGGCGCAGACTCTCGCCAACGTTTACCAGTCGATCGAGCACGACCACGAGATCGTCCCCGTCATCAACAAGATCGACCTGCCCGCGGCCGACGTCGACAAGGTGCGCAGGGAGATCGAGGACATCGTCGGGTTGCCCGCGGACGACGCCGTGCTGACCTCGGCCAAGACGGGGATCGGCATCGACGAGGTGCTGGAGGCGATCGTCGCTCGCATCCCGCCGCCGAGCGGAGACTCCGCGGCGCCGCTGAAGGCGATGCTCGTCGACAGCTGGTACGATCCCTATCTCGGAGTGGTCATCCTGATCCGGGTGATCGACGGCGTCATCAGGAAGGGCCAGCAGATCGCCTTCATGGCCGCCGGCACCACGCACCTCGTCGACCGGGTCGGCGTGTTCCGGCCGAAGATCGAGCAATTGAGCGCGCTCGGGGCGGGCGAGATCGGCTTCATCACCGCGCAGATCAAGGACATCAGCGAGACCCGCGTCGGCGACACGATCACCGACGCGAAGAGACCGACGAAGACGCCGCTGCCGGGGTTCAAGGAGGTCCAGCCGGTCGTCTTCTGCGGCCTGTTCCCGACCGACGCCAACGATTTCGAGAAGCTCCGCGATTCGCTCGCCAAGCTGCGGCTCAACGACGCCAGCTTCTCGTTCGAGATGGAGACCAGCGCGGCGCTCGGCTTCGGCTTCCGCTGCGGCTTCCTCGGCCTGCTCCACCTCGAGATCATCCAGGAGCGGCTGACCCGCGAATACGATCTCGACCTCATCACGACGGCTCCCTCGGTGATCTACGAGGTGCATTTGAACAAGGCCAAGGACGCGGCCGCCTCGGTCGGCTCGCAGCGCCGGATCGGGACGGACGAGGCCGGGCTCGAGGTGATCGAGATCCACAATCCCGCCGACTGGCCGGACCAGAACCGGATCGCCGCGGTCGAGGAGCCGTGGATCGAGGCGGTGATCTACGTGCCCGACGAGCATCTCGGCGCGATCCTCAAGCTCTGCCAGGACCGGCGCGGGATCCAGAAGAATTTGACCTATGTCGCGGGGCGCGCGCAGCTGACCTACGAGCTGCCGCTGAACGAGGTGGTGTTCGATTTCTACGACCGGCTGAAGAGCATCAGCCGCGGCTATGCGAGCTTCGACTACCACCAGACCGGCCACCGCGACGGCGACCTCGTCAAGATGAACATCCTGGTCAACGGCGAGCCGGTCGATGCGCTCAGCATGATCGTCCATCGGGGGGCGGCGGAAGCGCGCGGGCGGCAGCTGTGCGAGCGGCTCAAGGATTTGATCCCGAGGCATTTGTTCAAGATCCCGATCCAGGCCGCGATCGGCGGGAAAGTGATCGCCCGCGAAACCATCGCCGCCCTCCGCAAGGACGTCACCGCCAAATGCTACGGCGGCGACATTTCCCGCAAGAAGAAGCTGCTCGAGAAGCAAAAAGAGGGCAAAAAGCGGATGCGGGAGTACGGCAGCGTCTCGATCCCGCAGGAGGCCTTCATCGCTGCCTTGCGGATGGGCGAGGAATAGAGGCACTTTGCGGAATGGGCTGTTTTGCGGTAAATTAGCGGCATGAACGAGTATTCCCCCATCGTCTCGGAATTCGATACGCCCGAGCAGGAGGCGTCCTATTTGGAGTGGCTGAAGCGCAAGGTCGCCGAGTCCCTCGCTGATCCGAGGCCCCCGGTGCCGCATGATCAGGTGATGGTGGAAATGCGCGAAGTGATTGCCAAGGCCAAGCAAAAGAAGCCGTGCTGAAGCTGATCTGGCGCGACAGCGCCCGAGACGACGCAAGGGGCATATTCCGCTACATCGCCGAACGAAATCCGGCCGCGGCCGAACGGCTGCTGGCGGTGATCGAGGCCTGCGCCGAGGGGCTGACCGACCACCCCTATATGTACCGGCCGGGCCGCGTAGCTGGCACTCGCGAGGCGGTAGTCCATCCCAATTACATCATTGTCTATCGGGTGACGGCGGAGGCGGTGGAGATCGTGAGCGTCGTCCACGCGCGGCAGGAATATCCGTAAGTGACCCCGCCTCGTCGGCCGAAGCTTCAGCGAAGCTGGGAGGAGGCGTTTATTGCGGCGCTGCGGATGGGTGAGGAGTGACGCAGGCTCGTCCGCTGAAGCTTCAGCGAAGCGGAAGGCGTTCATCGCGGCCCTGCGGATGGGGGGAGGAATAGGACTTAGGTGTTGTGTCCCCGAAATTGCCGAAATTGCGAACTCTAATCTCGACTTTTCCCTTGTTCGACACGGCTAGAGACGGGCGATTGCCGATCCGGGGGCGTTTATCCCTGCAAGGGAGAAAAAAAGGCTATTCCACAAAATCAGACCCCAGATCAGCACCTAGGCTTGCAACCATGTCTCCAATATCCTTTCCGTGGCCCGCTCTTCCGCCCACGGAGCGCAATATTGGGATCAGAATGCTCTCATCATCCAGAATTCGCGCGTGATAGGCAATCAGCGCCGCCGCACCGTGTTCACTTCTCCCCGTGTCGCTCGCCTCGCGATCTAGCGCTATCTCCAAGAGTTTGATCTGGGTAAAATCCAGTTTTGGGATCCACCTTTTTCGACGGAACGCGAAAGTAGCTCCGATCGCAAAATCTACTACTGATTCTTCCTTATTTGCTTCTACTTGGAACCATCGCCGCACCAAGATATCTAAGCTGCTAGTCTTCAATCGGTTGAGGTACTTGCTGCTTTCAGAATAAGCATGAAGTAGGGCAAGTGCCCAAGCCATATGTTCCCAAATATGCTCTTTGGTGCTATCTAGCCCAGCCTCAAGTTCTGGCTGCAATTTACCCAAAGCGGCTATAGACTCCTCGGCCCGCGTCCAAATAATCCCACAGATGGTCGCCGCAGTCTGGCCGTGCTGTTCCTGATCCTCGCCGATCAGTCTCCCGCGTAATTCGTCGATCGCAGAGTCACAGACCCACTGGGAAACATCGCGTCGATACACACCCATGAGAGCGGTCGTGTTGCGCATATATGCCTGACGGGGCAGGCCATGTGACGCGTAAAGAACCCAAGCTTTTTCAAATAGCGCTTGCCCAAAGGGACCTCGCATAAGTGCAGGCCAATTCTCGGGGCCTAGGCAGCCGTGCGCGAATGTGGCGACCAAGCGGAGCGCATCATCAATATTGCTAACGGAAAACTCGGCTTCCTCGATTAGACATTGCGTCAATCTGGATACCGGCGCGGGCATCCTATAAGACGGGGAATATGCATGCCTATGCTCGCTCGTATCTGACTCTACAAAGTCCTTTTCAGCTTCCATGCCCAGACTAATTAGCTTTGAGATTAGAGGGTCCGCTTGCTTTTTTGCCAAGACCGCCGCCATCGGGACAATTTCTTTCCATTCGTCGGAAGTTACTGATGATCCAAAGGGTGATAGGATTGACTCGCCCTGCCGATACCCACTGTAATGACCGTCCACGACGGCCACTGCGGCCAAATACTCTTGGAACGTAAGGTGCCTAAATTGATAAAACGGTACCGCTCGCCCGTCTTCTACCATTCTTCCTGCTTCCAGTAGCAAGCTGGAGCGCAACTCGACTCTCTTCAGGAATTCGCTTGGAGTGTCTCGGGCATACAGTCTAACTAAGGGCACGTCCTGCCGCGACTGCTCGATTAGTTCGAGAAGCTCGCGCTCGGTCGCAGTTTGCTTGCCTTGCTGCACAAGGCGGAGAGCGAGAAAAGCAAGCTGTGGAACTGCTTCCCGGGGGTTTAGCGCTGCGTGCCCCTTGATATTCCACGTATCAAGCAGGACTTCCACTGCCCTTTCGTAAAGGCTCACCCTATCCGGAGGCAATCTCCCATATCCGTGTTTAACGACGAGGAGCATAGTTAATAGCAAAGGATTCTCGGCCAGTCTCCTCAGCGCCTCGCTACCTAATATTGTCGTCGTTACTTGGAGCAATTCATCGGCCGCGTCTTTCCCGGATCCCCCCATTAAATTGTGCCAATGTGTGCATAAGGAGACGATGGCCTCTTCACTTAGGGGCGCAATTTTCCACTTCGAGCAAAATCTGGAAAGGGAGGGGGCAACGAGGGCGAAACCTGCTTCCCGACTAGTCACTACCATTCTGATTTTTGGGAACTCCTCCAAAAACTTGTCCAGATTCTCGACAAACGAAGATCGATCACTGTCGCTGTGAATTTCGTCCAGTCCGTCAACGAGGAGTACAATCCGACCGGACTTCAACCGAGCATCGAGAGCTTCAAGTAAACCGGCCAATTCCGGTCGTCCGCTGATCTCCGAAATCCGCCCAATCAATGTGGAGATCGGCAGCTTGATATGGTCTCGCCATTCACGGCATCTAATTAGAATCGGTAGGAGGTCCGTTGCCGGGAGCGCGTCAGCGATCGCCGTTCGCCGTTTTGGTTCTGCATAAGCGACCGCCAAGCGCTTAAGTAGAAGTGTCTTACCTCCTCCCGGCAGTGCTAGGAGAGCTAATCGCGGATGGGTCTTTAAGGCCTGTCCGAATGGTACAGGATCCGCGTACTCTTTCTGCCATCTCTTCAATTTTTCTTCGCGCTTCGGATCGCTTTCGGGAATTTCAGGAGGAATTGCTGCAACTTGCAACGGCACAAATAGTCGTTCAATATCAAACTTCTGCTTCGCAGTATCAGCGTCAGCCCTTACGCCTTCGATAGTCATTTGTCCGCAATCGGACACTAAGAACTCGCGATAGCGGTTGATTACGTCGGAATCCACCTTTGAAGGTCGATTTGTCCGAGCGCCGGCAGCCGGGACTTTTTTCAGGATTTCTCCGCTAATAAATTTAGGTAGATCCGCGTAGGTGTCGCCGTAAGATACGGGATCAATGAAGCCATGCCAGCGCGTGTCGCGGTGCCTAAGATCTACCTCATCACTCTTAATGAGCCCGTAGTGCTGGAGGGCAGCGCCCCCTACCGCTCGCCTGCTCCATTCAATCAGACTAGAGAAATTTGGGTCTTGTAGAGTTTCTCCACAGCCCACGAATAGCAAGCGATTGAACATTGACAGTGAGCGCTGCAGCGCTTCGCGAAATTTGTCGTCAACTGCCTCATTGTAATCTGAAACGCCCAAAACGACGGATTGGGGATTATCCCAGATGCCGTGCAAATGGAGGATTCCTGGAGCTTCTTTCCTCGCCCATTCCATGACCTTCCGTGTGTCGTGAAGGGTTAGGGAGGGCAGGCTTGCCGCCTGTTCGATCAACGTGTCATAGTTCAATGTGCAGATCGGGACGTTGGCGCGAACCAAGGCGGCAACGGCGCCTTCCATTGGTCCTTTGCCCGCTCGAAGTGGACCTAATTCCCCCTCCAACCAGCGCGCGTACAAAAGCCCTGCCCGACCTCCCAATTTTCGGATTATGAATTCGGCCGCCCCGAGTAGCTCGTCCATGTCTGGAGATGACAACGCTTCGGTCCATCTAGCCAACTGAACGTCATTAATTTTGCCTTTTTGCTTCGCGAATCGAAAGGCGCTTTCCAGAAGCCCTGCCCACGTTCGGGCCGGCCTTTTCCCATCGTTAAGGGCCAGGCTCACGCCGGCACCCATTACGACTACTAACTTTCCGGCAGAGGCGGACTCTTGAAGTTCATCGACAGCGTTCATTCATCCCCCCAGATTGTGCTTAAGGTAACAGTGCCATGAATACTTGCAACTCCGCATTGCAAAGAGCTGCTCCGGAAATATGCGGGCCCCACGAGACAGGTTTTTGAACGAGGACCATATTCGGCGGATTCCAGAAGGCTGCTCAACAGCCTCAAATTCTGAAGACATAGGCCTCTGAGGGCCTACGGGGCAGCTTGTCCGCCCATGGCCTTCTCGTAAGGCCGCGTCTAAGCTCGATCGTTGGATCCTCAGTCTACCACGCATCGGCAGCCGTCACGAAGTGTATCCGTGACGTCGGTCCTGTCGCCCGGTGGCGCAGGCTGTCCGGCCCCTTCGGCAAGCTCAGGACATGCTTTCGCGCCGCTCACTAAACGATCCAGTATAAGTGCCTCGGCCACTGGTCATGCTCCTGCACGGCCTCGATCTCGGCCCAGATGGCGTCCAGACACCTCGAAGCTCTTCCCTTGGGGCATTTCCCGGCGAAGCCCGTGCAGCCGTCACGGAGTGAATCCGTGACGTCGGTCCTGTCGCCAAAGGCGCAGGCCGTCCGGCTCGGTGCGGCGCTACGCCTATGAGGGGGCGCCGCTTCGCGTCGGCGTTCATAGGCTCCGCGCACCAGCGCTCGGGCGGCTCCGGGATCGCCCTTCGACTGCGCTCAGGACAGGCTACCAGCTCCTCCTCGTCGCGATCGTCCGTGAGCGCGTCGAAGATCCGATCCCAGGCCTCCTCCACGCGCTTCTGCGCCGCGGCGAGAGCCGCGATGCTCTCGTCCACCGAGGCGACGCGCGCCCGCGCGTTTAGTTTCGGCGGGACCTGGTTTTCCGCCTCTCCGCCTCGGCCTTCGCCTCCACACGCCGCTCCGTTTCCACCGCCGCCACGGCCTCGGCCTTCCGCGCCTCGTAGGCCGCGGCGTCGGGCGCGGTGAAGCGGGGCTTGGGCTGGCGTTTCTTGTAGGGCCCGCGCGGCCTGTGGGTTCGCTTGGGCTTGGGCTCCGGCGTGCTGATTTCCGCTGCCGAAGCGGCTGTGGCGCCACCCCCACCCCAACCCTCCCCCATCGAGGGGGAGGGGGTTCGGCGTTTCCGGGCCTGCGCCGGGACAGGCTCGAGCCCTTCGACAGGCTCGGGACAGGCTTCGCTCGGGACATGCCCAGGAGAGCGCTTTCGCGGGCGGTGGGTTCGTCTTTCGACAGGCTCAGGATGAGCGGAAGACGGCTCAGGCCCCTCGCCTTCGCTCAGTGCTTCCGCCGCCGGCGCGGCGGCCCCTCCACCAGCCGCCGCCGAAGGCTCCGGCTGGTCCCCCTCCCCGTTCCGGGGCGGATTTTGGGGCGACGTGTAGGCGCCTTCCTTCCAGTTCCGCCAATCAAGCATCGGATCGTCCGGATTGAGATCGGGCGCCGGCAAGGCCGGATTCGCGCCGCCGAGATAGCCGGGGAGCGGCCTGTTCTGCTTCTCGTGCTGGTCGCGGGCCATGGCGTCCTCGGCGGCGCGTTGGGCGGCGAGATCGTCGGGCGTCATCGCCGCCTTGCGGGCCTCGATGCCGGCCAGAACCTCGTCGATCTCGGCAGCTTCGCCGCCTTTGCCGAGGCCCTCCCAGGCATGCTCTCCCTCCGGCCTGTATTCGATCCAGTCGCTTTCGGCGCCGCTTTCGAGTTGGCCGAGATAGCCATTGGTCTCGGCCGCGCCGATCCAGATGCGGTCGCGGTCCTGCTCGGGGGTGGCGTCGAGGGCGCGGCGGCGCTCGGCGGCGGATTCGAGGGCGCAGTAGATCTCGGCCTGGGCCTGGGGGTCGAGATCGACGCCGGCGAAGTCGTTGATGAGGTTGGCGGCGGAGGCGTCGTCGATTCCGGGCGGGGTGGGGTTTCCGCTGATGACTGTCTTGACGGTGGTGGTGCTGCTTTCGGCTGCCGCGAGGGCGGCAGCGGCCCCCTCTCCCCGCTCGCCTTCGACGAGTCGACCCTCCCCCGCCAGGGGGGAGGGGCTGGAGGTGGCAGCACCGGCTGTGGCCTTCGTGCTGAAGTAGTTGATCGTCGTTTTGCGGCCCTGGGCGTCCTGGCCGTAGTGGCGCAGGATGAACATCAGGAGGCGGTCGTTCTTCTTTCTGCGGAAGCCCATCAGCTTGCCGGCGACGAAGACCGGGATGAGCTCGCCGTTCATCGCCCGATCGAACGCCTCGTCCTTGGCGCATTGCAGGCCGAGCGTCTGGGCGGCGTCGGCGGCGGCGCGGAAGCTTTCGGCGCCGGGCTGGCGGCGGAGCTGATAATAGCTCGGCTGGCTCATGTTCACCATCCGGCAGGCGATGCTGACGCAGCCGGTGTCGGCGAGGAAGCCGATGAACGCCCGCTGGCGCTCGGGCGTCCAGCCGTCGTGGCGCGGCTGCTTGCGGGGGACCGGGGTGAAGTCCGGCAAAGCGGATTTGGGGACGGCGAGGCGCTCGGCCTTTCTCACGACCATTCGAATCGGGCTCCGTCGAATCAAGGAGCCGATACATAAATAGAACGAAATCCTACATTGCAAGCCCTTCTGGTTCAAAAGACGAAAATTATTGGGCGCGGGTGGCGCGCCAGCCTTCGCCCTCCATGCTGGCGCCGCCGACCACACCCTCGAAGCGGCGATCGCCGGCGGTGAAGGCGAGGGCGGTTCCCGTCAGGGTGCCTTCCACCTCCACCACCCGCCCTTGCCCGCTCATCGTCCCCGTCACGTCCTGGAAGCGCTGGTCGAGATCCAGCGCCCAGGCCGTGCCGTCCGCCTCGCGCAGCGCCCAGCGTCCGCCGGCCACCGCGGGAACCCGCCAGAGCAGGATGCGGCGGCCGTCGTGGCGCTCTTCGGCCTCGGGGCGCCATTCGCCCATGTCGAAGGCGTGGGAGACGATCCGGGCGCCGGGGCGAAGCTCGGTGAGGAGGCGCGGGCGCAAGCGCAGGTTGATGGCCGGCAGGAGGTAGAGGGCGATGACGCTCGCCTCGCGGATCGGGGTGGCGAAGAGGTCCTGGCGGCGGAAGCGGACGTTGGCGCCTTCGAGATTGGCGAGGCTGAGGGCGAGGTTGGCGGCCTCGATGCGCGAGGGATCGATGTCGACTCCGAGGGCGCGGGCGCCGCGGCGGGCGGCGGCGATGGCGATCCTCCCGTCGCCGCAGCCGAGGTCGATGAGATAGTCGCCGCGCGCCACGCCGGCGAGATCGAGCATGGCCTCGACCAGTTCGGGCGGGGTGGGGACGTAGGGGACGTCATAGTCGGGCTCGGCGGCCGCGGCGTAGCTGGGCGTGGGCGCGGCCGGGAGGAGCGGCACAAAGGCGGCGGCGAGCGCTTCGCGGCGGGTCAGCTCCATCGGCGACACCTTAGCTTGCAACCAGGGAACGCCAAGGGCATTGGCTCGGTCATGGCTCCCAACCCGCCGATGAAGGTCGCGATCCTGCCCGTCACGCCGCTGCAGCAGAATTGCTGCCTGATCTGGTGCACCGCGACGATGCGCGGCGCCTTCACCGATCCGGGCGGCGACCTCGACCGGCTCAAGGCGGCGGCGGCGCAGCACCAAGTCACGATCGAGAAGATCCTGCTGACCCACGGCCATATCGACCATTGCGGTTCGGCCAAGATCCTCGCCGACGAGCTCGGCGTGAAGATCGAGGGGCCGCACGAGGACGACCGCTTCTGGATCGCCAGGCTCGAGGATGACGGGCGCAATTACGGGATTACGGGGAAGAGCTTCGAAAGCGACCGCTGGCTGGTCGACGGGGACCGGGTGACGGTCGGCGAGCTCACGCTCGACGTCTATCACTGCCCGGGGCACACGCCGGGGCACGTCGTCTTCCACCACCCGCCGTCCAAGCTGGCGATCGTCGGCGACGTCCTGTTCCAGGGCTCGATCGGGCGGACCGACTTTCCGATGGGCAACCACCAGGATCTGATCGACGCGATCACCTCGCGCCTGTGGCCGCTCGGCGACGACACGGCGTTCGTGCCGGGCCACGGGCCGATGTCGACCTTCGGGCGCGAGCGGCAGACCAACCCGTTCGTCGCCGACCGGGTGCTGGCGCGGGGCTGAGCCTACACCGTCATTGCGAGCGGAGCGAAACAATCCAGTGTTGACTCAGGGGCCCGCTGGATTGCCGCGGCCCCCGGCTTTCGCCGGGGCCCTCGCAATGACGAAAAAGGGGACTAGCGCGACGCCGTCCGGCCGGGGCCGATCCGCATCTCGTGGACCGAGGCCGCGGGCGGCTGGCGGTAGGCGTAGGACAAGGACCAGCCGGCGAGGCCGACGAGGACGAGCGTGCTTCCCGACATGCCGATCACGCGCAGGCGCAGGCGGTGATCGCCGTCCATTCCGAAGGCGTGCAGGATCCGGGAGAGGATGTAGAGGATCGCCGCCGCCCACAGGATCCGCCCGTCGCCGCCGGCAAGCTCGATCAGGCCGACGAGGATGATCGTGAGCGGCATCGTTTCGATATAATTGCCGTGGGCGCGGATTCGGCGAAGGAGCGCCTCGTTGCCGCCGTCGCCGACGCTGACCTTATACTGACGCCGCACGCGCGAGACCCGCGCTGCGAGCCAGATGGTGAGCAATGCGGACGCGCCCGCGAGCGTCATCGTGATCGGCAGGATCATCGGGTCCCTCCCCTCGTGTCCGACGAGCGTTCGCACGGCGCCGCGCCGCTTGCAACCGCGCGCGATTTCGCTATAGGCCGCTCCCTTCACGCGAGAGCAAAGGCCAGAAGGCCAGCGGCCCGGCGGCCGTTGACCCCTTCGCCCTGCGATCGATGATCCGAACTTCGAGAAAATGGAACAGGTGCCACGATGGCCGTCCCCAAGAGAAAAACATCGCCGTCCAAGCGCAACATGCGCCGCAGCCACGACGCTCTCAAAAACCCGCAATTTCAGGAGTGCCCGAATTGCGGCGAGCTTCGCCTGCCGCACAACGTCTGCGCCAGCTGCGGCCATTACAAGGGCCGTGAAATCCTCTCCGAGAAGGCGTAGGACGCTCCGGTCACCTAACGACGGGAGAAGCGGAAAGTGGGGAGCGCGCCGCGGATCGCAATCGACGCGATGGGTGGCGATGCCGGCGCCGCGGTGATGATCGCCGGCGCCGCGCTCGCCCATGAGCGCCGCGACGACCTTTCCTTCCTGCTGTTCGGCGACGAGGCGGCGATTCGCGGCGAGCTCGCGAACCGCCCGGCGCTCGCCGCGGTCTCCGACGTCGTCCACTGCGCCGACGTCATCTCCGGCGACGACAAGCCGAGCCAGGCGATCCGCCGCGCCAAGACGACCTCCATGGGCCGGGCGATCGCCGCGGTGAAGGAGGGCGAGGCCCATGCCTGCGTCTCCGGCGGCAATACCGGGGCGCTGATGGCCATGGCCAAGCTCGCGCTCCGCACCATGCCCGGAATCCACCGCCCGGCGCTCGCCGCCTTGCTTCCGACGCTGGGCGACAACGACGTCGTCATGCTCGATCTCGGCGCCAACACCGAATGCGACGCGGACAACCTCGTCCAGTTCGCGGTGATGGGCGCGGTCTACGCCCAGGTCGTGCTCGAGCTCGATCGGCCGCGGGTGCAGCTTTTGAACATCGGCACCGAGGAATTGAAGGGCACGGACGAGCTCAAGGCGGCCGCGGCGATCCTTCGCGGCTCCGAGCATCTCCACATGCGCTTCGACGGCTTCATCGAGGGCGACAAGCTGTCGCGCGGCGACGTCGACGTGATCGTCACGGACGGCTTCTCCGGCAATATCGCGCTCAAGTCGCTGGAGGGCACGGCGCGCTTCGTGACCGACCTTCTGCGGCGCGCCTTCACCTCCTCGGTGCGCTCGAAGATCGGATTCCTGATCTCGCGCCCGGCGACCGAGCTGCTTCGCCACCATCTCGATCCCAACAACCACAACGGCGCGGTCTTCCTCGGCCTCAACGGGCTCGTCGTGAAGAGCCACGGAAGCGCGACCGACCGCGGCGCGGCCAATGCGATCCGGGTCGCGGCGCGGATGGTGCGCGAGGATCTGACCCGCAAGATCTCCGAGGACCTCGCCAACATCTCCGCCCGAAGCGCCGAGCTGGCAGCCGCGAAATGAGGCGCTCGACGATCGTCGGCACGGGCTCTGCGCTACCGCCGCGCCGGGTGACCAACCAGGAGCTGGTCGAGCGCGTCGACACGACTCACGAATGGATCGTCGAGCGCACCGGAATCGAGGCCCGCCACATCGCCGCCGACGGCGAGACGACCGCGACTTTGGCGACCGAGGCGGCGAAGAAGGCGCTCGCGGCAGCGGGAATCGAGCCGCAACAGATCGGCCTGATCGTGCTGGCCACCGCGACTCCCGACCAGACCTTTCCCGCCAGCGCGACCATCGTCCAGACCGCGCTCGGAATCGACGATTGCATCGCCTTCGACGTCGCCGCCGTCTGCACCGGCTTCCTCTACGCGCTCTCGGTCGCCGACAATATGGTGAAGGGCGGGATGGCCGATTATGCGCTGGTGATCGGATCGGAGACGTTCAGCCGGATCCTCGACTGGGAGGATCGGGCGACCTGCGTCCTCTTCGGCGACGGCGCCGGCGCCGTGGTGCTGAAGGCCGCCGAAGGCGCTGACGTCGGAATCCTCGCGACCAGGCTCCACGCCGACGGGCGGCACAACGACCTGCTCTTCGTCGACGGCGGAGTCTCGACCACCGGAACGGTCGGAAAGCTCCGCATGAAGGGCAAGGAGGTCTTCCGTCACGCGGTCGTCAACCTCGCCGCGGTGCTCGGGGAGACGCTCGAAGCGGCCGGCCACCGGGTCGAGGAGATCGACTGGGTCGTGCCGCACCAGGCGAACAAGCGGATCCTCGACGCCACCGCACGGAAACTGGGGCTCGACCCCGCCAAGGTGGTGGTCACCGTCGACCAGCACGCCAATACCTCCGCGGCCTCGGTACCGCTGGCGCTCGACACCGCGGTCCGCGACGGGCGGATCAGGAAGGGCGACCTCATCATGCTCGAGGCGATGGGCGGCGGCTTCACCTGGGGCGCGGCCTTGGTGCGCTATTAGGATTCGTGCCCGGCCACGAGCCCTTTGGTTGCGGTCCCGCAACAAAGTCGCCACACTCCTGCACGGATGCGGTTGTGCTGGGCCTAAAGGTCGATTAGTGTTCCACTTTCTCGGTTGAGAGGGGGAAAGACTCGATGGCCGACGCAGGTACGATAAGGAAGCCGTCCGTGGGCACACTCACCCGAGCCGACCTCGCCGACATCGTCCATCGCGAGATCGGACTGTCGCGCGCCGAATCGGCGGGCATCGTCGAGGGCATTCTCCACCATATGTGCGCCTCGCTGGCCGATGGGCAGAACGTCAAGATTTCCGGCTTCGGAAGCTTCATCCTGCGCGACAAGGGCGAGCGGGTCGGGCGCAATCCCAAGACCGGGGTCGAGGTGCCGATCGCGCCGCGCCGAGTGCTCACCTTCCGCGCCAGCCAGATCATGCGCGAGCGGATCGCCCGCGCCGGATAAGGGCGGCATGGCGCAGCCCAGCCGCAAGAGCGACCTCGCCTTCCGAACGATCGGGGAGCTTGCGGCCGACCTCGGAGTCCCGCAGCACATATTGCGCTATTGGGAGACCCGCTTTCCCCAACTGAAGCCGCTGCAGCGCGCCGGCAACCGCCGCTACTACCGCCCCGACGACGTCGCGCTGGCCAAGCGAATCCACCGCCTGCTCAACCAGGAAGGCTATACGATCCGCGGCGTGCAGCAGGTGCTGCGCAAGGGGGATGCGGAGGAGGCCCCCGAGGTGATGTCCGCTGCAGCGCTGGCGCCGGCGTCCGCCGCGCAGGTCCCGGCGCTTGCCATCGGGGAGCTGCGCGCCATCCGCGACCTGCTCGTAGACGCGCTGGCGGAGAGCGGCGGCTAGGCGGCCGCACTTCCTATTCTTAATAGACAGACGAAATGGCGCGAGGGGAAAAGCTGTTAGAGCGCATGCGCGCGAATCACCGCGATTGGCGGATCGAGGATGTCATCGCGGTCTGCGCGGCCTTCGGCATTGCTTGCACGGCACCGCGAAAAGGGTCACATTACAAGGTGAAGCATGGAAGCCAGGCGGATATCCTGACCATTCCCGCCCATCGGCCAATCAAGCCGGTCTATGTCGCCGATCTGGTCAGGTTCGTCGACGCCGTCATGGCAAGAGGGAGCGGATGAGCGCGCAGGATTACGAAATTCGCATTCGCCCGTTATCGAATGAAGAGGGCGGCGGTTACCTGGCTACCGTGCCGGAGCTGCCCGGCTGCAAATCCGACGGCGAGACTCCGCAAGAGGCCCTCGAAAACGTCCTCGACGCGATCAGCTGCTGGATCGAGGCAGCGCGGGAGATGGGCAGGACCATTCCGCCGCCGCGGCGGCTCGTCGCCTGAGGGGCGTCGGGCGGGCTCCCCCGCATCCTTGCGGACGTTGCGGCGGGAGTGAGGATTAGCTCGATTTTTCCTCCCCATCGCCTTCGGCTGAATAGGTGGCTGGAGCGCCGATACAGCCCTGAGACTCTACGATGATCTACTCGATCGTTCGATCGCTTGGCGGTGAATTCCTGCCCTCGTCGATCAGTGCTTGAAGCCGGGCGATCGCTTTCGCCGTTTCGCGGTCGCTGCGCATCACCGAAGGTCCCTCGGCCTTAGAAACCGCTCCAGCGTTCCCGCCCCGTCGCCCGCGTCGCGCCAATGCTCGATCGGTAGCGCGATCTCCGCCAGCGCCCCCGTCGGATATCTTTCGGCGACCTCGTCGTGGAGCTTGCCGCCGCGGCTGAGCAGCAAGGCGAGGCGCTCCATGCCCGGATTGTGGCCGACGAGGAGCAGGCTGCGGTGCGGTTCCCCGGCCTCGCGGACGATCTGCAGCAGGGTTTCGGTCGAGGCGAGGTAGATGCGCTCGTCATAATGGACCTGGAGGGAGCCCAGGCTCTCTTCGAGGCCGGCGAGAGTTTCGGTCACCCGGGCGGCGGGGGAGGCGAGGATGCGATCCCAGGCGAGGCCGAGCGTGCGCATCTCGCGCCCCATCCGCCGCGCCGCCTCGCGGCCCCTGCCGTTCAACGGCCGGGCGAAATCGGTCAGCGAGGAATCGTGCCAGTCGGACTTGGCGTGACGCAGCAGGCTGAGCAGCTTCATTCGATTCTTTCGGCAATATCTCCAAGGCTTTCATGCCCGAGCGTGCCGCCGCTGGAAAGCCGGGCGCGCACCCGATCGACCGCTTCGGCGAGCGGCAGGCGGGTCACGCGAACGCCGGGCGGGAAGGCGGTGAGCAGGCGGCTCGGAGTCGCCGCGGAGAGGAGAACGAACAGGCCGCGATCGACCTGCCGGCGGATCAGCCGGCCGAACGCCTGGGCGAGGCGGGCGCGCACCACCCGGTCGTCATAGGCGGTGCCGCCGTTCGCCGCCCGCCGAGCGGCATGAAGCACGTCGGGCCGGGGCCAGGGAACGCCCTCCATCACCACCAGCCGAAGCGAATGGCCGGGCACGTCGACTCCGTCGCGAAGCGCGTCCGTGCCGAGCAGGCTCGCATGCGGATCGTCGCGGAAGATGTCGACCAACGTGCCGGTGTCGATCGGATCGACGTGCTGGGCGTAGAGCGGAAGGCCCGCGCGCGCCAGGCGGTCGGCGATTCGGGCGTTGACGGCCTTGAGCCGCTGGATGGCGGTGAACAGGCCGAGCGTTCCGCCCTCGGCCGCCTCGATCAGCCGGGCATAGGCGCCGGCCAAAGAGGGCAGATCGCCCTTTTTGACGTCGGTGACGACCAGCACCTCCGAATTGGCGGCATAATCGAACGGGCTCGCCGCCTCGAAGCGGCCGGCGGCATTGCCGAGGTGGCGCGCGCCGGTGCGCGCCTCGGCGGCGGCCCAGTCGCTCTCGCCGCCGCGCAGGGTCGCGGAAGTGACGAGCACGCCGTGGGCGGGCTTGAGCACCGCCTCGGCGAGCGGGCGGGTGGGATCGAGCCAATGACGGTGGAGGCCGAGATCATATTCGCGCCCCTCGACCCGCTCGACCGCGAGCCAGTCTACGAAATCGGGATCGGCCGGGCCGCCGATCCGAGCCGTCAGCGCGATCCAGGCCTGGAGCGTCTGAACCCGCCAGGCGAGGCCGCCGATGGCGCCTTCGACCCGGGCGCGGGCCTGCGGATCGAGCCAGTCGGGGGCGTCCTCGATCACCGCCTCGAGCCTCTTGCCGAGCGCGACCAGGGGGCGGAGCAGGGATTCGAGCGCCTCGAGCGCGGGCGCGGCGGCCTCGACCAGAGCGGGATCGGGCTCGGCCAGCTCGGTCTCCAGGCCGTAGCCCGCGTCCTGCGCGGTGGCGCGGGCGTAGACCGAGCCGCGCACCGCCGCGAGCAGGGCCTCGATCGGGCCGAAGGGCTGGCCCTCGGCGATCCGCTGAAGCCAGGAATCGCCGGGGAGCGCTCCGGCCATCTGCACCGCGGTGTCGAGCGCGAGCGATCCGGCCTCGTCATAGGAGGCGACGTCCATCAGGCGGGCCGAGAGGCCCCGGCGGCGGCCTCGGCTCTTCCCTTCCGGGCCGACGATCCAGCGGCGAAGCTCGATCGCCTCCTGGCCGGTGAAGGCGGCGGCGAAGGTCGAATCGGCGGCGTCGAACAGATGATGGCCCTCGTCGAACACGATCCGGGTCGGCGCCCGTCCCTCCTCGCGGCCGCGCGCGGCGTTGACCATGACCAGCGCGTGGTTGGCGATGACCAGGTCGGCGTCCTGGCTCGCCCGCGAGGCGCGCTCGATGAAGCAGCGGCGATAGTGCGGGCAGCCGGCATAGACGCATTCGCCGCGCCGGTCGGTCAGAGCCGTCGCGCCGGCGCGGCGGAAGAGCGAGGTCAGCCAGCCCGGAAGGTCGCCGCCGACCATGTCGCCGTCCTTGCTGTAGGCGGCCCAGCGGGCGACGAGCTGGGCGAGGATCGCCGCGCGGCCGGCGAAGCCGCCCTGAAGCGCGTCCTCCAGATTGAGCAGGCAGAGATAATTCTCGCGGCCCTTGCGCACGACGATCTTCGCCTTGCGCTGGGCGGCGTCGGGGAAGAGGCGGGCGCCCTCGCGGTCGAGCTGGCGCTGGAGCGCCTTGGTGAAGGTCGAGATCCACACCGCGCCGTCGGCCTTCTCGGCCCAGAGCGAGGCGGGGGCGAGATAGCCCAATGTCTTGCCGATCCCGGTGCCGGCTTCGGCGAGGAGGATGTTGGGCCGGTCCTCCTGCGCCCGGGGGGCGAAGACGGCGGCGGCGGCGGCGGCGTAATCGCGCTGGCCCTGACGCGCCTCGGCGCCCTCGCCGACCAGTTGTTCGAGCCGGTCCGAGGTTTCGGCGAGGTCGATTCGAATCGCTCGCGGTTGCGGGCGGCCGCCGCCTTCCTCCCATTCGGGCAATTTCGAGAAGAGCCATGGCTCGTCCCGCTCCGGTCTCTTGAGCCGCGGGGCGACGGCGGCGGCCCACGGCCAGCGCAGGCGATGGAGGGCCTGCGCCGAGGCCCAGGCGCCGGCGCGCTCCGGCCAGTTCGTCTCCAGCGTGGCGAGAAGGGCCGTAGCGGCCCCGCGCAGGAAGTCAGCCGCCTGGTCGTCGCCCTGCGGCTCGGCGAGGCCGAGGGCGTGGGCGATGCCCCGGGGCGTCGGAACCGCGAAGCGCGCCGGGTGGACGAAGGCGTAGAGCTCGAGCAGGTCGAGGCCCGACAGATCGGGATAGCCGAGCCGGCTGCCGACGAGCGGCGCGTTGAGCATGATCATCGGCGTTTCCGCCGCGCGGGCGATCGCCTGGCCGCGGCCGACCGCTTCCGTGCGCCCGTCGCCCCAGGCGATCCAGATGCCGCCATGGGTCGCGTGAAGCGCGGGATAAGGGAGCGAGGCCATGCGCTTGCTTAGGCCGAAATAGAACGAAACGGCAACGGGTTAGATCAGATTGTCGGTCTCAACCGCGAGCCCGGGGATGGTGAGGCTCTCCACCGGGTGGCCAAGAGAGACCTCGCGGCTCTCGCCATATTGCCCAGCCGCCGGCGACCAGAATTGGTGAATGCGCGCGCCACGCAGATCGACCACCCAATATTCGGCCACGTTGTGCCGAGCATAGAGCTGCCTCTTTTTGCCGAGATCATAGCGCAAGGAGGTATCGGAGACTTCGATTACCAGGGAAATGGCCGAGAGCGGCATATATCCGCTGGCGCCCGGTTCGAACCTGCCCACGGCGATATCGGGTTCGGGCGCACTTCGCGGCGGCATCGCCACCGTGCCTTCAACGAGCGGAATCATTTCCGAGCCGAGCGACTCCAGCATCGCATAGAGACGAAAAGCGAGCTTCGTCTTGGCGTAGGCGTGGCGCGTCTGTTGCGGAGTCATCGCGTAGAGCACCCCCTCTATCAGCTCCACCTTGCTGTAGGCATCGAAGGCCCCTGCCTCATGAAGCAGCGCGAAATCGTCGAGCGTCAGCTTGAGCGGACGGGGCACGCTGATGGGCCTGATCTCGGTCATGAGCGCCTCATATCACCTTGCGCCGCATCAACGAAGCGGCGAAGAGGCCGCTCCATGACGATCGATCGGAACCTGCGCGAAGCCGCCGGGGTCAGCAAGGCCTGGCCCTATGAAGAGGCGCGCAAGCTGCTCAAGCGCTATCCGGACGGGCCGGGCGACAAGGCGATCGTGTTCGAGACGGGCTACGGGCCGTCGGGCCTGCCGCACCTCGGCACCTTCCAGGAGGTGGCGCGCACGCTGATGGTCCGCCATGCGCTTTCGGAGATTGTCGACTGGCCGAGCCGGCTGATCGCCTTTTCCGACGACATGGACGGGATGCGCAAGGTGCCGCCCGGCGTTCCGCACCAGGACATGATGCACGAGCATCTCGACCAGCCGCTGTGCGGTGTGCCCGATCCCTTCGGCTGCGGGCACAAGAGCTATGCCGACCACAATAACGGCCTTCTGCGCCAGTTCCTCGACCGCTTCGGCTTCGACTATGAGTTCGTCGCCTCGTCCGACAGCTACCGCTCGGGCCGTTTCGACGAGGCGCTGCGGGGCGTGCTGCGCAATTACCAGGCGATCATGGACGTGATGCTGCCGACTCTGGGCGAGGAGCGGCGCAAGACCTATTCGCCGGTGCTCCCGGTCAGCCCGAAGAGCGGCAAGGTGCTGCAGGTGCCGATCGAGGTGCTCGACGCCGAAAAGGGGTTGGTGGCGTTCGAGGATGAGGGCGAGCGGATCGAGCAATCGATCCTGTCGGGCGGGGCCAAGCTGCAGTGGAAGGTCGACTGGGCGATGCGCTGGGTCGCGCTCGGCGTCGACTACGAGATGTCGGGCAAGGATTTGATCGACAGCGTCACTCAAAGCTCGAAGATCGCGCGCATCCTCGGCGCCCGCCCGCCCGAGGGCTTCAACTACGAGATGTTCCTCGACGAGAATGGCGAGAAGATCTCGAAGACCAAGGGCAACGGCGTGACCATCGACGAATGGCTGGCCTACGCCCCGGAGGAGAGCCTCGCTTTCTACATCTACCGCGACCCGAGGAAGGCGAAGCAGCTGAGCTTCAGCGTAATCCCCAAGGCGGTCGACGAATATTACCAGTTCCTCGCCGCCTATCCGGACCAGGAGTGGGACAAGCGCCTCGGCAACCCGGTCCACCACGTCCATGCCGGCGAGGTGCCGGCGGCCCGGATGCCGATCAGCTTCGCGCTTCTTCTCAACCTCGTCGCCGTCGCCTCGACCGACGACAAGGACCTGCTGTGGGGCTTCGTGAAGCGCTATTGCCCCGAAGCCGCGCCCGAGAGCCATCCCGAGCTCGACCGGCTGCTCGACTTCGCGCTCGCTTATTTTCGCGACTTCATCGCCGATTCGCTGCTTCATCGCCCGCCGAGCGAGATGGAGCGCTCGGCGCTGGCCGATCTCGATTCGCGGCTCGCGGCGCTGCCCGAGGACGCCGACGGCGAGGCGATCCAGTTCGAGGTCTACGAGTGCGGCAAGGCGCACCCGTTCGAGAGCCTGCGGGACTGGTTCAAGGCGCTCTACGAGACCCTGCTCGGCACCAGCCAGGGGCCGCGCATGGGCAGCTTCTTCGCGCTTTACGGGATCGCGAACAGCCGCAAGCTGATCGCCGAGGCGCTGGCGCGCACCCACCCCTAGCCCCTCCCTTTCAGGGAGGGGATCAGGTCAGCGGGCGCCGCTGCTCGGGCGTCACGCCCAACCGCCTCAGCGCCTCGTCGAGCGCCTGATCCGCGGGCACCGGGACGTCGGGCGAGACTCCGACGCCTTCCCAATCCCAATTGTTGTCGGGATCGAAGGTGCGGCCGACGGGCACGAACGCGGCGTAGCCCCCGAAATCGACCATCCGCCCGTAATGGCCGGCGCCGGCGGTGGTCTCGCCGATCAGGGTGGCGCGGTGGGTCCGCTTGAGGGCGAGCGCGAAATGCTCGGCGGCCGAGCCGCTTCGGCGCGAGGTCAGCAGGAAGACCTGCGCGCGCCTGAGCGGCGTGTCGGGCCCGGGAATCGCATAGTGCATGGTGCGGCTGATCCCGTCGGGAGCGGAGGCCCGGCGGATCGTGCCGCTCTCGCCCATCGGGTTGCCGCCCTGCCGCTCGGCGGCGGTGCGCGTGTCCATTCCGAGCAGCAGGGTTTCGCGCGGATAGATGTAGGAGAAGATCGCATCCATGTCGGCGAGGCCGCCGCCATGGTGGCCGCGAATGTCGAAGATGATGGCCCGGGCGTCCTTGTGCGCCTCGAGGAAGGCGCGGAAGCGCTCCACCGTCTCGGGCGTGCCGGGAAAGAGGCCGATATCGATATAAGCCACGCCGTCGGCGATCCAGCCGGACTGGCCGATCGCGCTGGAGGCATCGGGCCTGCGCATCACGCGCCGGGGGGCCGGACCGCCCGGGCCCGGAGGCGGTGCGCCCGCCGCGCCGGGAGCCATCATCACGCGGCGCGGACCTGGGCCCGCGGCATCGGGGCCGCCGGTCGGGCCGAAGCGGACGTGCCGGTCGGCATGGATCGCCTGGAGATCGGCGGTGACCGTCTCGCCGAAGCGATCGCCGAGATCGGCGTAGCCGCCGGCCGCCGCCTTCGTCCGAAGCGCCTGCGCGTAGCGAAGGGCGACGTCCGGGAAGACGTAGTTCCGCTCCAGCGCGTCGGCGAGCGCGCCGACGATCGTCCGCCGGTTCTCCTCGGTGTCGGGCAAGGCGGGCCGCGGCACCTCCCCGCCGGGCGGGCCGTGGCGGCCGACGATCTGGGGCTCGGGCGCCTGGGCACAAGCCACTCCGCCCGCCGCGAGGACGGTCCCGATCAACAAGGCCGAACGATCGATCATGGCATGTCCTCCCGAGCGACTACACATGTAGTCGGCATGCTGTATGGCGGATGAACGACCCTCAGCCCAAGCGCCGGGCTGCGATCCAGTCGTCGATCTTGTGCTCGAGCACGGTCAGCGGGAGGGCGCCGGTCATCAGCACCTGCGCATGGAAATCCTTGAGGTCGAAGCGGGGACCCAGCGCCTGCTCCGCGCGGGCGCGAAGCTCGAGGATCTTGAGCTGGCCGAGCTTGTAGGCGAGCGCCTGGCCGGGAATGGCGATGTAGCGCTCGACCTCGGCGACCACCTCGGTCCGGCTCATGCCGCTATTGTCGAGCATATACTGGATCGCCTGGTCGCGGCTCCAGCCCTTGGCGTGGATGCCGGTGTCGACGACCAGGCGCATCGCCCGAAGCATTTCGTCGTTGAGCCCGCCGAAGCGCTGCATCGGATCGGTTTCCATGCCGAGCTCGTCCCACAGGGTCTCGGCGTAAAGCGCCCAGCCCTCGACGAACGCGGTGTTGCCGCCGAAGCGCATGAAGCTCGGAAGCGCCTCGTTCTCGGCCGCGAGCATGATCTGGAAATGGTGCCCGGGAATGCCCTCGTGGAGATAGAGGGTCTCCATGCCGGTGATGCGGCGCGAGGGGAGGTCGTAGCAGTTGAAGTAGAAGACTCCGGGGCGGGTGCCGTCGGCGGTGCCGTCATTGTAGGAGCCCCCGGCCTCGGTCCGTTCGCGGAACGATTCGACCTGGCGGATGTCGAGATGCGAGCGTGGGATAGTGGAGAAGAGCTCGCGCACCCGCGCATCGACCCGGCGGCCGATCGCGTAATAGCCCTCGCGCAGAGTGTCGCAGCTTCGCGGCTCGAAGCGCGGATCGGTGCGGGTATATTCGAAGAATTGGGCAAGCGTGCCTGCGAAGTGGGTCTGCTGGCGGATAGAATCCATCTCGCCGCGGATTCGGGCGACCTCGCGCAGGCCGAGATTGTGGACCTCGTCGGCGCTGAGCGGGAGGGTCGTATTCTCCTCGATCAGCCGCTGGTAGAGACGGTCGCCGCCGCGCATCGCGCTCAGGCCGACACCTTCGCGCGCACGCGGCAAATAGTCGGTCTGGAGGAAGTCGCGAAGCCGCCGGTAGGCGGGGAAGATCTGATCCCGGACGGCGGCGAGGTAGGCGGCGCGCAGGCGGGCGCGATCGCCCTCCGGAACGCCGTCCGGGAAGGCCAGGACCGGCGCGTAATAAGGCGACGCCTCGGGCGTCTCGCGCAGCTGGGTGTCGAGCTGCTCGATCACGTTGCGGATGGTCAGCTTCGTTTCGACGACGCCCGACTGGAGCCCTTCGCGGAAGCGGCCGATCGCCCTGTCGACGATGACCGCGAACTGCTCGTGGCGCTTGAGGTTGTTCTCGTAATCGAGCGTGTTTCGGAACGGCGCGGCGCCGCGGCCGGAGGCGAAGACCGGGTAGAAGGTCTGGAAGCCGGAGAAATGGTTGATCGGACGGACCGCCGTCAGCGCCAGCATGTCAGGCTGGAGATCGGCCAGATCCTCGCTGCGCTGCCACTGGAAGACGTCGTAGGCGATCCGGTTGGTGGGCGTCAGGGCGTTGCGCGGGATGGCGTGGAGGGCGGCGAGCTCCTGCTCGGCCGCGGCGCGCTCGGCGGCGTAATAAGCGTCGCTGTAAAGGTCGCCGAGGCGGTCCGCGTAGCGGTAATCGCCGCGGAAGGTGGCGGAGAGCGGGTTGCGACGAAGGCTCGCCTCGTCGCTGTCGTGGAAGAGCCGGGCGAGGCGCGCGTCGGCGCCCTGCGGCGCTGCGCTGGCCGCCGCCGGCGCCGGCGAGGAGTGGGGCTGGCTCACGCAGGCGGCAGAAGCGAGCAGCAAGGCGATGGCGATGAGGGGGCGAGCGGCCATGAAGCGATCTTCCGGGGGCTGGAGTCGTGAGGCGAAGTGTATTGCGCCTCTATGTCGCCGACCCCATCGCCGCAAGCGCGATCAATAGGTCTGCACGTCGGAATAGCCCCAGATGTCCTCGCGGTGCCATTTGGTGATGATATATTTGACGCCTTCGGCGACCGGCATGCCCTGGTGAAGCGAATATTCGTTCGGCTCGCCGCGCGCGTCCATGTTGTTCCAGACGAGCAGGTTACCGGTTCTAGGCGTGACCTTGATCGCCGCTTGCGGAAAGGCGGTCTCGCCGCCCGAGTCCGGCTCGTTGAGGAAGGCCATCGCCGTCCAGGTGCGCTGCCCGCCGGTCTTCTGCATCGCCTCCCAATAGGCCTCGTCGCGATAGAAGAAATCGTGGTGCGGCTTGAACTGCTGGCCGACCGCATAGCGCTGGCCCTGGATCGTCTCGCCGAAGAAAGGATCGATTCCGAGCAGGCCGGTCAGCTTGGCCTCAATCGAGCGGATGAAGGCGTTGGTCGGATCGAGATTGCAGCTCTCGCTGGTTCGGAACTCGGGATCGGCGGTGGGGGCGAGAAGCTGCGAGGGGATTCGCGCGGCGTCGATCATCGCGATCAGCCGCTCGCACTCGGCTCTCGTCAGGAAATCGCGGACGATGAAGATGTCGAGCCGGTCCGACGGGATCCGAAGCGCCGCCGGATTGGCGAGCAGGCGGCTTCGGACCTCCGCGCCGATGCGGATCTTGTAATCGGCTTCGCCCATGCTCAGTCCACCGTATGGCCCCGCACCATGACGAAGCCGACGTGCTGGAGAACGCGCACGTCGGCGATCGGATCGCCGTCCACCGCGATCAGATCGGCGGAGAAGCCGGGCGCGATCCGGCCGACCTCGTTGTCGAGGCCGAGCAGGTGGGCCGCGCCGGTGGTGGCCGCGGCGACCGCCTCGGCAGGCGTGAGGCCGGCGCGCTCGACCAGCTCGACGAACTCGCCGGCGTTGCGCCCATGCTCGTAGACCCCGGCGTCGGTGCCGAAGATCACCGGAACGCCGGCATCGTGGGCGAGCCGCGCCGCGCGGCCGACGACCTCGAGGGTCATCCGCACCTTGCTCTCGACGATCGGCGTATAGACGTTGTGGCCCAGCCGCTCGCGGATTCCGACGAAGGCCATCAGCGTCGGCACCAAAGTGGTGCCGCGCTGGCGCATCAGCTGGATCGTGGCCGGGCTCGCGAAGGTGCCGTGTTCGATCGAATCGACCCCGGCGCGCACCGCCGCGGCGATGCCCTCGTCGGCATGGGCGTGGGCCGCGACCTTGAGGCCGAGCGCATGGGCCGTCGAGATGATCGAGCGCATCTCCTCGTCGGTGAAGGACTGGCCGAGGTGGCGATCGCCCTGGCTGAGGACTCCGCCGGTGGCGTGGAACTTGATCACGTCGGCGCCGGCGCGGGCGAGCTCGCGCACCCGGGCGGCGCATTGCTCCGCGCCGGTGCAGGTATTGTGGCCGTCGAGCACGGCCATCACTTCGGGGCGGAAGCCGGCGACGTCGCCATGGCCGCCGATGGTCGAGAGCGGAGCGCCTGAGACGAGCATCCGGGGCCCCGGAACCAGCCCTTCGTCGATCGCCCGCTTGAGCGAGAAGCCGGACGTGCCGCCGGAGCCGAGGTCGCGCACGGTGGTGAAGCCCGCGCGCAGCGTGGTGAGCGCGTTGCGAGCGCCGACCAGGACCAGATAATCGTCGGGATCGACCGCGTCGCGCCAATAGGCGCTGCCGGGGACGCTCATGAAGTGGACGTGGGTGTCGATCAGGCCGGGCATGACGGTGCGGGTCGTAAGGTCGATCAGCCGCGCGCCCTGCGGGGCCGGGCTGAGCCCGGGGGCGACGGCGGTGATTCGGCCGTCGGTGACCGTGATCGTCGAGGGTCCCTGGATCGGCCGCGACGGATCGGTCATCAGGCGGCCGGCGTGGATCACGATCGTCTCGGCGGCCGCGGGGACGCCCGCGAAGAGCATCAGAAGGGCGGCGATGAGGCGTGCGAGCATGGATCGAATCCCCCGTTTTTCAGGGGGCTTCCATGCGACACGTGCCGAGCCCCTGACAAGCGAAAAGCCCGGGGCGACGAGCGCCCCGGGCTTCCCATTCCCCCACCGAGGGGAGTCCTCTGCTACCAGAAGAAGCCGTAGATCACGTCGAGCACCTCGCCGGTGTAGACGTCGACGAGCAGGACGTCGTTGTAATAGCGGACCCACTGCGTGCCCGGGTAGGCGGGCGGCAGGCGATACTGCCAGGGATCGGCGATCCAGTAGTTCCGGCCGTAGAACAAGGGCTCCAGGAAGATGCCGATGTCGAACCGGTTGTAGCCGTAATTCCGGTAGGGCGAATAATAGCGCCCGGCGCGGAAGATGTTGCGGTTGGAATTGCGCCAGTTCTGCCAATCGTAGCGGCGGTCGTTGCGCCAGCTGCGGTTCCAGCTGGTGCGGCTGCCATTGCGGTCGCCGCGCCAATTGCCGTCGCGGTCGCCGCGGCGGTCGCTGCTGTAGCGTTGCTGGTTGCGGCGCTCCGTCTCCTGATAGCGGCGCAGCGCCGGATCGTTGGGATTGCCCTGCCAGGCCTGCGGATAGGCGCTGGTCTGGTTGTTGTTGCCGCGCCAGTTGCGCCGGTTGCCGTCGCCGCTGCGATCGCGGGTGGTGGCGGTGCCGGTGGCGGTGGTACCGGCGGTGCCGTCATTGCCGCGCCAGTTGCGGTTGCCGCCGCGGTCGCCGGTGCGCTCGCGCTGCTGAACCACGGGAGCCTGCTGGACCTGAGGCGCTTCCTGGACCGGGCGGACCTGGGGCGTCTGCTGGGCTTCGCGCTGCTGGCGCCGCTCCGAGCGCTCCTGGCGCTGCTCGCTGACGGTGCCGGACTCGTTCTGCTCGCGGACCCGGTCGCCGCCGCGCCAGCGCTGGGCCTGGGCGGCGACGGGTGACAGCACCGTCGCAGCCAAAATCATTCCGATCAATGCTTTGCGCATCGAATTCACTCCTTGTCGTTGTCCGCAGCGCGCCCCGCCGCGGGATGGACCAGACGTGCACCATTGGGGATGAGCGGTGGCTGAACCGCGCCGTAAGCAAAGGTGCAGAAAGTCAGCGGCGGGGCGGCGGCGCGCGCATCGAAGGAACGGCACGCGCCGCATCCTCGGGCGCGATCCCCGGCGGAGGCGCGGCCGCGACCTGCTCGGCGCCGGTCTTGATCCGCGCAGCGCGGCGAATCGATTCGCGAAGCCGCGGATAGATGCCGCAGCGGCAGATATTGGGGATGGCGGCGTCGATCTGCTCGTCCGTCGGGCTGTCGTTGCGGTCGACCAGGGCGGCGGCGGCCATGATCACGCCGGGTATGCAATAGCCGCACTGGACGACCATGTCGGCGGCGAAGGCCTGCTGCACCGGATGCGAGCGGTCGCGCGACAGGCCCTCGATGGTGGTGACGAAGCTGCCTTCGAGCTGGCCGATCGGCACCCGGCACGAGCACACCGCATTGCCGTCGATATGCACCATGCAGGCGCCGCAATGGCCGGTGCCGCAGCCATATTTGGTCCCCGTGAGGTTGGAGGCGTCGCGCAGCGCCCAGAGCAGGGGAGTCGCCGGGTCCATCCGGTAGTGGACGGGCTGCCCGTTCACGGTAAAGCTGGTCATCGACGCCTTCTAGAGCCGGTTCCGCGGCGGTGGAAGCGGCGCGGCCGCGGCTCAGCGTAACGCCGCGGCCAGCTTCTTGTGATAGGCGTTCACTGCGAAGTCGGAACCATTATAGGCCTTGACGAAAGGCACGCAGCTGGCCGGATCGCCGGCGCGGCAGGCGCGCAGCTCGTCGGCCAGATGGTTGCCCCGGACGAAACGCACGAAGCTCTCGAGATGCGCCTGCTCTCCGGTGGTGAGGGACAGCACCATTTCCAGCGTCGAGCGATAGCCGATCGGCACCGCATTCTCGCCGAGCACCTGAAACGCCCCCCAGGAGCAGGCGCGTAGCGCCGCCTCGGGATCGAGCGCGCAGGCGTCGAGCAGCTTGCCATATTGGGCGGAGAACTTGCCGTAGCCGCCCGACCCGTAAGGACCGCCGGAGATGGCGGGGTGAGCCGCGTTGAAGCGGCCCTTGGGCACCGTGTTGGCGGCGAACTTGTGCCGTTCGAAGAGAATCGTCGGCCGGCCCTTCTCGTCGAACGAGGCCCGCTTGGTTTCGACCTCGCGGACGGCGTCGATCACCTTAGCGCTGACTCCAAGGTCGGCCGCGGCGCGCGCGATGTCGGCCCCGGTGAGCTTGGTCGGGCTGGGGGCGGCGAGGCGCGCGAGCAGTGCCTTTTGCGCCGCGGCGTCGAAGCCTCCCGCGGCGGGAAGGCCGAGGAACGCGCGCAGCCCGCCCACGGTCAGCCGGCCGGCCGGGATCGTCGCCTCGGCCACCGGCGGCGGAGATGATGGGGCGCCCGCGCCGGCGTCGCGCGGGACTCCGGCGCGATCGAGCGCGGCATCGATCGCCGCGACCAGATCGAGAGAAAATTTGCCGCCGGAAAGATGGGGGCGGCAAAGATCGGTGAACGCCTTGCGGAACGGAGGCAAAGGCGGCTTCGCTTTGGGCGTGGCCAGCGCGCCGCCGTCGTCGCGGGGAACGCCGGCGCGATCCAGAATATCGTCGATCCCGCCCACCAGTTCGGGGGAGAACTTGCCGCCGGCAAGATTCGGCCTGATCAGGTCCGTGAGATCCTTTCGAAAGGCGGCCATTTCATCCTCCCCGTGACTTGCAATGCCTCGGACTGCTTAGCATCAACCGACCGGCCGGGCGAATCCCCCGGCAGTAGACGCGACCGCGCCAGCCGATAGAGTGGACATGACGGGAGGCGCTATGGCTGAGGACAGGATCGCGGTCGAAATCCGTGACGGAGTCGCCCATGTCGAGCTGGCGCGGGCGGACAAGCTCAACGCCATGGACAAGGCGATGTTCGAGGGCATCGGCGACACCTTCCGCTCGCTCGGGCGCGACGGGGTCGTTCGGGCGATCGTTCTTTCGGGACGCGGGCGGCACTTCACCGCCGGGCTCGACCTCGACTATGCCGCCGCCCAGTTCGCCCCGGCCACCGACGCCGCCCGCGCGGCCGAGGCGCGCCTTCGGCACATCGAATGGCTTCAGGACTCGTTCGGCGCGATCGAGGCCGCGCGCGCCCCGGTGATCGCCGCGATCCATGGCGGCTGCGTCGGCGCGGGGGTCGACCTCGCCTCGGCCTGCGACCTTCGCGTCGCCAGCGAGGACGCCTTCTTCCAGGTCGCCGAGGTCGACGTGGCGATCACCGCCGATCTCGGAACGCTGCAGCGGCTCGGCTATCTGATCCCGCAGGGCGTGCTTCGCGAGCTCGCCTATACCGGCCGGCGGATGGACTCCGGGGAAGCGGCGCGCCTCGGCCTGGTCAACCGGCTGCTTCCCGACCGCGAGCGAACGATCGAGGCGGCGATGGAGATCGCCCGAACGATCGCCGCCAAATCGCCCCTGGCCGTGGCCGGCGCCAAGCGGAATTTGAACTACAGCCGCGGCCGGCCGGTCGAGGAGGGCCTTCGCGACGTGGCGGCGTGGAACATGGCGACGCTCGCAAGCGCCGACCTCGGCGAGGCGTTTCGGGCGCGGCTGGAGAAAAGGGAGGCCAGGTTCGGGCCACTGGAGGACTGAGCGGCCGGCTCCGATCCGTTCAGCGATCGGGCATTGGAGCTGAATAAGTTTCCGAAGTTTCCGCTTCCTAAGAAGCAAAAAATCCCGAGCCTTCCGCAACGGGCCGGAGCCGGCGGCTCCTCGCTGGCGGAAATGATTCGGTTCCGGGCGCATCCCGCGAATTAGAACACAGCAGGAACAGGAAGGAAAGCCCAAAGGCAAGAAGGCTGGGCTCACGCGGAGACGCGGAGACGCGGAGGTAAGGCAGGGGGAAGGCTCTCGAAGCGAGCCCGTGCCGCTAGGTTGAGGAGAGCGGCTCGACCCGGGCCGCTGGAGGGCTAGCGAGCTCGCTCCACCAGTAAGCGGGCAGGTAGGCGAGCGACAGCAGGGACAGCGGCAGCGCCAGCGGCGTCGGCGCGCCCACCACCCAGGGCAAAGCCGCGTAGAACAAGGCGAAGAAGGCGAGCAAGGGGGCGGGCGAGGACTGGCGCTTTGGCTGCGCCTCGCGGCGCTCGATGACGTCATGAAGGCGGCGGATGGTGCGGCTGGCGGTGTCGGTGAACAAAGCCGGCAGCAGGCCGTGGACGATGCAGGCGAGGCCCGCGGCGACCATCGACCAGCCGACCGTCGAGGCGAAGCGGCGGTGCGCCCGGTAATCCTCCCCCACGGAGTCGAGATGGGCGCGGCAGCGCGCGGCGAAGTTGGAGTGCATCGGGCGTCTCTCCACCGATTCGGTAGATAAAGGCTAACCGACTACTCCCCCCGCGCAAATCGGTGTATCGACGAAATCGTGGTGGAGCGCGCCGAACAGTTCGATTTCTACATGATCAAGCCGTCGCATTATGACGACGACGGCTATCCGATCGTCTGGTGGCGGACGATCCTGCCCTCCAACTCGCTCGCCGCGCTGAACGGCCTCGCCCGCGATGCCGCCGAACGCGGCGTGCTGGGGCCGAACGTCCGCTTCAACCTCCATCCGATCGACGAGTGCAACGAGCATGTCGTTCCGGCGCGCATCGCCCGCGACATCGAGCGGCGCGGCTCCAGGGCGCTGATCGGGCTGGTGGGAGTCCAGTCCAACCAGTTCCCGCACGCGCTCGACCTCGCGCGCGAGTTCCGCGCCGCGGGCCTTCCGGTGGTGATCGGCGGCTTCCACGTCTCGGGATGCCTGTCGATGCTCAAGGAGATTCCTGCCGAAATGCGGGAGGCCCTCGACATCGGCTGCTCCCTGTTCGCCGGGGAGGCCGAGGAGGGGCGGCTCGACGCCTTGTTCCTCGACGCCTGGAAAGGCGAGCTGAAGCCCATCTACAACTACCTCAAGGACCTTCCGAGCATCGCCGGCGTGCCCTTCCCCTGGATGCCGAAGGAATCGCTCGAGCGGAATTCCGGCCAATGGTCGAGCTTCGATCTCGGCCGCGGCTGCCCGTTCCAGTGCAGCTTCTGCACGATCATCAACGTCCAGGGACGCAAGAGCCGCTTCCGCACCGCCGACGACCTCGAGAAGATCGTGCGCGAGAATATCGCCCAAGGAATAAAGGCCTTCTTCGTCACCGACGACAATCTCGCCCGCAACCGCCACTGGGAGGAATTCTTCGACCGCCTCATAAAGCTTCGCGAGGAGGAGGGGCTGAAGGCCAACCTCACCATCCAGGTCGACACCCTGTGCCACCGGATCCCGAACTTCATCGACAAGGCGAAGCGCGCGGGCGTGATGCGCGCCTTCATCGGGCTCGAGAACATCAACCCGGACAACCTTCTCGCCGCCAACAAAAGGCAGAACAAGATCACCGAATACCGCCACATGCTCCAGCAGTGGCACGAGCGCGGCGTGTTCACCCTGGCCGGCTACATCCTCGGCTTCCCCGCCGACACGAAGGAATCGATCCTTCGCGACATCGAGATCATCAAGCGCGAGCTTCCGGTCGACATCCTCGAATTCTTCTTCCTCACGCCCCTGCCGGGCTCCGAGGACCACCAGCGCATGCACCTGGCCGGCGAGTGGATGGACAGCGACCTCAACAAATACGACCTCCACCACCGGGTGTCTCACCATCCGGTCATGTCCGACGCCGAGTGGGAGGAGACCTACAAGGCGGCCTGGGCTGCCTATTTCACCTGGGAGCATATGGAGACGGTGACCCGGCGCCACGCGCGGCTGGAGGGCGGGCGGCCGAAGAAGGCGCTGCAATATCTGAACGAGTTCAGGATGCTCTACGAGAATGAGGGCGTCCACACGCTGGAAGGCGGAGTCGTGCGGCGCAAGCGCCGCCTGTCGCGACGGCCGGGCCTGCCGATCGAGCCGGCCTTTGTCTTCTATCCGAAATTCGCCTGGGAATCGGCGCTCAAGGCCTGGCGCTACTGGCGCGGCTTCCGCCGGGAGAAGGCGCTGCTCAGGAAGGTGGTGAGCGATCCGGCGCGCCACGCTTATACCGACCTCGCCACCCGCCCGCTCGAGGACAATGAGCTCAAGGCGCTCGACCTGTTCCACGAAACCCGCGGCGGCGCCGAAGCGGTCGAGAAGCAGCACAGGCAGGACGTGCTGATCGAGAGCGTGCGAGCGGCGCACGAGGCGGCTTAGGTCCGGACTCAATTAGAAATTGAGATGCGGTCATCTGATCTTGGGAGTCATCCCGGCGGAAGCCGGGATCCATAAACTCGGACGGGCAAAATGCGCGCCCGAAGCTGAGCGTCTCCTCGATGACCTGTGTTCATAGGTCCCGGCTTTCGCCGGGATGACTGTGAAATTGGACGCAAATCCTTCGAAGCCGATTGAGCACGGACCCTAGTGGGACGAAGACCGCTTCCCGATCCCCGTCCTCTACTTACGGCCGCGTACCGCCTTCAGCAGTTCGGCCCAGGATTCCGGCGGATCGCCCTTGTCGAGCATCGCCTTGAACACCGCATAGGCATCCCGCCTGCCGCCATAGGCGCGCAAAGTCTCGGCATCGTTGACCCAGGCGTAGATGATGACTCTTGCCGCGGAGTTGAACTGGAAGAATAGCCGGTAGCGGCCATTGCCGAACTTGGCGCGGAACCAGTGCTTGCGCGCCTTGCCGAGCGTGCCGCCCTGGCGGAATTGCGCGGCGGCGGGATCGGCGGGAATGATCTCCAGCGTCAGCCGGGCGATGGCGGCGAGCAATTTGGCCTCGGCGCTGCCCTGCCAGCCTTGCGGATCCTTGGCGCGCCGTTTCTCGACCGTGTGGAGCAGGCGGTCGCGTTGGTCGGCGAAGAGCGGGTGCTCATAGAGCGTCCAGCCGTTCGCGACAGCCATCTAAAGGCCCGCGCCGTCCCCGAAGTCCGAGTCGAGATCGACATCGATGCCCGCGCTCAGCGCCCGCATCCGCGCCGCCGTCTCGTCGGACAGGACGGACACCGCCTCCGGCCGCTGCTTGATGTCGTCGGAGAGAAAGGCGAGGAAGGCATCGACCGCGGAGTCCTCGCCCGGCGCCTCGTCGCGCGTCAGGCTGACCTTGCCCGCCTGGTCGACGCTGAACGCGATCTTGTCGCCGGGGCGAATGTTCAGCGCTTGGCGCACCGCCTTGGGGACGGTGGTCTGGCCTTTGGCGGTAAGCGTGCTGCGTTCGGTGATGTGCATGGAGACCAAGGTAAGGATTATTCCTTACCAGGTCAAGCTGCGCCTTGACATTGTGCGCCGCAGCATGCATATGGCTTCCAGCGAGGCGTCATGCAGCGTGAACCGGCGGGTTAACCGCCCAGGCTCCGTCTCGTCATTTCCCCAAGGTTTCCCTTTTCACGCGGGTCACCAAAACCCGCCGCGTATCCGCGCGCCATTCCGGCTGCGCGCTGCGCCGCATGATTTGTGAGTTTTATTACCATGTCATTCCCATCGCTCGGGCTTTCGCAGCCCGTCCTTCAGGCGCTCGCGTCGAAGAATTATTCCAGTCCGACGCCGATCCAGCTTCAGGCCATTCCGACCGTGCTGACCGGGCGCGACCTGCTCGGAATCGCCCAGACCGGCACCGGCAAGACGGCGGCGTTCATGCTGCCCTCGATCGACCGGCTCGCCGCCGCCCGGCGCGTGCCGCGTCCCGCCACCTGCCGGATGCTGGTGCTTGCGCCGACGCGCGAGCTGGCCAGCCAGATCGCCGAGAGCGCCGCTTCCTATTCCCAATTCGCCCGCCTCTCGGTCACCACCGCTTTCGGCGGCGTTCCGATCGGCAAGCAGCGCAGGGCGCTCGAGCGCGGAGTCGACGTGCTCGTCGCCACGCCGGGCCGCCTGATCGACCTGATCGAGCAGCGCTATTTGTCGCTGCGCGAGGTCGAGATCCTCGTCCTCGACGAGGCCGACCAGATGATGGATTTGGGCTTCATCCACGCCCTTCGCCAGATCGTGAAGTGGGTTCCGGCCAAGCGCCAGACGCTGTTCTTCTCGGCGACCATGCCCAAGGCGATTCAACAGCTGGCGGGCCAGTTCCTGACCGATCCCGCGACCGTCTCGGTCGCTCCGCAGGCGACCACCGCCGAGCGCGTCGACCAGTATGTCACCTTCTGCCAGCAGAGCGAGAAGCAGTCGCTGCTGACCATGATGCTCCGCTGGGGCTTCGGCGAGAAGGGCAATATGGACCGGGTGCTGATCTTCACCCGCACCAAGCACGGCGCCGACCGGGTCGTGAAGCTGCTCGGCGGAAGCTCCATCCCGGCCAACGCCATCCACGGCAACAAGAGCCAGCCGCAGCGCGAGAAGGCGCTCGCCGAGTTCAAGGCCGGCAAGGTGCGGATCCTCGTCGCCACCGACATCGCGGCGCGCGGAATCGACGTCTCGGGCGTCAGCCACGTGATCAACTTCGAGCTGCCGAACGTCGCCGAGCAATATGTCCACCGGATCGGGCGGACGGCGCGTGCCGGGGCGGCCGGGATCGCGGTCGCCTTCTGCGCCGAGGATGAGCGGGCCTATTTGCGCGACATCGAGAAGCTGACCCGCAACAAGATCGCGATCGAGCCGCTTCCGGCCGGCTTCCTCGCCGAGGCGGCGCGGATCAAGGCGTCGCGCGTCGACAGCGGCCCGAGCTTCGAGGAGCGGCTCGCGCCGCGCCATGACGACCGCGGCCGCCATCGCCCGCAGCGCCGCGCGCGTCATTCCGACGCCGTCAGGCCGATGGGCCAGCCCAAGCGCCGGGCGCGGGGCTGACTTGCGTTAGGGGGGCGCCTCTGTTAGGGGCCTCCCCCTGCGCCGCGGGATTCGTCTCGCGGCAACAATTTTTCCAGCAATCCGGCGTTTTCAGAACAAGGAAGAGTGGCGAGCTTTTATGCAAATCATCGTTCGCGATAACAATGTCGACCAGGCGCTGCGGGCGCTCAAGAAGAAGCTGCAGCGCGAGGGCGTCTATCGCGAGATGAAGCTCCGCCGTCACTATGAGAAGCCGTCCGAGAAGCGCGCCCGCGAGCGGGCCGCGGCGATCCGCCGCGCGCGCAAGCTGGAGCGCAAGCGCGCCGAGCGCGACGGAGTCCGCTAAATCCTGCCCCGGCCAGCGCCGGGGAAGCTTGGCTTCATGAGCGGGCGGCGGTAAACGCCGCCCGTTCTCGTTTGGGGGTCTTTACGCATGTCCGAAGTCACAGCCGTCCCGATTCGCCCCCTGCCGAAGGGGAGCGTGCTCAAGCTCTGGGCGGTTTTCGCGATCCTCGTCGCGCTCGCGGCCGGGCTCGCCTGGTGGACGACCGGCCAGTATCGCGAGGTCGTCCTTCCCTCCGGGGTCCGCTACCGCGTGATCCAGCAGGGGACGGGCCCAACGATCACTCCGGCCGACGCCTTCGCCGTGCGCTACAAGCTCCACGCCAACAGCCGCGGCAATCCGGTGCTTCAGGACAGCGATTCCACCGGCCAGCCGTTCGTCGGCACGGTCGGCGCGGTCTATCCGGGCTTCGGCGAGGGGCTCCAGCATATGCAGGCCGGCGGGCGCTACCTGCTCTCGCTTCCGCCGGGCACGCACGTCACCAGCGCTCCGCCGCCCGAAGCGGGATTCACGCCGGGCGACACTTTGGTGTTCGAGATCCAGGTCCTCCAGATCGCGCCGGGCCAGGCGCAGGCGTTCGAGGCGCAGCAGATGCAGCGGCTCCAGCAGCAATTGCAGGCGCAGATGGAAGCGCAGGGCGGCGGTGCGCAGGGCCAGGGAGCGCCGGGGCAGACCGCTCCGTCGGGCGGCGGGCGGCCGGGGCGCTGAGGCGAATATTTTCAATTTTCTATCGCTCATCCTGAGTAGGGACTGAGCTTGGGAGGGTTCCCATGAAAGTAATACTTTCATGGGGCCCGCGAAGGTCCGTATCGAAGGACGGTCCTTCGAGACGCCGTTTCGACAAGCTCGCAAGTTTACCCTGAGCGCCTGCCTTGCAGGCAGTCGAAGGGGCTCCTCAGGATGAGCGAGCCTGGATTCAAGCGGCGTCCTAGCCCGCCGCCTCCGCCTCCAGCTCGTCGGCTTCCGATTTCTGCTCGAGCGCGGTCTTGAGCATCGCTACCATCGGATCCGCGAGCGCGAGGCCCATGATCCCGAACAACGCGCCGAACAGCAGCTGCGCGCCGAGCACCAGCGCCGGGGCCATGTCGACGGTCTTGCGGGCGACGTAGGGCACGATCAGATAGCCGTCGACGGTCTGAACGATCAGGTAGACGAACACCGCCCACAGCCCGGCGTTGACGCTGACCGAGAAGCCGGCGAGCACGATCAGGACGCCCGAGACGATCGCTCCGATATTGGGCAGGAAGGCGAGCAGGCCGGTGAGGATTCCGAGCAAAGTCGCCATCGGAACGCCGCCGATCAGCAGCAGGAACCAGGTTCCCACCCCTTCCACCGCCATGCCGACGAGGCGCCCGGCCATCAGCCGCCGCATCGTGTGACCCATCCGCTCGGCCGTCTGGTAGAAGCGGTCGCGCCTGTCGAGCGGCAGAAGCCAGGCCACGCCGCGCTGGTAAAGGCGCGGCTCGACCGCAATGAAGATTCCGATGACGAGGATCATCACCATGCTGGTGATCGCACCGAGCGCGCTGCTGACCGCCGAGCCGAGCCGCCCGAGGCTGCCCATGAGTTGGCCGCCGAGCTGCTGGACGTCGACTCCGCCGGAGACCAGCCCCATCTGATTGGCCCAGGCGAGGATCCGGCCGACCTGGATGGTCAGGGTGGCGCTCAGCGCCTCGGCCTGGGCGACCACGGTGGTGCCGGTGAAGACGATCGTCCAGGTGACGAAGGCGACCCCGGAAAGGGTGACGATCGCCAGCCGCCAGCCGCGTCCGATCGGAAGCACCCGGCCGAGCAGCCGGGCGCCGCCGTCGAGCATCGAAGCAAGAACGATCCCGGCGAAGATCAAAAGCAGCGGCTGGGCGAGCACGATCACGCCGACGACGGCGAGGATCAGGCCGACCCATACGCCCGCCCGCTTGAGCTCGTGGCGGACGACCGGATCGCGCAGCTCGACCGGCCCGGCTTCCTCGACATGGGCGTCGAGGGGAGGCGCGGGCCCGTCCTCGCTCATTGCGCGGGCGCTGGAAGCGGAGGCCCGCGCTCGGCGTGGAGCGACGTGCCCGCGCGCCCGCCGCGAAGGGCCGTGAACCAGCTGATCGGGTTCCAGTAGGACGAGCTGCCGTCGAGGCTGAAGGTGAGGAATTCCGCGCGGCCGCCGAGATTCTCCCACGGCACCGGCCCGCCAAGCCCCTGCGCGGCGATCGAGAAGCGGCTGTCGGCGCTTCGGTCGCGATTGTCACCCATCAGGAAGACGTGGCCTTCGGGCACGGTCACCCGCGCGAAATCGTCGCCCTCGGTATGGCCGATGTCGATCGTGTCGTAGGAGCGCGTTCCGCCGTCGGTCAGGGGGATGGTTTCACGGACGATGGGCAGGCGGCAATAAGACCGGCCATCGGGCCCGGCGACGATATAATTGCCGAAGGCGTCGCCGACGCAGGGGGTGTTGGCGTCGACGGGGATCATCGACGGCGCCCGCTGCTGCCGCGGCAAGGGGCGGCCGTTGAGATAGACGGTGCCGTCGATCACCTCGATCGTGTCACCGGGCAGGCCGATCACCCGCTTGATATAATCCGACGTTCCGCCCGGCGGCGTGACGATGACGACGTCGCCGCGCTCGGGCAGGTGACCGAAAAGGCGGCCCTGGAAGTGCGGCAGGACGTGGAAGCTGGGGCTTACCCAGGACCAGCCATAGGGATATTTGGTGACCACCAGCCTGTCGCCGACCAACAGGCCCGGCATCATCGATTCGGAAGGAATGTAGAAGGGCTTGGCGACCAGGCTGTGAAAGGCGAGCACGCCGAGGATCAGCCAGAAGATCGCCTTGATCTCCCCCCACCAGTCGGTGCCCTTCCTGGCCGGAACAGCGGCCGCGTCGCCGGCCGCGGCGGGCGGGGCGACGACTTCGCTGGCGGCTACGGCCGCGCCGGTGCGGTCGGGATCGGTCAAGGCTTGGGCTCCTCGGGCAAGGCTTCGACGATCACGACGGCCATCGCGAAGGGATGATCGTCGGTCATGGTCAGATGTATGTGGGCGAGGTGGCCCGGCGGCACAAGCGCGTCAAGCCTCTCCTTCGCCCCGCCGGTGAGCGCCAGCGTCGGCTGGCCGGAGGGCAGGTTGACCACCCCGATGTCCTTCATGAACACGCCGCGCTTGAAGCCGGTGCCGACGGCCTTGGAGAACGCCTCCTTGGCGGCGAAGCGCTTGGCGTAGGTGCCGGCGCGGGTGAACGGGCGCTTCTCGGCCTTGGCGCGCTCGACGTCGGTGAAGACGCGGTTGACGAACCGCTCGCCGAAGCGATCGAGCGAGTTGGCGATCCGCTCGATGTTGCAGAGGTCCGAGCCCAGGCCGATGATCATCTATTCCTCTCCCATTTAGGGAGAGGGAAGGGGCCCAAATCGAAGATTTGGGAAGGGTGAGGGCAAGAGCGGGCGAGGTTCGTGCCCTCACCCTCCCACCGCTTCGCGGCGGGCCCCTCCCTCTCCCTAAATGGGAGAGGGGCTATCACCGCGCCTCATCCATCAGCGCGCGCATCCGGCGGATGCTCGCGTCGAGGCCGGTGAAGATCGCCTCGCCGATGAGGAAGTGGCCGATGTTGAGCTCGGCGATCTGCGGTATCGCGGCGATCGGCTGGACATTGTCGTAGGTGAGGCCGTGGCCGGCATGGGGCTCGATGCCATTCTTGGCCGCGAGCGCCGCGGCGTCCGCGATTCGCCGGAGCTCCGCCGCGCGCGCCTCGCCTTCGGCATGGGCATAGCGGCCGGTGTGGAACTCGACGACCGGGGCGCCGAGCATCGCCGCGGCCTCGATCTGCCTGGGATCGGGCTCGATGAACAGGCTGACCCGGATTCCGGCGTCGGCGAGCCGGGAGATCAAAGGCTGGAGGTGATTGTGCCGGCCGGCGGCGTCGAGCCCGCCTTCGGTGGTCACCTCCTCGCGCCGCTCGGGGACGATGCAGGCGGCGTGCGGACGGTGGCGAAGGGCGAGCCGAACCATCTCCTCGGTCGCCGCCATCTCGAGGTTCAGCGGCAGAGCGATCGCTCCGATCAGCCGGGCGATGTCGTCGTCGACGATGTGGCGCCGGTCCTCGCGCAGATGGGCGGTGATCCCGTCGGCTCCGGCAGCCTGGGCGATCTCGGCGGCGCGGATCGGATCCGGGTAGATCCCGCCGCGCGCGTTGCGGATCGTCGCGACATGGTCGATGTTGACTCCAAGGCGAAGGGGCCGGGTCACGCGCTCCCTTCGACTTCGCTCAGGATATGCTTGCGGCTCCCGGGTTTCTCCGCGGGGAGAGCGGCCAGCTCGTTCGGCAGCCGATCCGCCTCGTAGCTCGGCACATCGAGACGGATCAGCGGAAAGAAGGGCACGCCGAGCTTGGCGGCGCCGTTCGAGCGGTCGACCAGAGCGGCGGCGGCGATGACCTCGCCGCCTGCCTCGGCGATCGCCTTCATCGCCTCGCGCGAGGACAGGCCGGTGGTGACGACGTCCTCGACCAGCAGCACCTTCTGACCGGGGCGCAGGCCGAAGCCGCGGCGGAGCTCGAACGTGCCCGACGGCCGCTCGACGAACAGCGCCTCGACGCCGAGCGCGCGGCCCATTTCATGGCCGACGATCACTCCGCCCATGGCCGGGGAGACGACGATCTCGATCCGCGCGCGAAGCTCGGCCGGGATCGAAGCCGCGAGCGACGCGGCGAGGCGCGAGGCGCGGGCCGGATCCATCAGCACGCGCGCGCATTGCAGGTAAAGCGGGCTGTGCAGCCCGGAGGAAAGGATGAAATGCCCTTCGAGCAGGGCGCCGGCGGCGCGGAACTCGTCCAGGACCTCCGCTTCCGTCATTCGTCTTCCCCGGGGCCGGAATGGCTCCCCGGTTGATAGGGAGCGCAAGCGCGGGCTTCAAGCGGTCCGAAGGAGCGGTTATCCTGCTTGAGAGACGCAAAACCGCTGCCTATAAGGCGCGCGCAAGCGCCCCCGGGCGCCCGAATCCAGCCGCCCACCGGGCGGGACCCACAGGGGCCTAGATGAAGACCTTTTTGAAGCTCGTTGCCGTCGCCGCCGCCTTCGGGATGGCCCCCACGGCAGCCCTCGCGACAACCGCTCCCGCCGCTCCGGCCGCCACGGCTCCCGCCACCGCCGTCCCCGCGGCGGCGCCGGTCGCGGCGCCGGCGGGCAACAGCGTTGCGGCCCCGGCGGTTACCGCGCCGACCCCCGGCATCGGCCAGCCGACCGACGCGATCGGCCTGCAGCAGCAGTTCAGCCCGATCGGCGAGGAGGCGTCGTGGTTCCACAACATTATCCTCACCCCGCTGATCACGGTCATCTCGCTGTTCGTGCTCGCTTTGCTCGGCTTCGTCATCCTCCGCTTCCGCCGCAGCGCCCATCCGGTGCCGTCGCGCAACACCCACAACACCGTGCTGGAGATCGTCTGGACGCTGGTTCCGGTGCTGATCCTGGTGATGATCGCGGTGCCCTCGATCCGGCTGCTCGCCCACCAATATGATCCGCCGCGCGCGGACGTCACGGTCAAGGCGATCGGCAACCAATGGTATTGGGAATATCAATATCCCGATCTCGGCGTGAACCTCGTGTCCAACATGCTTCCGGACGCGCAGGCCGATGCGGGCCACGAGCCGCGCCAGCTGGCGGTCGACGAGCGTCTCGTCGTGCCCGTAGGCGCGACGGTGAAGGTGATCGTGACCTCCAACGACGTCATCCACGCCTTCGGAGTCCCCGCCTTCTGGACCAAGATCGACGCCGTCCCCGGCCGGCTCAACGAGACCTGGTTCCGCGCCGACCGCACCGGAGTCTTCTACGGCGTCTGCTACGAGCTGTGCGGCGCCCGCCACGGCTACATGCCGATCGCGGTGGAAGTCGTCACCCCGGCGCAATTCCGGGCGTGGATCGCCTCCAAGGGCGGCCACATGGCCGGAGCCGCGCCTTCCGCGGCGTCCCCGCCGGCGCCGGCGACCACCGTCTCGGCGACGGAAGGCACGGCCTCCACCCCAGCACCCGGCAATGTTGTCGCGGCGACCGAGGCACCGGCCGTCACGAACCAAGGCGCGACCAGATAAGGCGGCAGAAGAGAAATGACCGACACCACCGCAAACGCCGTCCATTTCGAAGCCCATCATGGGCACGACGCGCATCACGACGCCGATCACAAGCCGGGCTTCTTCGTCCGCTGGTTCATGTCGACGAACCACAAGGACATCGGCACGCTCTATCTGATCTTCGCGGTCACCGCGGGGATCATCGGCGGCGCGATCTCCGGCCTGATGCGGCTCGAGCTGGCCGAGCCGGGGATCCAGTATCTCGGCACCTGGGCGAACATGCTCCATTCCTTCCTCGGCATGTCCGAGGCGACGTTCGACGAATCGCTTCACATGTGGAACGTGCTGATCAGCGCCCACGGCCTGATCATGGTCTTCTTCATGGTCATGCCGGCGATGATCGGCGGCTTCGGCAACTGGTTCGTTCCGATCATGATCGGGGCCCCCGACATGGCCTTCCCCAGGATGAACAACATTTCGTTCTGGCTGCTTCCGCCCGCCTTCATCCTGCTTCTGTCGAGCTCGTTCGTCTCCGGCGGCACCGGCCTCGGCGCCGGAGTGGGCTGGACGGTCTACGCGCCGCTCTCGACCTCGGGCTCGGTCGGCCCCTCGGTCGATCTCGCCATCTTCGCGCTCCACCTCGCGGGCGCCAGCTCGATCCTCGGCGCGATCAACTTCATCACCACCATCTTCAACATGCGCGCGCCGGGCATGACGCTGCACAAGATGCCGCTCTTCGTCTGGTCGATCCTGGTCACCGCCTTCCTTCTGCTGCTGGCCCTGCCGGTGCTCGCGGGCGCGATCACCATGCTTCTCACCGACCGCAATTTCGGCACGCACTTCTTCGACGCGCCCGGCGGCGGCGATCCGATCCTCTACCAGCATCTGTTCTGGTTTTTCGGCCACCCCGAAGTCTACATCATGATCCTGCCGGGCTTCGGCATGGTCAGCCAGATCGTCGCGACCTTCAGCCGAAAGCCGGTGTTCGGCTATCTCGGAATGGCCTATGCCATGGTCTCGATCGGCGTGATCGGCTTCGTCGTGTGGGCCCACCACATGTTCACCGTCGGCATGGACGTGAACACCAAGATGTATTTCACCGCGGCGACGATGGTCATCGCGGTGCCGACCGGCATCAAGATCTTCTCGTGGATCGCGACGATGTGGGGCGGAAGCCTGACGTTCGAGACCCCGATGGTCTGGGCGCTCGGCTTCATCTTCATGTTCACCGTCGGCGGAGTCACCGGCGTCGTCCTGGCCAATGCCGGGGTCGATACGGTGATGCACGACACCTATTATGTCGTCGCCCACTTCCACTACGTGCTCTCGCTCGGAGCGGTCTTCTCGCTGTTCGCCGGCTGGTATTACTGGTTCGGCAAGATGTGGGGGCGCCAGTATAACGAGCTGCTCGGCCAGCTCCATTTCTGGACCTTCTTCATCGGCGTCAACATCCTGTTCTTCCCGATGCACTTCCTCGGCATGCAGGGGATGCAGCGGCGCGTTCCGAACTACACGCCGGCCTTCCAGCATTGGAACGAGGTGGCCTCGATCGGCTATGCGATCATGGCGATCGGGATGGTGTTCTTCTTCGTGAACATCGTCTGGTCGCTGATCGCCGGCAAGAAGGCGCCCGACAATCCGTGGGGCGAAGGCGCGACGACTCTCGAATGGACCCTGTCGAGCCCGCCGCCCTTCCACCAGTTCGAGACTCTGCCCAGGGTGGATTGACGGCGGTCGTTCGATACGGGCCTTCCTTCGATACGGGCCTTCGCCGGGCTCAGTCCCTCCTCAGGATGAGCGGGTAGGGAAGTGTCGAGGGGAAACCGCTCATCCTGAGTAGCCGTTGAGCCTGGCGAAACGGCGTATCGAAGGACCGTCTCGCCGAGCCTATATGACAACCGTGACCGCCTCGACCGACACCGCTCTCCCCGCCGATTGGCGGGACCTGCTCGCGCTGACCAAGCCGCGGGTGATGAGCCTCGTCGTCTTCACCGCCTTGTGCGGCCTGCTGGTCGCGCCGGTGAACATCCATCCGGTGCTCGGCTTCACCGCGATCCTGTGCATCGCGCTCGGGGCCGGCGCGGCCGCGGCGCTCAACATGTGGTACGAGGCCGATCTCGACGCTTTTATGAAGCGCACCGCCTCGCGCCCGCTCCCGGCGGGGCGGATGGACCGGCAGACCGCGCTCCATTTCGGCGTCGGCCTGTCCTTCTTCTCCGTCATCCTGATGGGCGTCGCGACCAACTGGCTGGCGGCAGCGATCCTCGCCGTCTCGATCCTGTTCTACGTCATCGTCTACACCGTCTGGCTGAAGCGCCGGACGCCGCAGAACATCGTCATCGGCGGCGCGGCCGGCGCCTTTCCGCCGCTGATCGGCTGGGCCGCGGCGACCGGCGACGTCGCGACCCTGCCGATCCTGCTGTTCGCGCTTATCTTCCTGTGGACTCCACCGCATTTCTGGGCGCTGTCGCTGTTCGTCCGCTCGGACTATGCCGCGGCCGGCGTGCCGATGCTCCCCGTCGTCGCCGGGCCCAAGGCGACGCGGCTGCAGATCGTCCTCTACACGCTGCCGATGGCCGCCGCTGCCGTCGCGCCGTGGCCGCTCGGCCTGACCGGCCCGCTCTACGGCGTCGCCGCGGCTGCGCTGAGCCTCGTCTTCCTCGTCCTGTCGCTCCGCGTCCTGGCCAACAAGGCGACCGAGCCCAAGGGCATGAAGCCGGAGAAGCAGCTCTTCGCCTACTCGATCCTCTACCTGTTCACGATCTTCGGCGCGCTCGTCGCCGACCGCTGGCTGCTCTCGTGAGCCGCCCCGATCCGCTCGAGGGGGTCCGGCCCGCGCCGCCGCCCGAGCCGTTCGCCGACCAGGTCCGCCGCCGCCAGCGGCAGCGCGCGCTGATCATGGCCCTGCTGCTCGGCGCGTTCGTGATCCTCGTCTATGCGATCAGCCTCGTGCGCATGGGGATGGGCGAATGATCCGGGCCCTGGACCGCAACGCGCGCACCGGACTGCTCGCCTTCCTGCTGGTCGCGGCGATGGTCGGCGTCGCTTATGCGAGCGTGCCGCTCTACCGCATGTTCTGCCAGGTGACGGGCTTCGCCGGCACTCCGCGGCGCGCCGCGACCGACCAGGCGCCGGGCGATGCCGGCCATATGATCTCGATCCGCTTCGACGCCAACCACAGCTCCTCCCTGCCCTGGCGGTTCGAGCCGGTCGACACCCACCGCAACGTCGCGATCGGCGCGCGCAATATCGCCCTGTTCACCGCCCGCAACCTTTCCGACCACGCGGTCACCGGAACCGCGACGTTCAACGTCACGCCGAGCCAGGCCGGGCAATATTTCACCAAGATCCAGTGCTTCTGCTTCACCGAGCAGACGCTGAGGCCGGGGCAGGAAGTGCAGATGCCGGTGGTCTTCTTCGTCGACCCCAAGATCCTCGACGATCCGGACGCCCGGAACATAAGCGAGATCACCCTTTCCTATACCTTTTACCCAGTGGACCGGCGCCCGAGCGGAAGCTAGAGGACGCCTGCAAAGCCCAAGGACGGACGGAAAATGGCCGGAGCGAAGACCCACCAATATCATATCGTGAATCCGAGCGTGTGGCCGCTGGTGGGCTCCATATCGGCGATGGCCTTCTTCATCGGCATGGTCCGCTGGATGCACGATCTGCCCTATGGCGCGTACATTATCGGCGCCGGCCTGATCGGGATCCTCTTCACCATGCTGTCCTGGTGGATGGACGTGGTGCGCGAGGCGCACACCGGCGATCACACGCCGATCGTCCAGCTCCACCTGCGCTATGGAATGATCCTGTTCATCGCCTCGGAGGTGATGTTCTTCGTCGCCTGGTTCTGGGCGTGGTTCAACGCCTCGCTCTTCCCGTCGACCGCGGAGAGCGTCGGCGGGGTCTGGCCGCCCGAGCATATGCACGTGCTCAACCCGTTCGGCTGGCCGCTGCTCAACACGCTGATCCTGCTCTGCTCCGGCTGCACGGTCACCTGGGCGCACCACGCGCTGATCCACAATCACCGCGACGGGCTGATCAAGGGGCTGTGGTGCACGATCGCCCTTGGCCTGCTGTTCACCTCGATCCAGGCCTATGAATATGCCCACGCGCCGTTCGGGTTTAAGGACAATATCTACACCTCGGCCTTCTTCATGGCGACCGGCTTCCACGGCTTCCACGTCATCGTCGGAACCATCTTCCTCACCGTCTGCCTGATCCGCGCCTACAAGGGCCACTTCACGCCGCGGCAGCATTTCGGCTTCGAGGCGGCCGCCTGGTATTGGCACTTCGTCGATGTCGTGTGGCTGTTCCTGTTCCTGTGCGTCTACGTCTGGGGCGGCTGGGGCGCGGAATATCACTAGGCGTCCTTCGATACGGGCCTTCGCCAAGCTCAGTCCCTACTCGGGATGAGCGGATAGGGTAGGAAACCGCTCATCCTGAGTCGCCCCTTCGACTGCCTGCCAAGGCAGGCGCTCAGGGTAACTTGCGAGCCTGTCGAAACGGCGTATCGAAGGACCCCGATGCCTCCGACCGAACCACCAGCTCCCGCGGCGGCGGCGCTCAAGGGCCTCTGCCCCCGCTGCGGTAACCGCACGCTGTTCGCCGGCCTCGCGACCTTCGCGCCGGCCTGCCGCGCCTGCGGGCTCGATTTCGCCGGCTTCAACGTCGGCGACGGTCCCGCCGCCTTCCTGATCTTCATCGTCGGCGGGATCGTCGTCGCTCTGGCCATCGCGCTCGAGCTCAGCGCCTCCCCGCCCTGGTGGCTTCACGTCGTCCTGTGGCTGCCGCTGACCGCCATCCTCACCGTCGGACTGCTGCGGATCGCCAAGGGATTCCTGCTGGCGCTCGAATACCGGCACCGCGCCCGCGAGGGGCGGATCCAATGAGGCGCGTTCCGATCGTCCCGACGATCGTGGTGCTCGCCGCGGCGGGCATCATGATCGCGCTCGGCGTGTGGCAGCTGCACCGGGCCGAGTGGAAGGAGCGCCTGCTCGCGCAATATGCGCAGGCCGCGACGATGCCCCCGGTCGACCTCGATCCGCTGCTCGACGGACGAACGGCGCTTCCGCCGCTCGGCTTCCGCCGGGCGCTCGTTACCTGCCATGCGCAGGGGCAGGAGCCGGACATCCATGTCGGCCGCAACGGCGCGGACGAGGTCGGGCAGGTCTATGTCGTCCCCTGCCGGCCGGGCGCCGCAGGGCTCGCCGGGCGCCTTCGAGTCAATCTCGGCTGGGCCGCGCGGCCCGACGCCGTGGACCGCCTCACGCTCGAGGGGATCGTCGCCGGCCGGCTCGGCGCGGTCGAGGAGGAGGGACCGATCACGCTGACTGCCGCCACGGCGCGGGCGCCGCTCGTCCCAAGCCAGCCTTCGAGCATGGAGAACATTCCCAACAACCACCTGGCCTACGCCTTGCAGTGGTTCTTCTTCGCCGCCACCGCGCTCGTCATCTATGCGATCGCACTGAGGCGGCGGGGCGCGCCCAAGTTGCCGCCCGAGCCCTGAGCGCCTAAATCCCCGCGTTCATGATGAAGCTTACCACCCTAGACAGCGGCCTCAGGGTCGCCAGCCGGACGATGCCCGGCTTCGAGACCGTGGCCGTCGGCCTTTACGCCGACGCCGGCTCGCGCCACGAGCCGGCGCGGGTCAACGGCATCGCCCACCTGTTCGAGCATATGGTGTTCAAGGGCGCCGGCGGCCGCTCGGCGCGCGAGCTCAGCGAGGCGATCGAGGACGTCGGCGGAGACCTCAACGCCGCGACCGACCGCGAGGGAACGAGCTTCACCGCCAGCCTGCTCGCCGAGCATCTGCCGCTCGGCATCGAGATCCTCGCCGACATGATCCAGCGCCCCCATTTCCGCGACGAGGATCTCGCCCGCGAGAAGGAGGTCGTGCTCCAGGAGCTCGGCGAGGCGCGCGACACGCCGAACGACATCATCTTCGACGATTTGTGGATGGCCGCCTATCCGGACCAGCCGCTCGGCCGCTCGGTGCTCGGTGACGAGGGAAGCATCGCGGCGATCGGAGTCGACGACCTCCACGCCTGGCGGACCGACCAATATCGTACCGGCAACCTCTATCTGGTTGCGGCCGGCAAGGTGGATCACGAGGCTCTGGTGGCGCTCGCGATGCGGCATTTCGCCGGCCTCAGCGCCGGCACGCTCGAAGCGGCGGAGGCGGCCCGGTTCGCCGGGACCGCCCGCACCCGCCGGCCGCGCGCCGACCAGGCCCATCTCACCGGCGCCTATGCCGCCCCGACCATCGGCGCTCCCGATTATCACGCGGCGCGGCTCTTCTCCGACGTGGTGGGATCGGGCGCCTCGTCGCGCCTGTTCCAGGCGGTGCGCGAGGATCGGGGCCTCGCTTATTCGGTCTGGTCGCAGCTCCAGCCCTATCGCGACGGCGCCCTCTTCTATTTCTACGCGGCGACCGCGCCGCGCGAGGCGGCGGCCGCGGCGGCGCTGATCGCCGACGTCATCGCGGAAACTGCGGTCGACGCGACCGAGCGCGAGCTTCAGCGCGCCAAGGCGCAGGCCAAGGCCGGCCTTTTGATGTCGCTCGAAACCGCCTGGGGCCAGGCCAATTACGTCGCTCGCCAGCTCTCGCTCTACGGCCGGCTCGACGAGCCCGACACGGTGGTGCGCGAGATCGAGGCGGTGACCCTCGACCAGCTCCGGGCGGCGGGCGCGAAGTTGATCGCCGGGCCGCTCGCCCGGGCGACGATCGGCGTTCCGGCGGTGCGCGCGGCGTGACGCTCGAAACGCTGATTGCCGAGCCCTGGGCCGATTACGGCCTCGTCGACAGCGGCCACGGCCGAAAGCTCGAGCGCTACGGCCGCTATCGCTTCATCCGGCCCGAGCCGCAGGCGATGTGGGCGCCCGCCTCGGCGGATTGGGCCGCGGACGGCGAGTTCGTCCCCGGCTCGGACGAGGAGGGCGGGGGCCGCTGGCGCTTCGACCGGCCGGTCCCCAAGGACGGCTGGGACCTTAGCTGGGAGGAGGTGCGATTCCGCGCCCAGGCGACGCCGTTCCGCCACCTCGCTTTCTTCCCCGACATGGCGCCGCAATGGACCTGGATGCGCGAGCGATTGGCGCCAGGCGGGGAAGCGCTCAACCTGTTCGGTTATACCGGAGTCGGCACTCTGGCGATGGCCGCGAAGGGCGCTCGGCTGACCCATGTCGACGCCTCGAAGAAGTCGGTCGAATCGGGCAAGGCCAATGCGGTGCTCTCCGGCATGGATGACAAGCCGATCCGCTGGATGGTCGACGACGCCGCCAAGTTCGCCGCGCGCGAGGTGCGGCGGGGCCGGCGCTATGACGGCATCATCCTCGATCCGCCCAAGTTCGGCCGCGGCCCGGCAGGCGAAATCTGGCGGCTCGAAGAAGGGCTGCCCGGGCTGATCGCCGACTGCCGGGCACTGCTCGACTCCGACAGCCGCTTCCTCGTCCTCACCGTCTACGCCGTGCGCATGTCCGCGCTGGCGATCGGCGAGTTGCTGAGCCAGGCGCTGGCCGATCTCGGCGGCAAAATGGAATGCGGCGACATGGCGGTGCGCGAGGAAGCGCGCGGCCTGCTGCTGCCGACCGCGATCTTCGCGCGCTGGAGCCGCTAGTCCCGCAATGCCCGGATTGCCGCGCCCGCCGCGAAGGGCGCGCCGGCGACCAGCAGCAGCGAAACGGCGCCGAGCAATTGCAGCGCGCCGCTCTCGTTGCCGCGCTCGAGATAGCCGGCGCCGAAGATCAGCAGCGGCACGGCGAGCGGCAAAACGAGGAGGCCGGCGAGCGCGCCGCCGCGCCTGAGGCCGGCGGTGAGGGCGGCGACCCCCAAAGTCAGCGCCGCGAGGCCGGGCGTGCCGATGAGCAGCCCGATCTCAAGCCGGACCAGCGCCTGCGCGGGCAGCTTGAGCAGGGCCGCGCCGGGGATGGCGGCGAGCATCAGCGGGGGCGCGAAGCTGAGCCAGTGGCCGGCGAGCTTGGCGAATGCGATTGCCTCTTCGCTGATGCCCGAAAGCGCCAGTTGATCGAGCACGCCGGCCGAGCGGTCCGGCTCGACCAGCCGGTCGATCGGCAGCAGGGCCGCGAGCAGGGCGGCCATCCACAAGGCCCCGCCGCCGGTGCGGGCGAGCAGCGGCCCGTCCGGTCCCACCGCGAACGGGAAGAGCGTCGCCACGAGGAGGAAGAAGACCAGCGGCAGAAGCGCCGCTCCGCCGGTCGCCGACAGGCGCAGCTCGCGAAGGATCAGGCGGGTCATCCGAGCTTCACCTGAGCCGCGCCGGTAAGGGCGAGCGGCTGGTGCGAGGCGGCGAGGATCGCGCCCCCTTGCGATCGGTGCGCCGCCATCGCCGCTTCGAGTCGGGCCAGACCCTCGCCGTCGAGCCCGTTGGCCGGCTCGTCGAGCAGCCAGAGCGGCGCTCCGGACGCCACCGTCCGCGCCAGCGCCGCGCGCTTGCGCTGTCCGGTCGAGAGCATCCGCACCGGCACGCCGGCGAGCGGCCCGAGGCCCATCGCCGCGATGCCGCGTTCGGGATCCGGGACCCAGAAAGCGAGGGCATCGCCGAGCCGTTGGCGCTCGTCGAGCGCGAGCCGCTCGTCGGTCAGCGCGGCTGCGGCCCGGCTCACCCTCCCGGACGAGGCGCGGAGCAAGCCTGCGGCCAGCCGGATCAGGGAGGATTTGCCGGCGCCGTTCGGCCCTGCGACGAGCGCTGCCTCGCCTGCTTCCAACCTGAGGCTGAGGCCTTCGAACAGCAGCCGCCCGCCGCGGACGCAGGCCACGTCCTCCAGGGAAAGCAGGCTCAACCCGCCTGCTCCTCGATCGCGTGCATGTCGGCGTCGGAAAAGCCGAAATGATGGCCCACCTCGTGGACGATGACATGGGTGATCAGCGCCTCGAGGCCGACTCCGGTCTCGGCCCATTCGTCGAGCAGGGGGCGGCGGTAGAGGTGGATCATCGGCGGCAGCTCGCCCGAAGCCCAGGCGCTTTCCTCGCGCATCGAGCGGCCGGAATAGAGGCCCGAAATCTCGAACGCGTCCTCGACGCCGAGCGAATCGAGCACCTCGTCGTCCGCGAATTCCTCGACCCGAAGCACGACGTTGGCGAGGTGGCGCCGGAAGCCCTCGGGCAGCCGGGCGATCGCCGCCTCGGCCAGCCGCTCGATCGCCGCCGCGTCGGGCGCGTAGGTTTGACCGTCGGCCATCGAGCGGGACATAGAGGGAGGACAACGAAGGAGGAAGAGGTGCTGACCGAGACCGAAAGGAACGAGGCGCTTGCGCTCCTGCCCGGCTGGGCCTTCGACGCGGAGCGAGGCGGCATCGCCCGGAGCCTGAAGTTCGCCGATTTCGGCGCGGCCTTCGCCTTCATGACCCGAGTCGCGCTCGAGGCGGAGAAGGCCGATCACCATCCCGATTGGCGCAACGTGTGGAACCGCGTCGACATCCTGCTTTCGACCCACGATGCGGGTGGCGTGACGGCGAAAGACATCGCTCTGGCGCAGAAGATCGACGCGATCTCAGCCAGCTTGCCCTGAGCGCCGGCTCTCCCTAGATGGGGCGCCTTCCAGTGCGAATTGGTTGCGAACCCGATTCACGCCCGCCGCTGCGCGGCGACCGATCGGGTTCGATGCGGAGCGGTGGCCGAGTGGTCGAAGGCGCTCGCCTGGAAAGTGAGTATACGGCAAAACCGTATCGAGGGTTCGAATCCCTCCCGCTCCGCCACCTAGTCTCTCTTTGCAGAGACTGCTCTACGCCCGGATGAGAAAGTCGCGCAGTTCTGCGCCATTTCCCTGTCTGCACGGTACTTCGGAGAGTCGATCGAAGGCGCGAACAGGCCCAGCAATTCCGAGAATTCTCCGACCCGGCCAGCCGCAGTACCGTTTCACACAATTCCCTGCACTGCAGGGAATATGCAGGGAATTTTGCTCCCCACCGACCCGTTTCGCGGCTGCCGGTCGGCACGAACTGGCCGAAAACTGCCAATGCCCAAGCTGAATTCCCTGCCTCGGGCGAGCAGAGTTTTCCCCAACTCGTTGCAGGGACGACGTGGCGAAACGGGCAATCTTGGGCTATGGCGCGCTCGGAGGTTTGAACACGTGCCGCGCCGTCGTCGCAACGATCCTGCCGGTATTTCCGACAATCCCAACGTGGTCACCGATCCGGAACGCGTCGCGAAGCGCGTCGCCGAATTGAGGCGCCGTCTTACCTATCTCGAACAGAGCTATTCGCTCGAAAAGCAGCTCGGTCTCGATATGAAGGGGTTCAACGAATCTCTTTCTCGACTGAAGCGCGCGGTGGCTCGTCCGCGCAAGATCGACGTACCGGAAACGCGGCTCAATCCCTGGTTGGAGCTTGCCATCAACATTCAAGCCCGGAAGCTTGCCGGTCTGGCGCCCGACGCCCTGCTTCTCGCCGATCACGATTGCTTCGTGCAGCAGGCCGCTAGAGAGGTTGCCGAACGGGTCACCGCCTTGCGAGGCAATCCTGGCGACCGCCTGCTTCGTCGCTACGTCGAGGGGCTGATGGCGCTCTGCCAGGAGTTTACGGGCACACCTGTCGTCGCGATGCGGCACAAGGACAGCGTGTATGACCCTCAGATTCCTGGAACGGCGGGCAGAGTGATTCGACTAATCGTGGACCTGCTTGAGCCCGGGATTAGCGAGACCAAGCTAGTTCACTGGATCTGTGCCGCGCGTCGCAAATATGCTGGCAAACCGATGCGGTTTCGCGACCTTTTTCCCGGCTATGGTGCGATCGTCGATGAGAGCACCGGGCTACCAACCCTTCCTGCTCCGTACCGCCTGGAGTTGCGGGCAATCAGCCAGCCTATTTCTTGTCCTTAGCGGACCCTCCCCCATCCCATAAGTGGATTGCTCCCCTGATTCGAAGGAGCAGTCATGGCCGACAATTCCAACCACCTGCAGATCGAGATGGTGCCCCACGGCTCCATCCATCCGAACCCCCAAAATCCCCGCAGGCACAATCGCAAGCAGCGCGGCCAGATGAAGAGCTCGCTGCGCCGCTTCGGCTTCAAGGGCGCGCTCATCGTCGACAAGGAGACCGGCATGATCCTCGCCGGCAACGCCTTGTGGGAGGCGGCAGGCGAACTCGGCATGGACGAGGTCCCGGTGATCCGGGCCAGCTTCGCGACCGAGGCCGATCGCCGCGCCTTCATCCTCGCCCATAACAAGCTGGCGGATCTGAGCAGCTTTGATGCCGAGATCGTGGCCGAGGAACTCAAGTTCCTGTTCGACAGCGGCTATGACTTCGAAGTCACCGGGTTCACCACCAACGATCTCGACTTCTCGATCGTCTCCGAGCCGGAACCCAATGAGATCATTGAGCTGCCGGATCCCAACGCGCGAGCGGTGAGCCGGCTCGGCGATCTTTGGCATGTTGGGCCGCACAGGATCCTATGCGGCAACTCGCTCGACACGGTGAGCTATGAGGCGCTGCTTGCCGACGAGCTTGCCGACATGATCTTCTCCGATCCGCCCTACGGTGTGCGCATCAACGGGCACGTGTCGGGTCTCGGCAAGATCCGGCATCGCGAGTTCGAGATGATGTCGGGCGAGCAGAGCCCGGCGGAGCTGATCGCATTCTTCCGCCGGATCTTCCGCAACTGCGTCCAGTTCTCCCGTGCGGCCTCGATCCACTATCACTGCATAGATTGGCGGCACGCGCGCCAGATGCAGGACGCGGCCGACGGCGTCTACACAGAGTTCAAGCAGCTGGTTGTCTGGGACAAAGGTTCGGGTGCGATGGGCGCCTTCTACCGCAGCCAGCACGAGCTGATCCTCGTGTTCAAGTCCGGCCGCGGTCGACATACCAATAATTTTGAACTCGGCCAGCAGCGCTATCGCACCAATATCTGGCGGTACGACGGTGCTGCCCAGTTCAGAAAGGGCCGACAGGAGGATCTGGAGGCTCATCCCAGCGTGAAGTCGACCGCCATGGTGATCGACGCCATCCGCGACTGCTCGAACACCGGCGATCTGATTCTCGACCCGTTCGCCGGCTCAGGGACGACCGCGGCCGCGGCCCATCACGCCGGCCGGCGCTGCGCCACGGTCGAGATTGATCCACTCTACGTCGACACCGCGCTCAAGCGGCTTTGCAAGGTCACCGGCCGCCCTGCCATTCACGCCGATGGTCGTACCTTCGACGAGGTCGCTGCCGATCGCGCCAGCGAGGAGGCGACCGATGTCTGACGACAACGATGATTATGAGGTCGGCTACGGCAAGCCTCCAAAGCACAGCCGTTGGAAGCCCGGCGAGTCCGGCAATCCGCGTGGCAAGGAGAAGGGTCACAAGGGGCTCAAGACCGATCTTGAGGCTGAGCTCAATGCGACTGCCACGGTCACTGGGAAGGATGGCTGGAGCAAGAAGGGACGTCAGCAGCGCCTTGTCATGGCGACCTTGTGCCGCCGCGCCGCGAACGGGGATATCAAGGCCCAGGCGCTCCTGATTCCAATGATCCTGAACATCTTCGGGGTGGAGGATCGTCGTGCCGGACCGAAGACTCTCTCGGCGCAGGACCAGACACTCCTCGATGAGCTTTTGGCGTCGGAGGCGGAGGAGGAAGACGAAGACGGCCTCGTAGCTGAGAGTGGTGGCGAAGATGGCCACTTGCCTCCTGCGCCTGACCCCACGCCCACCGATGACGAGGGGGACGACAATGCGTAAGCCCGTCGACGATCCCCACGCCTTGCTCCTCGCCTACATGCGTCAGGACTTTGGTGCTTTTCTGCGGAAGGCCTTTGCCTGGGTCAGCGCAGGCGAACCGCTCCTTTGGAACTGGCACTTCGATGCCATCGCCCATGAACTGCACCGCGTTGCGAACCGAAGGTGCCGCCGCCTGCTCGTCTCGCTGCCGCCACGCAACGGCAAGTCCAAGGCGATCTCGATTGCGTGGGTTGCCTGGATGCTGGGCCAGAACCCGAAGCTCAATTTCGTCTGTGTGAGCTACTCGAACGAGCTGTCGGCCAAGCTCGCCCGGGACTGCCTCGCGATCATGCAAGCGCCTTGGTATCGCGAGCTGTTCCCGCGGACGATCATCTCGGCCAAGCGGTCCGCGGCCTACGACTTCGAGACGACCGCAGGCGGCGGACGCCTTGCCACATCAGTCACCGGCACAATCACGGGCCGCGGCGGTGACATCATCGTTCTCGACGACGTCATCAAGCCTGACGAGGCGGATTCCGACACGGTCCGGGAGGCGGTCAACGAGTGGTACAAACGGACGCTGGCGTCGCGGCTCGACGACAAGGCAACCGGTGCCATCATCTGCGTGATGCAGCGTCTCCATCAATATGATCTAGCGGGGACGATGCTGGAGACCGGCAAGTTCAGGCAGCTGTCGCTGCCGGCGATCGCCCAAGCCGATGAGGTGATCCAACTCACGCGCGGGCGAAGCCATATTCGCCGGGTAGGCGATGTGCTCCATCCCCAGCGGGAATCGCTGGAGGTGCTGGAGGAGATCAGGGCGGAAATGGGCTCGCGAGCGTTCGCAGCCCAGTATCAGCAGGATCCGGTCCCCGCACTTGGCAACATCCTGAAGGCTGCCTGGTTCAGATCCTACGGTAAGCTCGAGAACGCGCCCGGCGGGGGCATGGTCGTCCAGTGCTGGGATACGGCGAGCAAGGCCGGGCTCCGGAACGACTGGTCCGTCTGCGTCACTGCAATCGTCGTCGGCAAATACGTCTACATCATCGATGTATTTCGCAAGCGGATGGAGTTCCCGGAGCTGAAGGCTCAGGCGATCCGCCTGGCGCGGCTCTATCGGGCAAGGGTCTTGCTGGTCGAGGACCAGTCGTCAGGCATCGCCTTGATCCACGAGCTGCGGAAATATCCGGAAGCCGGCGTGCCCGTTCCGATCGCGCGCAAGACGGAGGGAGACAAGATTTCGCGCGTGGAGGGAGTCAGCGCGATGGTCGAGGCGGGGCAGTTGCTTCTGCCCGATGACCCGCCATGGCTCGCCGAATTCAAGTCCGAGCTGTTGGGATTTCCGAGCGCGCGGCACGATGATCAGACCGATGCAGTTGCGCAGTTGCTGCACTGGGTCCGCAGCCGACACTCCACCAGCAGTGGACTGGCAGCACCGATCCTGTTCTGGACTGATGAATATGGCGGCAGGCACGTGAGTGGCGGCGAGGCATACTGCTTTGGCGAGGGCTCTTACGACTCGGATTTCGACCCTTGGCTATGATGGATCGGTACCAAGTCGCAGAACGGCAAGGAGTGGCCGAAAGCGGACTGGCAGGTTTCTCGAGCGATTTGCGGAAAAGCTGACATTCGCGACCCGCGATGCCTGGCTGGCTGAGGCTGCAATCTTCATCTTGCTAATCATGGCTATTTCGTCGGGACGCAGCGTCAGCACCGACACGCCGGTAACTGTAACGGCAACGGTGTGCGGAAAGCGATCCAGTCCATGCTGCGCTAAATCATCGTCGCATAGGCGCGCGTACCCCCCGCGTCCTAGCCTGCTTGCCGGCTAGGGTCGGGTGATCGAGCGGGCGGCCCTGGAGCTCTCCTGACAGAGCTTGGAAAGGAGGATTTCGGCAATCCAGCGCCTGCTGCCATGGGTACCGCCGAGGATCAGATAGTGCGCGCGGCGCCCATCGATGCGATAGGTTGATGCAGCATTTTGGAAGTGTGCGATTTTGTTGAGCGCCTCACGGAGGCTGATCGAGCGGTAGTTCGCGTGGGATCGAACGATTCGAGCGGCGGCGACCATCTCGGCCTGCTCTTGCTCGCCTACGCGATCGACCATGAACCCCGACGGAACGTTCATGTAGGCTGCGTCGAGAATTCCCTCGTCCTGGGCATTGCGCAATATCTCGAAAAGACTCGCGAGAGCGGTCCACGCACGCGCGGAGGTCGACTCCATGCGAACCGTATCACGCGCCGCGACCGCTGCCTTGAATCGGCTCGATGACCGGCGGATCGTCCGCAGGATCGGCATAGCGCGCCGGCCCCGCGGGATGATCTGGAAATACCCGGTCGCTCGTGCCATTCGCCTCCACTCCCAGCGCGACGATGGCAGAGCATTACGAGGAATGGCAAGCAAGGGCGAAGGTGGGGACTGACTCTCTCGGCTCTGGTGGCGAAGAAACCTTCTAAGCTTGGGGTCGCAGGTTCGAAGCCTGCCGGGAGCGCCAGTTTTCCGCCATTTCTTTGTTACCTAGCGTGGCGCTAGGTAACGCATAGGTAACATCGGGCAGAGCTTCAGTGGCATCTAGCCAGCGTCCACGACACGTCCGTTAAGCACTCTACACAGTGCGCGTGAAACCAGCCCTCGGTTCAGGAAAGCCCGTACCGTTTGCTCGACCGTTCCCATCTCGCGCATAAGGTCCGCCGGAGGGAACAAAATGCCGTTGTATTGGGACTGGTGCGAGTGCGTCGAAGAAGTGACAGGGCGCAAACGCCTGTGGCTGCTGACCGAACAGGCCGGCGGCCGCGAACAGATCTGGGCGCTGCTGCTCGAGACTGTCAGGAGCCATTACGATCATCTCGACCGGATCGCTGCCGACGCGGCGCGGCTCGGATACGAGAGGGCGGCGGAAATCCTGCGCACGCGCATGCCCACCGAGGAACGGGCGCGGTCGGGCGATCTAGGCGAAATCCTCGCCTCCTTACTAGCCGAAGACACGCTGGGATTCCGCATTCCGGTCAAGCGCCTGCGGTTCAAGGACGGCCGCAACATGGCGCTGAGGGGCGACGACTTTATCGGCGTCGTCGTCGCCCAAGGCGGCCAGCTCCGGCTTCTCAAGGGCGAATCCAAGAGCCGCCAGGAGCTGGCGAAACCCGCGATATCCGAGGCGCGCGAAGCGCTCGACCGCGACGACGGGCGATGCACGCCGGAATCTCTACTTTTCGTAGCCGATCGGTTGCTCGACAGCAACGACGTTGACGATCAGGCGCTCGGCCAGGCGCTACGCGACGAGATCGGCCAGAAGTCGCTGCCGCCGGGGCGGATCGACCACATGCTGTTCACGCTCTCGGGCAATGCGCCGCCGCCGTCGCTGAAGGCGGATCTAGACGGGGCCGGCGGCGATCGAAGCCACTATAGCATCAATCTTCGCGTCCCCGACCATGGTGCGTTTATCGGGAGCGTATTCGTTGAGGCAGGCAAACTTGGAAACGCCTGACGAACTGATCGTCTTTATTGTCGACGCAACCCAGGACGGCGTGTGGGGCGGGCTTCTCAAGCGCGGGGCGGCATGGTCGATTATCCGGCGCGAAGGCGTTCTTCCCGCGGACGCGCCGCCACTCGGCCGCACGATCGAAACCGATCTCGCCGAATATGGCTTCGCGCTGCTGCGGGCCGCGCTAGCGCTCAAGGAGCGCGCGGGCGAAAGCGAGATCGGGCGCAAGGGATTCGAGTTCGCGGCCAATGCGTTCGAGGCGCTGGTGCGGAACGGCACGCCGGATTCGGTGACGCGCAGCTTCTACCGCACGGTCGCTGCGGCCGCCTATCACCTCGCCGGTTTCTCGGCGATCGCCTTCTCGCTGTTCGGCGACCGGGCTGGCGGCTTTAACGAAAGCCCGGCCGAAACAGCGCTGGTCCTGCTGATGCTGCGCGATCTCGACGGGCTGCGGCGCCACGTGCGCGCGCGGCTGACCGATGACAGTCTCAGCGATGACGGCCTGTGGTTCGCGCTCGAACAGCATCATATCGACACCGATCAGGCTATCGCCGAAATTCTCAGTTCGACTGTCTGCCGCGCGCTGGCCTATTATGACTTCGCGCTCCAGACCGGCCAGGCGGCGCTGGTCGTCGAAGCGATAGCGCTGCTTGACGCGGGTCTGGCGCTTGCGGCGAACGCTGGTGTCGTCCCGGCTTGGTGGTTGCTGCGGCTCTGCCGCAACATGATCGACGATCTTTGGGCGCACTCGCTCCACGTCAATCTGCCGCACGATCCTCCCCCGGGCGGCGAAGAGAAGTATCCCGACCTGCGGCGGCTGTTCCTAGGTTCGCTCTATGCGCGTAAGAATGCAGAGGTCGAATTGTGGCCGTCGCAGCGCGAGGCCGCGCGGCGGTCGAGCGACCTGACCGATGATCTTGTCGTGGCGCTGCCGACAAGCGCGGGAAAAACGAGAGTGGCGGAGTTGGCCACCTTGATGACGCTGTCGACCGGCCGGCGCGTACTAATCGTCACGCCGCTGCGCGCATTGTCGGCGCAGACCGAGCGCTCGTTCCGCAATAGCTTTGCCCCGCTCGGTTTCTCCGTGTCTTCGCTATACGGCGCATCGGGCATGTCGCCGGGCGACGAAGATGCGCTACGCACGCACAAGATCATCATCGCGACGCCCGAGAAGCTCGACTTCGCGCTACGCTCCGATCCGAGCATCATCGACGATGTCGGATTGATCGTGCTCGACGAAGGCCATCTGATCGGTCCGACCGAGCGCGAGATCCGTTACGAGATCCTCGTTCAACGGCTGCTGCGCCGCCCGGACAATGCCGACCGCCGGATCGTCTGCCTGTCGGCGATCCTGCCCGGCGGCGACCCGCTCACTGACCTCACCGCCTGGATACGCTCCGATGCACCGGGGGACGCGGTGGAGTCCGACTGGCGGCCGACCCGGCAGCGGTTCGGAACAATCGCGTGGCAAGGCCAGTCGGCCAAACTTTGCTTCGACCTCGAAGCCGATGGCCCGTGGGTCGCGCGGTTCGTCGAATTGGCCGGCCCGATCAAGCCACACAAGAAAGCGCGGCCGACGAGTACCAAGGAGCTGACGCTGTTCGCGGCGTGGGAATTCGCTGAGCAGGACAAGCGCACCCTGATTTTCCAGCCCCAGGCCAACTCGGTCATCGGCTACGGCGCGACGATCGTCGACCTCTGTGCGCGTGGCTATCTTCCCCCCCTCCTCGACGATGAAGCCCCTATTGCCCGCGCTCTAGAGATCGGGCGTGAATGGCTCGGCGAGGATCATCCCGCGGTCGGCTGTCTCAGGCTCGGAGTCGCGATCCACCACGGCAGACTACCCAGTCCCTTCCTGCGTGAGATCGAGCGGCTGCTAGCCGACGGCGTGCTCAAGGTGACGGTGGCGTCCCCAACTCTGTCGCAAGGGCTCAATCTCAACGCGGCCGTGCTGCTTGCCCCCTCGCTCTATCGCGCCGGCGAACTCATCAAGGGTGAGGAGTTCGCTAACGTCGCGGGCCGGGCCGGCCGTGCGTTTATCGACGTCGAGGGTCTCGTGCTCCATGTCATGTTCGAGCCGGATGACTGGCGGCTCGCTACGTGGCGCGGACTGGTCAATTCTGCGCGGCACCGCGAGCTGCGCAGCGGCCTCATTCAGGTCATCAACCTGATCGTCGAGCGCATGGCGGCGCAGGGTGTCTTCGATCGTGCCGACGCCGCGGAATATCTCGCCAACTCCCGCGAAGGCTGGCTGCCTCCCGACGAGGCGCCGGATGACGTCGGCGAGGATGGGGACGCGGACCAGGCCGTCGAGCAAGAACCGCTGTCGCAGCTCGTCGAGAAGCTCGACGCGACTGTCTTCGGGCTGATCGAAGCGCTGGATTCGGACAGCGACGATCTGCCCCGGCTTCTGGACGAGGCGCTGCAGGGCTCACTTTGGGCGCGGCAGGTCGACCGCGAAGGCGATCATGCGCGGAACAACCATCGGTTCATCCTGCAAACGCGCGCCAAGCTGATCTGGAATTCGACGACGCCACTGCAGCGGCAGGGTCATTTCGCAATGGGGGTCGGACTGGAAGCGGGGCTTGCGCTCGATGCGATTGCCGACGAGCTGGCGGCGCTTGTCGACGAAGGCGATCTCGCGGCCTTGCGCGGCGACGCTGAGGCATTGGGTGATGCACTGGTCGCGCTTGCCGAACGGTTGCTCGCCATTCGCCCGTTCACGCCCGACGCCGACCTTCCCGGCAATTGGCGCGACGTACTGCGCGCCTGGGTCGCGGGCGCGGATGTCGGCGTGATCGGCGCGGACAATATGAAGCTGGTCGAGGACGTGTTCACCTACAAGCTGGTCTGGGCGCTCGAGGCGCTGAGAACTCGGCGCCTGACGCAAGGCTGGGAGCCGGACACGATCGTCGGCGGCGCGGCCGCAGCCTTGGAAGCCGGCGTGCCGGATTTCAAGATGTCGATGCTAGTCCGCGCCGGCTTGCCGTCGCGCCGCGCCGCGATGGCGGCGGTTCAGCTCGGCGGGGCGGACTTTCTCGACGGCACCGGAATGCGGGCGTGGCTGGAAAGCGACGCCATTGTCGCATTCGCCGACGCTGGGGATTGGCCCACGCTGGAAACAGCAGCCCTATGGAAGCGGTTCCGGGACGAAACGCTCAGCGCGGCGATTCAGCGCTGGCACTATGTTGGGGCGAACCGCGCCCTTGTCGATCAGGTTGCGATCCCACCGGGACTATATCGTGTCGAGCGCGACGAGGCAGCAGGCGACAACTGGCTTACCACACCCGATTATCGGCGGCTCGCCCGCATCGCCGGAAGCGTCCGCATGACGCGACCCAGCTTGATCGCGGCGCGCGTCACGGAGGGCGTAAACCATCTCCGCATCGAACGGCTTGGCCGCGGCATCCTGATCTGACGGCATGCAAATGGCGCTTGCACCGCGCTTCTTGGCGTCAGTAGTTCGGCGCTCTTGTGCGAAGGGCAACGAACAATCTATCGCTATCGCTTGCCCTATCCGGCGCGCCTAGCGGCGCAAAGGCGAGGGCTTAGGCTGCCGCCTGACATCCAAAAAGCTCCGTCTGGACTTGTGGCTCACATGACCGCTTCGTGTCTCGTGACAGGAGGTGTGATCATGGACGATGCGACTGAGCTGGTGCTGCGGCTTAGCACCGCGGCCGGCATGATCATGGAGGACGCGTGCCCGATGGCCATTTCGGTACCTACACCGGGTGGCATGAACCCAAATCTCGCCGACCTCGAGCAAGCGACACGCGATGCCAATCTGCTCATTCAGGCGGCTCAGGTTCTCGCGCGCCGCAATATCCGCTAGGATTCACCCCGCGGCATCAGGCGCCGCACCTGATCTGTCCAGCCCATGTCCACCGCGCCCGGCGAGGTGAGCGCCCCAGCATCGACTTCGGCCCGCAGGGCTCCGGCCAGGATTGCGTCCACGACCGGAGGGGCGAGGAAGGCCAGCCGCACGACGCGAGTCACGTAGGATCGGCAGATACCCTCGCGGTCTGCCAGCAACGTGACAGTAACGTTCCCGCTCCTGAGCTCTTGCCACCAGCTGCGGCCCCGGACCACCAGCCTTACAAGTGCCGCCTCCGGCAATTGCCCGGGAGATGCGCCATTTCCCTGCACCAGCCGCATCGCCCGTCCGGAGCGGGTCAATCTCACCTCCGATCCGAGTATGAAGGACGGCCGTGCGTTGCCGGCCTGGCCGACGCCAAGTGCGACGCCAACTGCCTTGCTGTCACATTCGATCTCGATGCGTGCGTCGAACACCTGAACCCGAGTTAGCAACGCACGTAGCATCAGGCGATCCCGGCGTTGGAGCTTCGTCGCACATCGCGCCGCGCGCTCCACGAAACCCACATAGTCTGTTGGGGCGACCGCGAGCCACGCCGTGGCGGACAGCCCGACAGGATCCTCGAACGCCCGGGCCAAGCAATCCGCCACGACCGTCTCGATCTCAAGCGCTGGTATCCGCAACGTCGGACTACCAGCCCTATCGACTGGTCGGCTCACATAGTAGCGATACCGTCTGCTGCCCTTGCAGGCATGGGAGGCGATGAGCGGCGCTGCGGATGCGTCGATGATCTTTCCGGCGAGTGGGCTCGGGCTGGCCGCGCGAGCCGCCCGGCGCTCACCCTGGAGATGGTCCGCCAGCATGGCCTGCACCCGGTCCCAGGTTTCGCGATCGATAATCGCCTCGTGCTGGCCGGGATGGATCGCGCCGCGATGTCCGATATTGCCGGCGTAGATGGGGGATTTGAGAATGGTGTAGAGCTGACCCCGCGAAAATGGCCCGCCTCCAAGTGCGCGCCCGGACGCGGTGACGCGAGGGGGTGCAAACAGCCCATCCCGTTCAAGCTGTTCCTTCACCAGCCGCACATTGCCGAGGACAAGGTAGCGACCATAGATGTCCCGGATAAGCCCGGCATGATCGGGGACGATCTTCAGCGTCCGGCCATCGGGCGCATAGCCCAGCGGCGGCACGCCGCCCATCCACATGCCCTTGGCCTTGGAGGCCGCGATCTTGTCTCTGATCCGTTCGGCGGTCACCTCGCGCTCGAACTGGGCGAAGGACAGCAGCATGTTGAGCGTCAGCCGACCCATGCTCGTCGTCGTGTTGAACGACTGGGTGATCGAGACGAACGAGACTCCCGCCCGGTCGAACGCCTCGACCAGCTTCGCGAAGTCCAGCAGCGAACGGGTCAGCCGGTCGACCTTGTAGACAACAATGATGTCGACCTTGCCGGTCGCAACGTCGCTCAGCAGCCGCTGGAGCGCCGGCCGCTCCAGCGAGCCGCCCGACAAACCTCCATCGTCATAAACGTCCGGCAGCTCGGTCCAGCCTTCGCTGGCCTGACTCAACACATAAGCGGCGCAGGCTTCGCGCTGGGCGTCGAGCGAATTGAAGGCCTGTTCGAGGCCCTCCTCGCTCGACTTGCGGGTATAGATGGCACAGCGCACCGTCTTCATGCCGCCAGCCTCTTCTTCAGCCCGAAGAAGGCGGGCCCTGACCAGCGCGTACCGGTGATGGCACGCGCGACCTCGCTCAATGAGCGCCACTCCCGCCCGTCCCAGCGGATCACCTCGTCCTCCCCGACAAGGACGACATGGGCACGCCCGTTCCACTCGCGGACCAGCCGCATGCCGGGCTGCGCCGGGCTGGTGCGGGTCTTGCCGCGCTTCTGCTGGTCCAGCTTCTGCTGCGTGGACCGGGACAGCCCGCCATACGCCTTGGCCTGGGTTTCCCAGGCAAGAGCCAGACGCAGCATCGAGGGGCTGATCCGAGGCAGCGGCCCGCCGGTCAGCCGCTGCCACTCGGAGCGCAACTGCGCCGGCGACATGGTCGCCAGCGCAGCCAGTTGGTCATCAACAGAGGCCATGGTCAGGCTTTGGTGATGCGGTAGCAGGTCGTGTCGCCACGCTTGCACTTGTCGATCACATGGCCCTTTTTCTTGAGCCCTGTGAGCGCGGCACGGGTCGTGTGAGGCAGCCAGCCCGTCGCCTCGACCATCTCGGCGAGCGTGGCGCCTTCTTCCCGCTGCAGCATGGCGACGACTGCGGCGTTCTTGGTCTGGCGCTCGGGTTTGGGCTCAGAAGTCTTTACGGGCTTGCCAGTGGTCGCAGGCCTGGAAGCCTCGTCGGCGTCGACATTGATGGCCAGGCGGCCGGCGTCGGTGATGAACATGCCGAAGCGGTTATCGCCGTCGGTCCGCCAGGTGCTGGCCGCGTCAGTCGCGGGGCATTCCTCGACGAGGCCGCGCTTCGCGAGCGAGGCAATGGCCTTGGTCAGGCGACCCTCCGCGTCGGCGATCGAGGCGGCGGCCGGCAGCAGGCTGCCGTTGTCGCGCGTGGAGGAGTTGGTCAGCAGGATCAGCTGGATGTCGTTCAACTTGGTCATGGTGGTGGTCCTTCTCAGGTGAACGACACCATTGTCGCTCCCACCACCAGAAGCCCGGCCGATCGGATCGGCGGGGCAGGGCGCCCTCATCCGGAGGGGCGATACACCAGACCAGCAATGCTCGGTTCGACGCGCTAGTCCAGCGAAACCTGCACTCTTCAATTGCACTGCCACAGAACGGCGCTTCCGGAGGCAGGGCTATCTTGCGAGCACATTCCTCTAGCATTTTTCTGTGGATAAGTCGGAAGAATAAATGTGGCTAAGCCTGCCGACACGGGATAATAATAAATGCGCCTCGAAGAGTGGGCGGGGACGCTGTATTTTGTCATGCTAGTGATCACAACCTGCACCAATCGGAAGCGTCAGCCGATCGCCGCGAAACTCCACGTCGCCTCGCTCCCGTATGCGGATCGGGACAAGCTCGTTGCCGAATGGACCCGTCGGCTCGCCTCCGAAAAGGCGCTGCGTCCCGTGACAGATCTCTATGCCGGTCGCGGCTTTCAGGAAGCCGTGCTTGCCGCCCGCCGACTCGGTGCCGAACTGTTCGTGGCCTCAGCGGGCTTGGGTCTGGTCCGCGAATCCGCGACCGTGCCGTCGTACGCCTGCACCATCCTTGCCAATGCCCACGACAGCATCGCGGACCGAGTTGGCGAGGGCTTTTCGGCGGCCGCCTGGTGGCGACAGATCAACCAGGCATCGCCATTCGCGGTTTCGTTGGCCGCGTCCGTCGCATCTTCGAGAGGCTTGGTCTGCGCGGCGCTTTCGGAGAGCTATATCGGGATGATCGAGGCCGATCTCGTCGGTCTTGACGACCAGGCGCGCGGCCGATTGCGCCTGTTCACTGGCGCGCCGCTTGAGCGAATCGCGCCGCAATTGCGGGCCTGTGTCATGCCTTATGATGACCGGCTCGAGGGAGCCGACAGTCCGATCCGCGGTACCCGCAGCGACTTTGCCAGCCGTGCCCTCCATCATTTCGCGCAGGCGATCGCGGTGCCGGACGACCGACGCTCGGAGGCGGAGCATGCGGATGCCGTTCGCCGCGCGACCCAAGGCTGGCAAGCGCCGGCGCGCGTTGCGCGCGCGCGGCATGACGACGAGTCATTGCGGGCACTGCTCCATCAGCATTGGGAGGCTGCTGGCGGCAGCTCTTCCCGCCTGCTTCGTCTCTTTCGCGATCAGCTCCATATCGCCTGCGAGCAGGGGCGCTTCGCTACGCTTGCCCGTGAAGTGCGGACCGAACGAGCATGACGCGACGCGAGTATCTTTCGGTGCGCGCGGTGCGCGCCGCGCAGGGAAAGGGGACGGACGTCTTCGCCTTCTTCTTGCTCGGCTCAGACATCACGCGGATTGCCGACATCAGCCGCATTCAGCGCGATGACAAAGAGCTGAAGGGTTTTCAGCGGGGTGAGATCCGCCAGCACGTCAATGCGATCACCGCCTTCCTCGACAGCGGCCCAGTGCTGTTCCCCAATGCGATCATCCTGGCGATGGCGCCCGAGATCGAGTTCGCGTCGGCCCGCGGGCGCAAGCCCGGTAACATCTGCGACGTCGGCGACGCCGGCACGCTGACCATCCCGATCTATCCGGAAGGACGGCGCGCAGCCTGGATCGTCGATGGGCAGCAGCGCTCGCTCGCGCTCGCCCAAGCCAAGGACAGGTCGATCGCCGTCCCGGTCGTCGGCTTTGTCTCGGCGGAACTGGAAACGCAGCGCGAGCAGTTCATATTGGTCAACAAGGCCAAGCCTCTGCCGACAAGGCTGATCAACGAACTGCTCCCAGAGGTTAGCGTTCTGCTGCCCCGCGACCTTGCCGCGCGTCGGCTGCCCAGCGCCTTGTGCGAGGCGCTCAATAACGACCCGGCTTCGCCATTCCATGGCCTTATCCGGCGGGAGTCGAACGCTAAGGCCAAAGGCGGCATCATCACCGATGCGGCTCTGATCGAAATCATGCGTCTCAGCCTACGATCGGCCATGGGGGCTTTGGGCCAATATAGGCGTAACGGTGACGGCGCCGACACTGAGGCGATGTACGAGGCGCTGCTCATTTATTGGCGGGCGGTGCGCGACACTTTTCCCGAGGCCTGGGGCAAGCCTGCGACCCAGAGCCGGCTCATGCACTCGGCGGGTATTCGCGCCATGGGCGCACTCATGGACCAGATCATCCTGCGCGCCGACGCTAGTGCGGACCGGGCTGGTGCCGTCAGTCAGATGCTGAAACGGATTGCTCCGCATTGCCACTGGACCGGCGGTCGCTGGGACGGGCTTGGCCTTGGCTGGAACGAGATCCAGTCGACCTCGCAGCACATCACCAAACTCACCGAACACCTCCTCCACCTAGAACGCGATCTGGCGAAGGCGGCGTCATGAAGTTCATCTTCGCCGACAGCCTCGACTATGTGGATCCCGCGTTCGATTTCCTTGCTGATCGCAGCCCAGCGGGGCGCCAGCCCTATTGGGATGACGCCTATCCGCATGAGATCCTGGGCTATGCGCCCTATGACGGCGTGCTGGTGTCGCGCGGGATTGTTGGGGATCACCGGGTCAAAGGCAAGTATACGGCGAGCCAGGCGCGCCGCTTCGCCCTGGTCGGCGCGCGCAAATTCCTTCGCCTCGACAAACCGGAATTTGCACATCTCGATATCTTCGGAGATTGCGGCGCGTTCACTTACGTCCAGGAGGATCGGCCCCCCTACACGCCCGCGGAAATGGCCGAATTCTACGATGAATGCGGCTTCACCCATGGCTGCTCCGTGGATCATATCATCTTCGACTTCGACCCCGCCGGCGTGGGATTGGAAGGCGGCTCCCAAGACGCCCGACACCGTTTCGAGATCACGCTCGAGAATGCGGACGGGTTCCGCCGTGAGTCGATCGCGATGGACGCCGATTTTACCCCGCTTGGCGTGATCCAGGGCTGGTCTCCGGGTAGCATGGCGGAAGCGGCCCGCCGGCTGGTTGCAATGGGTTATGGCTACCTCGCAATCGGCGGGATGGTTCCGTTGAAATCGCCCGAGATCAAACTATGCTTGGAAGCGATCCGCGGCGCCATCCCGGCCTCGACCCGGATGCATATCCTTGGCTTTGCCAAAGCCGATGATATCGACAGCTTCCATGGTTACGACATCGCGAGCTTCGATACGACATCTCCGCTGATCCGCGCGTTCAAGGACGCCAAGCAAAATTATTATCTGCCGGGGGACGGGCTGGCGTTGCGCTACTTCACCTCGATCCGCGTCCCTCAGGCGATCGAGAACCCCAAGTTGCAGCGATCGGTGAAGAAAGGCGTGTTCAGATCCGAGGATCTGGTGCGCATGGAGAGCGCAGCGCTTGGGTCGCTACGCGCCTTCGACCGGGGCGCAGCCGACCTTGAGGAGACCCTGCACCATGTGCTCGTCTACAGCGCACCGCTCTTCGAAGAGAAGCCTTACGAAGACTGCAGCGATAGTCCGACCCTCGCGCGCCTCGCCCGGCGCTATCGCGAGACTCTCCTTGAACGTCCTTGGCGACAATGTCCGTGCGCAATCTGCGCGGACGCGTCGATCGAGGTCATTATCTTCCGTGGAAGCAACCGCAACAAGCGGCGCGGCATCCACAACCTCGCAATCTACAAAGACCATATCGAACGATTGGACCTGAAGCGTGCTGTCATCCGAACCAATGAAATATCTCGCCCTTTGTGCGCGGCAGAGCAGTGAGCATCAGGTGCTCACCTTCGCGGCGAAAGCTGCGGATGTGTTGCGCTTCGCTGCAATCGACCGAATCGGCCGCGACGCGCATGGCGAGATCAGTGGCTTCCAGCGCCCGCAAGCGGCGGCGCACATCCGCGAAATCCGCGACTATCTCGAGAAGCCGAACGCCGTTCTCCCAAACCCGATTGTGGTGGCCTTCATCGACCACGTCATCGTTGAATATCGTGAAGATGGGTCAGCCATGCTGTCGATTGACGTGAGAGAGGGACCGCCCGGTCTCGTCGTCGACGGGCAACAACGTTTGTCGGCCCTCGTCGACATCGACCGGGATTTTGAAATCTTCATTTCGGCGCTGATTTGCCCCGACGAGGCAGAACTGCGCCGTCAATTCGTCCTCATCAACAATACGAAGCCCTTGCCGAAGTCGCTCATCTACGAACTGCTGCCGATGGTGGACGACCTCCCGCCCCGCCTGAGCCGCCGCTCAACCGCAGCCGACCTGACCGCTCGCCTCAATTTCGAGCACACGGCCCTGAAGGGCTATATCAAGCAGCACACCTGCCCGGACGGCATTGTCGCCGACACCGTGATGCAGAAGATCATCATGGAATCGCTTTCAAACGGCGTCATGCGAGAGCTCGTCAATTTACCCAAGGGAGCGGACAAATGCGTCCGGCTCATCTCCAATTTCTTTGAGGCCGTGAAGCGGGTCTTCCCTGAGGCCTGGTACGGCCAAGAACCATCGTCCTCCCGCCTCCTCCACGGCGCCGGCATTCAGGCCATGGGCGATGTGATGGAGGTCTTGGCACAGCGCGCCGGCGCGCGAAGCACCGACGAATTTCAGATAGGGCTCCAGTGCCTCAAGGGCCGGACCGCCTGGACCGAAGGCGAATGGGAGTTGGGCGGGGAGATTCGCCGCTGGAATGCGCTCCAGAACGTCAATCGCGACGTCGCCCTTCTCAAGCACTATCTGGTGAACCTGGTGAAGTCGGACTTGCGCAAGAAGCGACGAGCCGCGTCGGCCCAGCTTCGAGAAGGCGCGGTGAGCTGAGATGGCATATGCCGTCAAGGAGGTCTTCAAGACCCTACAGGGCGAGGGCGCCCAAGCTGGACGCGCCGCTGTCTTTTGTCGCTTTGCGGGCTGCAATCTTTGGTCAGGTCGCGAGCAGGACCGCGCAACAGCGATATGCACGTTCTGCGACACGGATTTCGTGGGCATGGACGGCACCGGAGGCAGCCGCTTTGCCGACGCCGAGGCACTGGCAGACGCCATTGAAGCCGAGTGGGCCGGATCGCGCGCGAGACGCTACGTCGTCTTGACCGGCGGCGAACCGCTTCTCCAGGTGGATGAGGCGTTGATCGACGCCCTACACGACCGCGAGTTCGAAGTCGGCGTCGAGACGAACGGCACCATTGCGGCTCCGGCCGGCCTCGACTGGATCTGCGTCAGCCCGAAAGCCGATGCTGAGCTCGTGCTGCGCGAAGGCGATGAGCTGAAGCTGGTATACCCGCAGGAAACCGCCCGCCCCGAGCAATTCGAAGGCTTGGCATTCCGTCACTTCTTCCTGCAGCCCATGGATTCACCGACCGCGGTCGCCAATTTGGCGGCAACGATCTCCTATTGCACCGAGAACCCGCGCTGGCGCCTCTCGCTTCAGTCGCACAAGATGATTGGAATTCGCTGATGTTCGAGCTCAGCAAGCAGTTCCTCTTCGACGCTGCCCATACGCTGGAGCGCTCGATCGATTCCGAGTCCAGCCGCCGCATTCACGGCCATTCCTATCGAGCAGAAATCACCGTTCGCGGCCGCCCCGATCCGACGACCGGCATGATCGTCGATCTCGGCCTGCTTGAACAGACCATGGCGGATGCCCGCAATGCCCTCGACCATCGCTTTCTCGACGAAATCAACGACCTCGGGCCTGCCACGATGGAGAATCTCTGCCGCTGGATCTGGGTGCGGCTTCGACCGGAAATCGCCAATCTCGCCAAGGTCAGCGTCTTTCGGGACAGCAGCGGCGAGGCATGTTCATATTGGGGCGAAGAGGTGGAGGCGTGATCGCTGAAGAACGCGCGCTGGTTCTGTTCTCAGGCGGACAGGATTCCGCCACCTGTCTCGCCTGGGCGCTCGATCGGTTCGCCCATGTCGAAACGGTCGGGTTCGACTACAGCCAGCGGCACCGCGTTGAACTCGCGTGCCGCTCCCAGTTTCGAGAGCAAGTGATCGGAATCAGGGCCGAATGGGCCGATCGCCTGGGCCCTGACCACATGCTTGACCTGTCCGTCCTCGGCCAAGTCAGCGAAACGGCACTAACGCGTGATGCCGAGATAGCTCTTCGCGACGACGGATTGCCGAACACCTTCGTGCCTGGACGCAACCTGCTCTTCTTCACACTGGCCGCCGCTTTGGCATCTCGGCGGCAGTTGCGACATTTGATCGGTGGTATGTGCGAGACCGATTATTCGGGCTATCCCGACTGCCGCGATGACACGATCAAGGCTCTGCAGGTGACGCTCAGTCTCGGCATGGGCAATCGCTCGGTGCTACACACGCCGCTCATGTGGCTCGACAAGACAGCGACTTGGCGGCTGGCCGAGGAACTCGGCGGAAATGCACTGGTCGAGTTGATACGCGTGCAGACCCATACATGCTATCGCGGCGATCACGGCGTTCTCCACGATTGGGGTTTTGGGTGCGGAACCTGTCCCGCCTGCGATCTTCGGGCTAAGGGGTGGGACGGTTATCGAGGCGCGAAAGCCGCTTAGCGCGAGTTACCCGCCTAAATGGCCGCCTTCGCCGCCGGGCGCTATGCGGTTAGACTAAGGCTCAAAACGACTCGAAGAATGGCGAGGGCATGGCGAAAGGACTCAGTGGATCCACGATTAAATCGTGGTTCCAATATCGATGTGAGCGCAAGACTCGCTACGAAATCATGGAGCCCTCGGAACTCGCCGCGGTGCCAGTAGCAAAAGACGATCGGGAAAAGCCCTGGGCGGTTCTCGGCGTCGATTATGAAGAAAGGGTGGTCCGGCGTCTTGCCCGCGAGACCGGCGTGTTGCGACCCTCCCTTGGCGATACGGATGGCCTCCGCGACGACGTTGCCGCCGCCTTTCTCCGTGGCAGGGGCGCCGCGGAATATGCAGCCCAGCTAAAGCTTCGGCCACGAACTAGACCCGCATTTCTTTCCGGCAACCTCTCCTTAAGACGCAGTTTCGCGGATCTGGTCCGCCGCGACACCTCGCAGGGCAGTCCGGTCTTCCGCGTGATTGACATAAAGGCGACGCGAAGCGCCCGGGCATTCCATAAGACGCAGGTCGCTTTTTACGCATTGCTGCTCGAGGCTATCCTAAAGGAGAACGGAATCGCGGGGCGGGTCGATGCCTTCGGAGAGATCTGGCGCATTCCCGATGATGGCGATGCTGAAGGGGATCGGTGGCAGACCGACGTCTTCCTGCTTGAGCCCTATTCGAGGCTGGTCGCGGATTTCTGCGGCACTGTCCTCCCGCAGATCGCCGACAAGACTGTCGATCATCAGAAGGACGAAACCTTCTTTCACGTCTACTTCAAATGCGAGCAATGCAGCTATCTTCCGCATTGCATTCAAAAAGTCAGTGCCGATCGTCTGGCGCGGGATCGCGATGTCTCGGCCGTCGCTGGCCTCAGCCATGAAGCGAAACGCAGTCTGCGGCGTGTCGGCGTCTCGACTGTGGCACAGCTGGCCGAAATGGGTGCCGGCATCGGTCAAATGGACGGAGCCGGCTGGTCGCTCGCACGTAGGGCGGAGACGCTGATCGCGCGGGCCAAAGCGCTACGCGACGATGATATCGGGACAGGCCCCGAGCCGCACAGCTTCCTAATGCCTCCGCGCTGCGATGCGTGCCTGTATCTGATTGCCGATCATGATCCTGTCGACGACGGCCTGGTCACCCTGGGCTATCTTTATGTTCGGGGCGAAGAGCGGCGCGAAGTCATCGAGGTGCTCCCGAGCGCTGACCGGCAAGGCGAGGCCGATGCATTGGTACGGATCTTCGCGCAGTTGGTCGCCGATCTTACGGCAATCGATGCGCACAATGCCGCCCTTGCCGCCGATGACCCCGCCGCCCTCTTCGCGCATATCTTCCTGTACGAACCAGCTGAAGCGATGGCCCTGCAAGAAGCGGTAGGTCGACACCTCGATGATCCGCGCGTGCGGACCGGCCTGCTCGATATGGTTCGACTCTTCCCGCCGGACGAAGTCGTGCCGGAGCCCGAATTTCGCGGCATGCAGCATTTGCCGGCAACGGCGCTGCGCAGCGTTGTCGAGCAGTTGTTCGCAGTGCCGGTGACCGTGTCTTACGACCTTCGCCAGGTGTCGGGTGCGCTGGAAAGGGCGGGGAAGATTGCGCGTGCCTACGACCCCGCCGAGGCCTTCATTCGTCCCTTCTCGTCTTTGCTCTCGATCGAAGTGAGCCGCGCCTTGCGCGAGGGACGTCGGGGTAGCGTCGCCATCGACGAGGTCAGAGCCGACGTCTCGGATCGCCTTCGAACGACACATGACATTGCCGAGTGGTTGCGCGCGGAACATCGACGCCGCCTCGAAGCCACCGGCCAGCCCATGTTGCGGTTGAACAAGTCGCCCTTCCGACTGCAGGCGACCTTCAATCCGCTGGCGGCCGACGATCTCGACGTGCTGCGCGCATTCGAGTTGCTCGAAAACCGTTCCGGCTTGCTCGATGCGCTCATCAAGCTGGCCCAGCCCCCACGAGTCCGGCGAGATACGGGCCGGGCGATCGGCGCGATGCGTCTCATTGGCGCTTACCCAAGCCAGCGCAATGTGCTGATGCTATTCAAGATGCCACCCGACGCGATGGACGCCGATCTGTCCGCCGGGGCTTTCGGCCTCGTCCTGAGTGACGGAGAACCCGATTTCGTGCTGGAGCCGCGACAATGGCCCCGCCTCGCCTGCCAGATGCTCGATCCCAAGCCGCAGGACACGCCGGACTTGTTGCGCGTGCGCGTCTTCAAGGGCGTCTTCGATGGGCCGGCCTTCAAGGAGTTGATGCGTCGCGCAGGTAAAGATGACTGGTGGCTGGACCAGACCTTTGTCGATCTCAACTCAGCCAAGGCGGAGAACTACCTGACCTATCTAGCGGCAGGAGTTGCCGCATGAGCATTCGCGACGACATCCTGAGCTTCCTGCGCGATCCGGGCGCTTTCGCGGCCTCAGTCCTGGACAATGCGGTCTGGCTTGAAGGACTCGAGAGTGTCGCCCTGCCTTGGATCGCAGCCAATGGCGATCGAACCCTTCGCCCGGCTCAGGAAGCGGCCTGGCGCGGCCTGGCTGACCAACGTGCCGGGCTCGTCTTGGGCCCGCCTGGCACGGGAAAGACCCATCTTCTATCCTGGCTGATCGCCGCGCACGGGCCGGCGCGCTGCGCGGCGGACCTCTCCTCGCGCATTTTCGTGACGGCATTCACCAAGAATGCCGTCGGCAATGTGCTGGACGCCGTGGCCAAGCGTCAGGCATTACACGAGCCGGACGCGCCGCACCCGATCTACTATGGCGCGCCTCCAGCCAACGGTCTAGCTCCCGGCGTCGATTTGATGGATCGAGGCGACGAAGCCTCCCTGCTGCAGGCCTTGGCTGGTGGCCGCGTGGTCGTGGGAGCCACCATCTGGTCGCTCTATCGGCTGCTGGCGTCCGGGCTCGCCCCCGGTGCGGATGGTCCGACCGCGCCGCTCTTCGACCTCATCTGCATCGATGAAGCGTCGCAAATGGTGCTCGCCCACGGACTGATGGCATTGGGCGGTATGGCGCCGGGCTGCCGCGTCGTGGTGTCGGGAGACGATCAGCAATTGCCGCCAGTGCGCGCATCGCGCGAAATAAAGGTGGCGGACCGCGAGACGGGAGGCTCGCTTTATGCCTTCCTGAAATCGGCCGGGACAGCCGAATTCCCCTTGGAGGAGACTTTTCGGCTGAACGCGCCGCTCGCGGCCTTCCCGGAGCGCAAATTCTATCCAGGCCGTTACGTGTCGGCGGACCCGAAGGCGAAGCTCGCGCTCCGCGAGGATTGGCGAGACGGGCTCGACCTTATCACCCGCTCCGCGCTCGATCCCGCTTTCCCGATCGTCATCTTGCTGCACGACGGCCCGCCGGCGTCGACGGCGAACCCTCTCGAGGCCAATTTGGCGGCCCGACTTGCCCTCGCTTTGTCTGAACGCGTCGTCGACAAGGATGGCGAACCGATTGCGTCTCAGCACTTCTGGACCGAGGTCGCTGCGGTTGTCAGTCCTCACCGCGCGCAAAACGCGGCCATCCGCAATGCGCTGGCGGATCCGCTTAAGGCGGATGCCTTCGTAGAAACCGTCGACCGGATCCAGGGTAAGGAGCGCGATGCGGTCATCCTCTCCTATTGCGTCGCCGATCCGGAATTCGCCCTTGCGGAAGCTGGGTTCATCTTCTCCTCCGAGCGGCTCAACGTCGCCTCGACCCGCGCCCGCTCGAAGCTCGTTCTGATCATCAGCAAGAGGCTGTTGGAGGCCGTCCCGACGGAGCAGGACTTGATGGACAAGGCGGAGATCCTCCGGGAGTTCGTTTTCTCCTGCGAAGAAATGGCCGAAACCGAGATCGACGGGCCCGCAGGCCGCCGCGTTCGAGTCCAAATCCGCGCCCAAGGCTTTGAAGACGAGGCGGCCCAGCTAGACCTGACCGACGAGCCCGCGCCGGTCGAAGCCGACATCGAGATGACTCCCAAATTGCAGGGCGTGCTCGAGGCTATCCGCCGCGTCGCCGGGCAAGGTAGAATGCCGGGCGCCTCGCTTTCGCGCGTGAAACAAGCGCTCGCGCACACTTCCGAACCCTTTGCCGAAGCGCGCATCCTCCATCAGCTCGGCTGGGTTTCGCTTCAGCAGCGCGACGGGCAATATGGGCCATTCTGGCTCGCCATCCCGTTCGATCAGCCCCGCCGGGTCTATTCCATTGACATCGAGACCGTGCGCAGCCGGATCGCCGTCATCGTGCGCGAAGCCAAAACGGGCCGCCACGCTTTTTACGGCACAGTCCGCGACCGCTTCGCCTGGATGACGGCTGACAAGCAAGACGAGCTTCTCCCGGTCCTTCAGCAACTGAGCGAGGAAGGCCTTATCGTCTTCGACATGGCGGGCGGCCACATGACCGTGGCGTTGCCGCAGCAGCCTTCCGAGCCAGTCGAGCCCGACCTACTGGAGCCAGTTCCCGATCTCACCGATGAGGACTTTCATTTGCTCAATCGGCTCGAGGACCTGGAGGCAGCCCGGATCAATTTCGGCGTGGCCGAGACGTGGACCTCGATCGTCGAGTTGGCCCGCAATGTTGACCGCGACGTGGATGACGTTACCGAGGCGCTGGCCCGGTTGGAAGCCGCCGGTCATCTGATGTTGGCGCAAGATGCGCGGGTGCGCAGCCGGATCGCGGAACTGGCGCGCGAGCTTCGCCATGTGAAACAGCGGTTTCGCTCGGACGATGCCGATCGGCGGCCTTATTTGGTTCGCAGTCTCAAGATCGAGCTCAAGGATCGCGACAAGCCGAGCCGCAACCTCGCGCTCGCCAAAGTATTCGGCCGCGCGTCGGCGGAGGCCGACGAGCCACAGCAGGCCGCCCTCGCCGGTCTGGAGCGTGCGCTCCCCAACCTCTGGGGCGATGAGGCAGCATTGGCCGCATTCCAGGAAAAGGGACTGCGCGCGATCCTGGCCGCCTGGCGCGGCGATGGGACCGCAAACCTCGCCATCGCGGCCGATACCGGATCAGGTAAGACCGAAGCGGCTTGCCTGCCGCTGATCGCTGGCGCGCTCGCCGACAGAATAAGCGGGATAAAGGGTGTTCGGGCGATCCTCGCCTATCCGCGCATTCGGCTCGTCGCCAATCAGGCGCAGCGCTTGGCCACCTATCTGGCGGCTTGCGCGCAAGTCGGCGACCTGCCGCTCCTGACCATCGGTCTCCAGGTCAAGGATGTGCCTGACCGCTTTCCGGACATGCACGAGCGTTACGAAGCCATTTGGCCGCTCGCGGGCCCCAACGCTTACCGTTTTCCATTCTTCGCATGCCCGGTTTGCGGGGACCCGCTCAACCTCGCGCCTGGCGAAGGCCAGGACGGCGCCGATGCCTTGATCTGCGTTCGGAAGGACTGGCGCTTCGATGGGTGGATCGGATCTAAAGAAGGCTTGAGTCTAAATCCACCGGCTCTGTTCCTGCCGACCACGGACAGCCTTCATCAGTGGCTGCACGATCCTCGCTATGGCAGGCTTTTTGGCGACGACCCTGATTTCGCACCACCGCGCGCCCTGCTGGCCGACGAAATCCACCTCTACACCCATATCCATGGCGCCCAGGTCGGCTTGGCGCTGCGGCGTTTGGCCGCCCGTGCCAAGCTCAACGATCCCAAATCCCGCGAGATCGTCGCAATCGGCATGAGCGCGACGATTGGAGATCCGGCGCGCGCATGGGGCCGCCTGTTCGGCCGGGACGATGTCGAGGTCATTCGCCCGCGAACCAGTGAAACTGATCCCAATCCGCGCGGCCGCGAATATTTCCTGTTCGCCCAGCCGGAGGTGGAGTCGCGCGGCGCAGATATCGCCGGCGCCTCGACGACCATTCAGAATCTGATGTGCCTCGGTCATGGCATGCGCCGACGCACGGGCTCGGAAGGGGGCTATCGCGCGCTCGTCTTCTTCGATTCGATCGACAAGATGCGTCGGTTGCATGGCGCGTTTCTCGATGCGGAAGAGGGGCGCGAACTCGCCGCCTTCCGAATCACCGCCTTTGGTGACGATGCCCAAGGCGCGCCGCAAGCCGAATGCTGTCGCGAGCCCATCGGCTGCGATCGCTTCCGTGACGGCGAATGTTGGTGGTTCGCGGCTAACGATAAGCGCCAATGTGGCGCGCGCGGTCGCCGCCTAGCAGGTTCGCCGCTGATCGTCGCGCGCACGCCCATCTATTCCGGCACCAGCGGCGATGCGGAAGCCCTGGTGAAAGGCGCCGACATCGTCTTTGCCACGTCCTCTCTCGAGGTCGGCTATGACGATCCCGACATCACCTTGGTCTACCAGCACTACGCGCCGCAGAACTTGGCGAGCTTCATTCAGCGTAAGGGGCGTGGCGGTCGCGGGGTCGACGACCGACCGCTTACCGCGGTGACATTGTCGATCTATTCTCCCCGTGACACGTGGTGGTTCCGCCAGCCCTGGGAGATGGTTTCGCCGACCAACTTCGAGGCGCCGCTCAATCCGGACAACGCTTTTGTCAGGCGGGGCCAGGCGCTCTCGGCGCTGCTCGATGGGTTGGCGCGCCAGGCCTTTTCCGATGGCGACATTTTGGGGCGCGACGGACAGCCTGGCCAATCGGCCTTGGCGCAGGCAAGCCCGCTTGTCGAAGCCGCGCTGGGAACCGGAATCTGGCAAGAACTGGGCTTCAACGACATCCATCAGTTTTGGGCCGAGGCCTACAAAGCACGAACCGATCAGGCCCCCGCCCGCTATTTCAGCCAGCTTCGGCTAAACCTCTCCTGGGCGCCCAATCTGCTCTTTGATACGATCAATCTGCCCGCGCTATCGGTCCGCGGCCCCGACGTGTCGGGTGGGGAGAGGGAAGATATTAGTCTCGCGTTCGCCACGGTCGCGCCGGGCAATGCGACCCGTCGATACGACGCGGCGGTCCTGCACTGGCGCCCGCCGGCGGAAGGCCACGCGCCATGGCTGACAAAGGAGGATTACCGCGTGGCTCAACGCGATCCGCTTCGCGCCACAAGTGCGGAATTGCTTGTCGACTTGCCGTCGGAGGCTCGCGAAGCCCTCGCCGACCTGCACGAAGATCTGTGCCGGCCAACCCAGGTGACCCTCGAACGTATGGGGTGGATGGCAGGCGCGCATTGGACTGGTGAACTGGGTTACACGGCCGGCGAAACCAATCCGATCGCGCCGCTGCGCGACGGTGCGAGCGAAATCAGGCACGATAGCCGCGGCGAGTTGCGCGGTTTCCTTCTGGTTTCGGCGCAGCAAAGTGGGCGCGCATTGGATTGTACGCCGCTCAACGGAGCAGTCACCGAGATCAACGCTTATGCCGGCAGCGGCGCCCAGATGATGGCGACGGGCCTGAATGTCGCGCGTGTCTACTGGGGCGCCGACGCGGAGGTCCGGCTGAATGTGGTCGGCAGTGACCCTGTGCCATTCTCGCAAACATTCGTGGCGCCCACGAGCGGACGCCCGTTGCTCCACGGCTATCAGGTCGAAACCGAGGGCCTGCGCTTTCAGGTCGACAGCGCGGCCCTCGACGCCTGCATCGCCGAAGAGGTGGCGGCAATGGAAGGCGATGAGCGCCTTCGCAAATGGCGCGCCGCCCAATTCACGCGTTATCTTGTCGAGAGCCGCGCGCGAGGACTTGGCCTGAATTCCTATGAGGCCAAGCGGGGCGCCGACCTTCTCGTTACGGCGGCCGGCCAGCCCGAATTGCGTAGCAGGCTCAACCATCTCCTAAAATTCTGGTCGAACGAGGAACTGGCGACTTTGCTCGAAGACACGCGCGCCCGCCTTCTTCATCAGCATCCGTTGATGACCGAGGCGCGCGTGCAAAGAACCGCGCGCACCTTGTCGGGGGAGCCCTTCCAGCGACTGATCCGCGATGCGCTGAAGGAGGTTGGCGATGCGCGGAGCATGGCAGGCTATTTGCGCAGCCTTATCCTTCATAGCTTGGCCGTGCGCGTGAAAGCGTGGGTCGCCCATGTCGGCCAGGGCGACGAGCAGCGCCTATTCGCCCACGTCAAACTGCCTATCCAGTTCGGCGAGGACGCCGAAGACATCATCACGATCTGCGAAGCTGGAGCCCATGGCGACGGCACCATCCGCAGCTTGATCGATCGGTGGACCGAAGCGCTGGCTTTATGGACGCGCGGCTTTGTCGGCGCCTGTCCGAATGCCGAGGAGGACGCGATTGTTCGTCGGTTCTGGACACTCGAGGAGCGCCATGCGGATTGGCGCGCAAGGGATCCGCATGACCCCAAGGCACTTGCCGCCATCGCAGCGGAGTTGATGCCGGACCAGCCGGACCGAGCGGTCCCCGCGCCCTTGCTGCGGATTCTCTATGATGTGGAATCGATCGAAGCGGAGTCTTTCGAACTCTACGACGTGGCGCGGGCCCTCGAGGACGTGCGCGCCGACGCCGAGGCGCGTGCCGGACGAGCGGTGCTCGATTGGGAATTGGCGACCGCGGCCGTTGGCGCGGCGACCGATGGCCAGTCCCCCATCTTGCAGCGCCTGCTCGCCAGCTATGCCGGGGTGGACGCCAATCTGGACGGCTCACTGGCTCCGGAAGCCCGCCTGGCCGAACAGGCTTTCCGGCTCACCGCTCCGCTTTGTATCGACGGTTGCCGCGGCTGCGTTCAGCAGGACAGCGACCTCATGAACGATTCACTCACGGCCTCGAGCGTGAGCCGGCAGTTGCTCCAAGGCTTCCTCGCTAGCGTGGATTGATCCCGAGTCGATCGAGTGCGTGGTGGGCTTCTAGCCATTCGTGCACCTTGACGGTCACCATCGCCAGCGTTGCGCGTTTCTCCGCCAACGCGTTGATGAATTCACCAACCTCGTCGTCTCCGATTTCCGAAGCGCGCTCCGCCTGCAGCATCTCAAGTTCGGAGAGCAATTCGCGCACGCTCTTTAGGAGGTCGGCAACCGAGCCTAGGTTGAGGGCCGCCTGACCCTTGCGTCCGCATTCCGCCAGGCGACCGCCAAGATCGTTGCGCACATTCATCGAGCTCAAGAGCTGGCCGAGGCCGACCAACGGCTGAAACTTGTCCGCAAAGACGGCCCTCCAGCGCTCGCGAAGCTGCCGGTCGAGCGCGGAGATCGCCGGCGGAAGAGTATGCTCATATTCATAGACCGCGGCGCGCAGCGTCTCTTCAGTCTCAGCCGCTTCGAGCTGCTCGCCGACTTCGCACGCCGTTTCAACCATCTCGTCGAGCACCACGCGCTGCTCGGCGGTGGCGCCAAATTCGGTGATGCGGGCCAATTCGACCAGCGCCGCCATCCGCCCGGCTTGATGTTCGGCGTTGCGCAGCGCCAGGACGGCTTGGCTGAGCCGCTCACCCAATTTACGCCGCTGGACGGCATCGGGGAGTTTCTGCAGCAAGCTTTCGGCGTCATCGAGGAGGTCGGTCATGCGACCGTCCCCTCGGTTCGCGCGCCAACGGCGACCTGGAGCGCATTGCCGGCCGCCCTGACTTGCGCCAGTGAGCCGGTGCCGCTCGCTTCGTGCACGCAGTCGCGGGCATGCTCCAGCAAAGCCTCGACGACTTTCTCACCCAGTTGCGCGGCGAAGAGCAGCTCCTCGAGATCGCGCGCCGGCGCGCTCGCCAGCCAGCTGAGCTTGAGCGGCATCTTGGGCGGAACCTCGTCCGCTTCGAGGGCGAGGATCAAATTCTCGGCTCGCCTCCCAGCCCCATCTTCGAGCCGGGCCTGCAGGCTCGTGTAGGTCATCCGCCAATTCGTGACCCGGTCCGCGGCGGCGGTCGGAAGCAGATCGGAGATTCCGATAATACAAAGGTCGAGCCGTTCCAGATGCGCGGCGACGCTCTTGTTGCGCAACAGATCGCCAAGCGCCTGCGCGCGATTGCTGAGTTGGCCAAATTCCGTTCGCTCGATCTGCGAGCGCCTGTCGCGCCACATCTGGGCGAGCTCGCGCGCCCGGCGGAAGGGCTCCGGAAGACGCCCGTCGCTGTCGGGAAACGGGTCGAAACTCGCGGTCTCGCGAAACCGTACGATCGCGCCGGCGAGCTCACTCGAATCGGTAAGCGGGGCACCGCCGCTGCCGTCCGAAATGGCAAGGCCGACCATGGTGCGCAAATGGGTGCGCAGCGGATCTTGGGCTTTGTTGGTCGCGTTGAGCCAATCCTGCCATGGCGTGCTGCGACCGGCGACGTCGCTTTCCGGACCTGTCTCATCGCTCAGCACCGCGCGGATCTGTTCGACGATGGGGGCGTCGGCAGTGGTTGCGCCGCGAAGCCAGGCCCGCGCGAGAAGGATTTGGGCGAACGTTGTGACCGGCGACCAGCGTGCCCCATCGGCAACGGTGGGAACCCGTCGATCGAGATATTGCGCTGCGCTGCGCTGAAGTCCTCGCATCATCGCCGCGAGGTTGCGCCGGTGGAAATCGGCCTCGTCTCCCGACGTGCGGCCGTCCGCGCGCAGTGAGAGATAGGCTTCGAGCCCGTTGCGCACCCAAGGCTCGGCATCGATCACAAGATAGTCGCGTGCGCCGCTCGTGCTCCCCTGGAGCTTGACCATTTCCGACGTGATCACTCGCTTGACCAATGCCGCAGGAGCGCCCAGCCGCCGCGCGTCGATGCCGTCGATGAGCGCATAAAGGAGTTGATTCCAGCGGCTTGGATTGTCGATCGTGCCGCCTGCCGCCCAACTGCGAATCTGCTCGCGCAATTGCTCGAGCTCGCTCTTGTTCGGGGTCAGCCGCTTCGGTTTGGGTGCCCTGGCCAATGGTTGCACCGGTCGGGGCGCGTCCGGCCGACCCGGAACGGGCGTATCCGGCGCCGTCTCTTCTTCCGGGTCCTGCAATTCCGGCAGGACCGGCTGGTTCTCCGCCGGCGGGGGAGCCGTTGCGCTTGTCGCTTCGCTAGTGACTGTGTCGCCTCCCAGCCAAGGGAGGCCGAACGCTTCGTAGAGCCCTCGTCGGGCGCCGGCAAAGGCGAACTCCCCATCAACCAAAGTGGTGTCGGTGCGTTCTGGGTCGGCCCAATAGCTGAGCACGCGGCGCATGCGCGCCTGCTCCGGTCCGCTGTCGATACGATTGGCCACGAATTGCTCGAGGCGATTGGACAGCGCGAAATTGGATCGGCGATCCTGACGAAACACGTCGGGCTCGACCGTCGCGGTTGGATAGGTGCCCGCCGCCAGCGTGTCGGGCCGGATCAGATTGGGATTGAGGATCGCCTGTAGAATGCCACGCGGCGTCTTCCAGGTCTGACCATTGTCGTTCTCCTTCAACGCCTCGAAGAAGCGGTCGAGGGCGTGAGCGGTGAATGGGAACAGTCCGACACCATGTTCGGCGCCGAACGTCGCAAAGCACGCGTCCTGCCTTGGACAGGCGTCGCAAGGGTTGGGCGGCGGCGCATCTTCACCGCTGCGATTGGCAAGGAGCCAAGCTTCGAGCGCTGCTGGCCCCGCGCGCACCGCGGCAAGATAGCGCGTCGCAAACTGCCGCCGGATCTCGCTGTCGCGCAGCGTCGCCACGTCCTGAAGCCCGCCCGTCGAATGGCCGAGCCAAATCTCGTGGGTGATGCGCTGTTTGTAATTGGCGGCGAGCTTTTCATAGTAAGCCGGCGTTACGCCCACGACGGAGATGAGCGGGCACACATCCTTGTCCTGGTCGCCCTTGGCGCCGGCATTGAAGACGAGCACGTCGATGAGGCTGTCGTCTAGGCCCTCCCAGGAGGTGATATCCTCGAGCAGCAACACCAGCCGTCCGCCGCGCTCGGCAAGGGCTTCGCGGACCTGGCGAAACAGCGTCTTGAGCCCTTGCGCCGAAACGCCGAGGACGTTCTGGATCGCGTCATTGCGCCGGCGGTTCAACGCGTCGATCAGCCTGAGGCTCGTCTCGAACCGGTCCGGATATTCTTGCGCGAGCTCATCCGGCAACCAGTCCTGCTCACGAAAGGCTCGGATGTCCTCGGCCTCTCGCACAAGTTTGCGAGCAAGCGCCTGTGAGTGCGCGATCGCGGCCGAGCCATTGAGGGGAGCGGCGAGTGCGGCGAGTTCGTCGATGTCGTAGAGATCGAAGGAGGCCGTGGCCGAATTGCGGTCGCCACCGGCGCCCTCGAGCAGATTGAGGATGCGCGACGGCGCTTTCCAATTGGCGCGGATCGCCGGAGTCCCGAGAAGTTCGGCCGGGTGATATTGCCGGCACCAGCCCTCGTCCGGGAGCGGCTCGTCGAAATGGCCGGGCTCGAGCGTGTTGACCAGCGTGCTCAGGAAGATGTTCGCCCGTCCCTGTGACGACGCACGCTGGCGTTGGCCGAGATTGTCGAATAGCGGCAGAAACTCTTCGGGCAGCCGGTCCTTGAGCTGGCCCAAAGCGCCTTCAAGGCTGCCGTCGACCCGTCGCAGCAGGAGCTTGATGTCGTTGGCGTGTGGCCAATTGACCGACAACCAGCGAATGAGATGCGACTTTCCGGAGCCAGGTTCGCCTTGGACCACGCAAAAGGCGTGTTGGCGGGTCTCGTCCGACAAGGTGTCGAGCACCGCCTGCTCGTCGGATCCGGCAAACTCCCCCGCATCGCGTCCGGCAACATCGAAGCCTTCGATCGGCGTATGCGTCGCAAGAAAGATCGCGTCATTGCCTTCGAGCGCCTCGGTCACGAAGATCGACCGGGCATCGTCGGCGCGCCAACAGGCGGAGACCGGCCCGGTCATGAGCTCGTCTCTGGAAAGATTTTCACTGCGGTGAAGGCCTGCATGGCATGGGCGGGGTCGGGCGCGAGCCGCACATGCGTCGACGCGTCGCCGCTCAAGCGCAGCTTGACGGTGTCGTCGTCATGAAGATCGCGAAGCGCGACGCTGAGCAGCGGAGAGAGTTGGCGCTGCAAGGATTGATGGCCGATGCGCTGACATGCCTGGATGAAAAGGCGGCCACGGTCGAGATAGGGCATTCGGCCCGCTAACAGGGTCAGGAACGCCTCTGCGGTGAGCTCGCTTCCCGGTTCGATCCCCGCGCGCTCGAGTTCGCGCGCAATCCGCACCGTTGGCGTTGGAAAGTCGGGCGTGTTGGTGAGCGGGAGAGTTGCGCCCAGGCCCAGGAAATTGAGCCAGCGGCGCCATGGCACGACCTTGGTCGTGTTCATCAGGCGCCCATCCTCGTCCTCGCCGACCAATGACTTATTGGCCTCATCAGCAAATTGGTCGCGACCCCAGTCGTAAATCCAGCCAAGGCCCTTTTGCCGATCGCTCTCGGCCGCCACCCAGGCATAAGCATCGAGGATCGCGCAATCGCTATTCCCGGACGGCAGCGCGGCCAGCCGGTCATGAACATGGTCGGCAAGCGCCGCATAGTCGGCGATCGCGACACCCTCTCCGAGCACTGCCTTGTCGCGGCCCGACTGGACGAGGCCGAGGCTCGATGCCGCGCCCAGGGCATTGGCCGCGAGCGTGTCCTTGGCGCGGATCTCGGCGCCATCCTTCACATAGCCGGGATTGATCAGTGCATCGAAGGTCGCGCGATCGGTCTCGCCGCCCAAGGCCTGGAGACCGGCGACCAGCGACCAGACGCGCTCGGGCGTCCCTTGGGGGCTCGATAACACGCTCATGCGAGCGCCCGCGGATCGGCAGCGACTTCTCGCAGCGTGGCTTCGGAATAAGGCGCGTGCCGCGACACCGTCTGGTCAAGCCTGCGGCCGCGAACAAGGCGCTCCGGACGGCCCACCACTAGCAGGGGTACCGTCGCCTCGCGCCCGAAGCTGGCCACGCGGTCGAGCATCGTCTCGGCAATCCAATTCTCCTCAGGAAGGAGCACCGCACTCGGCAGATGCGCGAGCTTTGCATCGCCTGACCACTCGCGCATATCCATCACAAGTCCCAGCCGTGCCGATGTGCCGGCCATGAGTTGGGCGGCGGCATGCGCCAGGGTCTGGGGCACGACAATCTGCTCCACCCCTACCGCCGTCAACGTCTCGATCAGCTTTGAAAAGCCGCGCTCGAAATGCGGATCGGTCGGTGTCATCAGCAAAATCTCCGCGGGCAGAGCGGTTCTTGCCGGGCCGGAAGTTTGCCAGACCTTCTCGAGCCCGGCGGAACTAAGCCGTGCTGGCGGAGCGATACCCATCGCGCGGCAGGCAGGACAGCGCCCGCAGGGCGGTGCATAGGAATTCGGTTCGATAAGTTCGAAGGCTGTGCGCGTGATGCACGCCTTCTCGGGGTGGCGCATAGCGTCGACGAAGACGTCAAGACCGGCGCGAACTTCGCCGATCTCCGCATCGCGCACCGCGCTGATCCGATTCCAGATCTCGTCGGCAACGCCCTCCATCAGTCGAGGGTCACGCACCTCGACGTCCCAGACGAACTCGGACTGATCACCTTCGGCCGCGACGGAGAGAACCTGCAGCACGCCCGCACGCTGCATTAAGGTGATCAATGTCATGTTCCAACCGCGATTCCAGTCGCCGGCTTTTGGGCGGAGGCCTTCGCGGAACGCGTCCAGATTCAGCGACATGATGCGGCGGGCGCCCTCCCAACGATGATCGCTCGCGGCCTTCAACAGCCCCAACCAGCGCTCCTCGGCGAGTTCGCGGCTCAGCCAGCCCGAGGTCGCTAGGCTATAAGCCTGCCTCACATCGTCGTCGTCACCGCCTGAGGTGAACAGGCACGCGGCGAGCCCCTGCCCGCCATCCCGCGAGGCACGGCCAATCTCCTGATACCAGCGCGCCGGGCCTTCCGGGAGGCAGGCGTGTACGATCGATCGAACATCGGCCTTGTCGATGCCCATGCCGAACGCCGAGGTCGCCACCACGATGTCATACTCGTCTTCGGCCCAGCCTTCGACGATCTGCTTGCGCTCATGGGCGCCGGTGTCGCCGGTAAACAAGGCGAACCGGCCATAGCCAAGTTCGGTGCGCAAGCGTGCGCATAATGTTGCCGCGTCATCGATCTTGGTCGTGTAGACAATGAGCGGGCGCGGCGCGCGATCGATCACATGGTCGAGCGCGGCCTGGCGCTGTCGATCCCATCCGAATTGTCCGATCACGACATCATGCTCGAAACGTGGCGTGCGGGCATCGACCTCCAGCCAGGCGCCGTCGAACCTCCAGCTGTCGCGCAGTATGCGGCGAGAGGTATCCGACAATGTCGCGGACAGCAGCACCGCGCGCAGATCGGGGTTTATGCCCCGGAGCCTGGCGAGCAAAGCCGGCAGTCGCTGGAAATCCGGGCGGAAGCTGCGTCCCCAAGTCTCGATGATATGCGCTTCGTCGACGAACATATGGGTGAGGCGCGCCTCAAGGCCATATTCGACTGGATGGGGCGCGGCCGCCTCCATCAGGTACGCCTGGGTAGCCGGAGCGAACGCCTTTTCGGGCGAGAGCAGCAGGATGGGCACCTCGCCGCGGCGAAAACCGTTGATGATCGCCTGGGCTTCGGTCGGCGACGTATCGCCCACAAGCGCGCGGCTGCCTTCAAGGCCTGGCAGGCCGGAGAGCGTACGAGCATGATCGAGCGCGAGAGCGATCGTTGGGGTGATGACGATCGCGCAGGCACCCGGCAACGTTTCGCGCTCAAAGGCCGCGGCAATCTGGAAGAGGAGGCTCTTGCCCGAGCCGGTCGGCATACTGACCATGAGACCCGAGCCCGGCGGCTGGGTGAGGAGGGCGCGAACCGCCGCTTTCTGCGTCGCCGTTCGATAGCGCCCATGGTTCGTTAGCCGCAGCAGGACTGCATCGGGAGAGGCGGGTTCGTAGATCTGCCGCGGCCGACTGTCAAAGACGAGTGCGGCGGGCAGTCCCGCGACGGTGGGTAGATCTTCCTCGTTCACAACCCGGATGGCCTTGCTCTCATTGGTCAGCGCGAGACCAAAGCGATCCAACAAGTCCGATTCAGCCTCTGACAGCCCAATATCTCTCGCCTGCAGATCGAGGCGCCCACCCAGCAACCGCGCCAATGAGCGAATAAGTGCGATCCGATCCGCCGGCGCTGTAGCCGCGAGCAGTGCGGTCTCGGTTCGTTGGATGGCCGCGACCACCCAGTCAGTATCACCAGCTGGAGGGCCGAACGGCTCAATGCTGGCGGAAGCGGATTTCAAAGTGACCAAACCCCATCTTCATCATGCCCCCGTCAAACCATAGCTGCCCTTTGCTAGACGTAGAACAATATAAGTTGGGTAGTGGCCGCTTGGTGGGATGGCGCCGCTTCGTTGGCGCTTGGCCTAAGCGGCTTGGGAGAGCGCGCCATGTGCGCGGCCTTCGAACGCGGCCGATGCGAGCATTGTCAGGTCAACTGCGCTCGAGCCCAGGGTGGCCGTACCCGCGTCTGACTTCCCTCACCCTCCCTCCCCTCGGGCGCCCACTGTGCCGAATTCATTCGCCAGGATAGCGATCTGGGTCCCACCAACTCGCTTGAGGGCAGGGAGGGGCACAGCCTCAAAAAATCCGAGACTCAGTACAAAGGTTCCGAAAGTGCTCTGGGCCATCGGCCGCTTCGCCCTATCTCGGGATGGACCAGCGCTTCGTCCTCGACACCCCGCTGATGTGGCGCGACAAGGCGGCGACCTGGGGCCTCGCCGCCCGCCTCGGCGGCGAGCCACTCGTCGAATTGATCGCCGAACACAGCCATACCTGCTATGTAGGCGCTCGCGCGCGGCGAGCATGACTGGGGCTATGGCTGCGATGCCTGTCCGGCCTGTGAATTGCGAGCGAAGGGCTATAGACGGTTTCGAAATCACTTGTGAGGCGGTAGCGCCATGAGCGACGGGCGGCCCCCGACAACCGAGCAACCGCAGCCGAGCGGCGAGGGCAGCGCCACCGGGCTCGGAATCTTCCGGGCCGCCTGGCATGCGCTTTGGAGCCACCCGCTCGACTATCATCCCCGCGTGGCCGCCGGCGGCGGCACCGAGACGCTGACGACAGCCGCGATGCTCGCAGAGATGGGCGTTGCCGCGTCGTCCTGGGAGAAACTCTCCCTCACCGACGAGCACCTGGCGCTGGCACGCCAGTCGCTCGATGAGGTCAAGGCCCAGACCGAGTACCAGGATCAGAAAGCGACCCGCCTGCTGACCGTAACCACCTTCCTTACCGCGCTTTCGGGCGTGTTCTTCACGCGCTTCAGCGATGCCTACCCGCTCGGCAGCGTGTTCGGTCAGGTCTGGTGGCATGCGGCGCTTATTCTCCTCAGCTTCCTCGCCTTCGCGCTGTTCGTGCTGGCGGCCTTGTTCGGGGCGCTGGTCACCTTCCATGCGACCCGCACCCGCTTCAAATATGGGGACATCAAAGAGCCGGCCGCCGACGAGGGCAACCCCAAGTCCCGCCTGTTCTACGGGCCGATCCTCGGCGTCCGCCCCCGCGCCTGGGTCAATTCCTTCGTAACCTGCCCGAACGCCGGTGCCCAAGACGCTCCCGCGGTCCACGCCGCACTTGGGCAGCGCTATTTCCGCGACCTGGTGCTTGAAACCTATCTGATCGCCGCCAAGACGGCCGACAAGCTCCGCTATCTGGGCCCCGCCCAAAGCCTGCTTGCCTTGTCGCTGCGCCTGCTGGTCGCCTGGCTGATCCTTATGACCCTCGTCGGTCTCGCTATTTCCCCAACCCGACCGTCCGAGCAGCCGCAGGTGAGCCTCGAGCAGCCGAAAGATGCGCGCCCGCTCCGGGTCGAAGTGACCCGGCCGACCGCCCCGCGCGCGAGTGGTAACCGGGAGCCACAACCGCGCCCGCCCGCCGGCGCTGAGCGATGAATGGACGTCCCGCCCCACGCGCAACCGTCTTCGTCGATGCCGACAACACCCTTTGGGAGACCGACAGCGTTTTCGCGGCCGCGCAGCTCAATCTGCTCGAGGGAGTTGAGACCCTGCTCAACAGGAAGGCGTCCGCCGCCGACCGGCTCGCCTTCGTGCGGTCAGTGGACCAACGCCTTGCGCAAAAGCACCATGACGGCTTGCGCTATCCACCGAGATTGCTGGTGCGAGGCATCGCCATCGCTTTGGACGGCATGGGCGCCGAACGCGCGGTCAAAGCCGCATGGCTGGGCAGCGCCTCCTCGCCGCTCCCGGAAGCCCGCGAGGCCGAGGTCGAACGGAACTTCTTCGGCGATATCGCGACGCTGCCTGAACCCAGACCGGGCGTGCTCGAGGGGCTCGATGCACTTCAGGATGCCGGCTGCCTGGTCCTCGTCGTGACCGAGGCGGCGAGCCGCAAGACCGAGGAGATCGCGGCGAAGCTGGGAATGGCGGACCATTTCGACCGCGTTGTCGAAGGCCGCAAGCGGCCCGCCCTCTATCAGCGAATCGTTCGGCTCGCCGGGACGCCCGACCGCTCCTTCATGGTCGGGGACCAACTTGACCGCGATATCGCGCCGGCCAAGGCGGCGGGTCTCGAAACAATCTACTATCCGGGCAACTTCAAGCCGCGCTGGCAGTTGGACGAGGACGCGGGCGCTCCTGATCACCGGATTTCGAGCTTCGCCGAGGTTCCGGGCATTGTCCTCGCACCGAGCCGGGTCGCGCGCGTCGCCGGCCGAAGGTGACAGCCGACGGCCCGGTAACATGGAAATCAGCGGCGGGCGGCAAGCTCTGTCGGAGCCTTGTCAGACGAATCTCGCATTCCGGCTGCCCCGCTGTTAGCGGGCGCGAATGACCAAATCCGACAGCCCGTTTCGTTGCTTCAACTCGTCGCCCGAGGTGATCCGCTTGGTGGTGCTGATGTACGTCCGCTTCCCGCTGTCGCTGCGGAACGTGGAGGACCTCCTGTTCGAACGTGGGATCGACATTTGCCACGAGACGGTGCGCTTCTGGTGGAACCGCTTCGGCCCGATGTTCGCCGGCGACATCCGCCGCCAGCGTGTCGGCCGGATGAAGGGCTTCCGCCATTGGCGATGGCGCCCCGACGAGATGTACGTGAAGATCGGTGGCGAGATGCGATAGGGGTGGCGGGCGGGCGAAGTCTTGCATCGCATGGATTTAGCCGCAGGATTTTACATAACATTCCATGCCGGCGTCTCGACGGGTATTTCGGGCGTTTGAATCGCACGAGACCGACCTGCTCGCAGGCTGGTCTAGCTCCGTCCGGATCTGATTGTGACCCGCTCGAACTAGGCGGTCGCTAGGGGAGCGCGCGAGTGTCCGATGACCGCAGCTCTCGAGAGTGAGACGGGATCTGAACCGTTCATGCGTGCGCTCTACCGCGATTCGGCGCGCCATATCATGGCAGTTCTTCGACTTGGGTCACGAAAGATTGCACATTCGGCCGCGATGACATCCCGCAGATGTGCCGGGCAACTCGCGTATTCAATGGCTTCGAATCCGAGCGCTCTATAAAAACCCAGGTTGGACGGCAGGAGTCTGTCCGTAGTGAGGGTAATCCCTTCGAGGGACCGTGTGACGCATTCCTTCTTTGCGGCGTCAATCAATGCGGTGCCCAGTCCTCTGCGCCGAAGGCGGCGCTCTACTGCGACTTCTTCGATGTGCAGGTAATTCCCAGTCTGTGTTGCAGCGAGGTAGGCTTTTGCAGAACCGGGGGCTCCCCCCTCGACGCCGAACAGCAGCCCGGCGCCCGACGACCCCTCAAGGATCTCCTGCAACATTCCTTCAGGGCGCGGCCCCGTCGTCACGCTTCCCCGCTGAGCAAGATCGGCGAGGGCTTGTCCGTCGATCGTGCTCAGCGCCTTGAAGTGCGCGCTGACGAGTTGGCTCACAGGATAGGTTGTCAATCGCAGTCTCCTCCCGCGAGATCTTTGGATGAGCGTTGATGCCCTCGTAGCCTAAGGGCGATGGCTCTGGCGAGGTAGACGCGAGTGACGAGACCCGGGATTGGCCGGCCACATTTGACTCAGGCCCCGCACCAGGACTTCTGCCTCGGCGCGGACCACGCTGGAAAGCCTCTCGATTGATCCCGCGAGCCTTCGTTCGTGTACATTTTCGCCCCTCGCCGTCCGCCCTTCGATTGGAAGGATCCTCTAGGTTGCTCACCGGACGATCGTGTTCCTTCGATAGGGATGCTTGAGTGCCTTGTAGGACGCCGCTAAGCCTTCATTCAGGGGGAGGGTCTCATGATGGACCGATGCTCGTTGAAGGATGACATCATAGACCCACGCACCGTCATACCCCTTGCCAACTTCATGGGGCAGGCCGGCTTCGGATCTTTTGCGCCGGTCGGCGAGCGGCTCCGATCGTCTCCCGTGGGTGGCCCTCGGCACTATCTGGCCGTTGAGATCGGTGAGGCGTGCCAACTCAAATGCAGGCATTGCATTTATCATAGAGAAAAGTCGCGGAACCCTCGTCCGAACTCGCTCGTCCTCGACGAGGTTTACGAAACTACACATGACGGTTTCGATCCGATTTGGCTCACCTTCGCGGGCAAGGAATCGACGATCTACCCGCGCACGCTTGTCGAGGCGGCGACCCGGCTTCGTCGGCCCGACACGCTTAGTATCCTGATGACAAACGGCCTTTTGCTCAATGACGACTTGATTGATTCGCTGGCCAACCAGATCGACTTGTTCGATATCTCGCTGGACGGTCCCAAAGCGGCGCACGACTGGATGCGAGGCGCTGGTACCTACGAAAGAACGTGGGAACGGATCGAGGCTGTGTTGGAAAGGACCACCAGCCGCGTCGGCATCATCGCGACGGCGGTTCGAGGAGAGGTTGCGCCGGGCGTCCAGCAATACGAGCAAATTGGCCAGCTCGCTGCGGAAGTCGTTACAAAATGCGGTACATCCGGACGTGTCGTTCTGACCCTGTCGCTCTATTACGGACCGGTGGGTGATCCGATGTTGCTCCAGCCCGAGGATATCGCGGGACTGGTTCGGACGCTCGCAGCGACCGAATGTCCATCACGCGTGCTGGTAACCGCGAACTACGCTCACCAGTGGCCGGCGGTCGCCAAGCAGCTGGGACTGACGGACCGTAAGGTCGGCTACGATGTCGCGACCGGCTTACCGGTGGTCCGGTTCGGGAGCGTCAATTTGATTTTGTTCAACCTGACCGAGGTTCCGCAGGTCAGCGCCCGCGTGTCCAATGACGGACTGGTCTTCATCGGGTGCAACCACCTCGTCCTTGGCGACGCTGCCGCCGGCCACGCCGTCGGTGATCTTGCGGAGGAATCCTTGCAAGGGGTTTTCGACCGGCTGTCCGACGGGCGTCACACAATCTACGATAACTTCCGCGAACCACCTGCTGCGTGCAACGGGTGCCCGGTGTTCGATTCATGCCGCGCCGGTGATAGATTGTCGGGCCTGCTTTTCGACATGGGGGCGATCGATCCGTACTGCCCCAGGATTCATGGGCCCGCTCCGCGGGCGAACGTCGCACATGAAACGGCGAACCTCGGGACTGTGGAGGTTTCGGACGATGCCCACTAGGAGGTCAGTGATCCTTGGCGGGGCCGCGGCGGTTGGAGCGGCAGCCACGGGCTACTGGTTTCTTGGTAGACCCGGCGAACGACGGCAGGGTCCATTCCGGATAGGGTTGATCGGACGCGGAGAGATCACGAGCCTGGATCCAGCTCAGGCCGGAACCGAGTCCCCAATCAGCATGGTCTGGAACATCTTTGACCGGCTGGTGCAGCAAGGACCAGATGGCAGAGTTGAACCGCGGTTGGCTCGAGAATGGTCGGTTTCGCCTGATCGCCGGGAATGGCGATTCCGAATCCGTCAGGGCGTCACGTTCCATGCTGAAGGCACGAACGCAGCGAAATCGCTGACGCCTGCCGATGTGGCTGATTCATTGACGAGGGCCGTGCGGATCCCAGGGTATGCGCGGACGCTTCTAGTTGACATCCTCCAGGGGGCTGCTGAGCTGGTCGCGGGCCGGGCGCGATCGATCTCAGGCCTTCGCGTCGAAGGCGATACGGTTGTCTTCAGCCTTCTTAAGCCATTCAATTTCCTGCTTGATCGGCTGTCGACCTCATTCTTGAGCATTGTGCCGGCTGGCACTCCCGACGAAGGCGGTGCGGTACGAGGCACGGGCGCGTACGAACTTGTCTCTTTCGACAGAGCCGCCCAGACCGTCACACTCCGTCGCTATCCCGGCCACTGGGCGGAAGTGTCGGGGGATGCACCGGAGACGATCATCGTAAGAGGGATCTCGAGCGAGGCGCTGGGTGCCGCCGAGTTGCGCTCTGGCGGACTCGACTACGCGGAGTTCAACTCGAGTGCGCTTAGCGTCATGCGAGGTCAGGCTGGAGACCGCTACCGGATAGAGGAATATCCGCATACCGAGCTTCGCTTGATAGCTCTCAATCAGACCAGGGCTCCCTTCAACGGTCCTCACGGGCCGGCGTTAGGGAAGGCGCTGAATCTCGGCATCGATCGGAACGCTCTGGTCGCGCGCCTCGGAGGCGGCAGCGCATATGGCGGTCCCGTTCCTGTCCCCGGTTTCGAAGGAAAACAACTTATCTTGGACGGACCCCGCGCCCAGGCGTTGGTCGCGTCGGTTCCCCCTCCCGCTCGCGTCCTAGAGATGCTGGTCGAGCCAGTCGACGAGGCACGCATCATTGCGGAGCTCCTGGTTCGACAATGGGCACAGATCGGCCTTACGGTGACCCCGATATATGGGAGAGGCGACTTCTTCTCTGTGGCTGCCGCCGGCAATTACCAGATGGCTCTAGCATATTATGGGCCCTATGTGCCTTCTCCAGAGCAGTATTTATGGATGTACCGAGCGGCCGCCGCGCCGATTCCTAACGTCATGCGCTTCAACGACCCCGCCTTTGAGGCGGCGTTCGAGGAATATGTCACGGTCGACGGCGCCGGCCTTCAGCAGGCCGCCCTCGGCCGGGCTCTTGATGAGCTTTTGGACCGCGCGCCGACGGTGTGGATCCTGAAGCCACCAAGGCTGCGCGCTTCCACTTCGCCAATGACCCTGCCGCGCAGCGCCGGGTTGCCCATCTACGCGGGATTGCGTTGGAGCTAGGTTGGGGCTTCTTTGGGGGGGCAGAATATGGAAGAACCAGACCCGTTCCGATTTTCGGCTGAAGTTCTTTATCATTTCTCAATTGACCCGAGCGAAGTCAAATATGCATTGCGGGTGAATAAGGAATTTAAAGACGATGATGTTTTAGGGTTCTTCTCAAGCCCGAAGCCAGATTGGGCCACGCCACCCCCCTACATTGTAGGGATAGTTAGCGAGCTTATAAATCAAAGAGAAATTCCAAAGTATTTTCACTTTACTCTTCAATATGTAACTTCTGGTACAGGTTCCTCGAACAGGGATAATGTCGCAATATCTTATGACGTAGTATTCGCGGGGGAGAAGGCCTTGAGGAGCGCCACATTCGAGGTTTTATCTAAAGATGATTGCGAATTATTTTTTGAAAATCAATTACAACCTATTTTTGAAGAGGTATATCCTGACGGGGGAAATAAGGAAGTAAGCCCATGGATGCGAGCCGAATTCCCTTGGCTATACGCCGGGTTTATTGATCACGAAATCGAAATTATTGGCTATGAGAAAAGCCCGACGGGCGGAGTCATTCTAAAGTCTCGCTGCAGGACCACGTTCCGCCGGGCTCCGTACGGTGAATATGCAAGCACCTATATCCTCCCGCGCTTCCCAAAACCGAATGGTAATAAGATGTGGCCGGTAGCGCTCGCTTGCTACGAATTGGAGGTTAAGCCCCCAGAGGGACCTGCGGATAACGGAACTGCTGAGATTACGGATCGAAAGCTCTCGCCTATCATGCAGCAGAATCTCGAAGCGCTTGAACTTGGGATGAGCGTATCCACTCCGAAAATCGTTTTCATCCAAGGTGAGCCCGGGTCGGGCAAGGAGGGCTTTGCAACCGCAATTCACAGCGGCTCGCGAATCGACGAGAGGAAGGGCGGGCCAAAGTTCAGCGCTAGGTCGGTTGCCGGCATGAATTTGGATCAGTTCAAACGCGAGGTCCTAGGAGAGGAGAAGGACGGTGCCGTGATCCAAGGATTAATCGACAAATGCCGTGGTGGTACGATCTTTCTTGATGAATTCGACAAGTTAGGATCTGACGCTGACTCAACTTATGCCGAGCTGTTGCGGGTTTGGGAGTCCGGCGAATTTGTCCCCGTCAACGCACGGAGCGTCCGCGAGACTGACGGGATCAATTGGATCGTCGCTGGGGCGTTCACTTCGACGCGCTCTACATCCGACCTACCGCAGGATATCTGGAGCCGCTTTTCCACGCAGATTGCGATCCAGAACCCGATTTCGTCGCCCCTTGTGTCGGATGATCACTGCCCAAATTACATTCAGGGCCTGATCTTCAGTTTCATGCTCGGCCTTGGTCTTTCTAAGTGTAATCAGAAGGAAGGGTGGGAAAAGTCGCTGCAAGCTCTTTGCAGGCCCCGGTCGCGGATTGACCGTGCAGCGCACGATCTTTTGTTCACTCGGGGTCAAAACGTGAACGGCGAGCGGCTTCAGCCTTCAGCGCTCATGATTTGCGTTTCGGAGGGGCTCTCTCGTTACCTCGGGACATATTCGGTATTCTCGTTGCAGCTTCGAGCGAACGACAGGAATACTAAAGAGGCGAAATTTGAGGAATATTGTTTGCCCGGCCCCGGCCGTCCGTCTCTGGACGGGCCTTCCCCTCTGAACTCGGTCCTTCCCGTGGTGACCACGCCACCATGCAAAGATCGCTATTTGCCTCCGTTTGAGGTTGGGGGCATCGATCGATGCCACGATAGTGTTCGCGCCGTGCGTCAGGCCTGCCGGGTCGTCTTCGACCGCCTTTTCGAACTTCGTATTCAGAGAGCGGACGGCGTGGCCGACATTGGATCGGCACAAATTCGGAAGCTTATGAATGAGGCTTTCACCACGATCGATCTCACCCGGCGCGGCAACGGACTCGAACGGCTGCTGTGCCAAGAGGATCTTGGCAATTTACGATTTGGAGAAAAGGGTGTCTTGCCTGAACGGTTCTTGAGTCAGATCGCCCGGGCGGCGCAAGAAGTTTGACGGGAGACCAATGGGCACAGCTCGCATCTGGTTCACCGTCCTGGCGAGGGCGATCATAACGGCGCTTCTCGTCTATTTGGTCGTGTTCCTAGCCTTTGCAGTGCTACCGCTTAACCCCGCGCGAGCGGTTCTCGGTCCATTAGCCGACGAGAGCGCGGTCGCGGCGCTCAACGCGCGGTTCGGGTTCGACGCTCCCTTGCACGAACGGCTGGTGCTCGTCGCGTCGCGGATGCTGCAAGGCGATTTCGGCGTCTCGATCGTATTCGGCCAGCCGGTTGTGCCCTTGGTCGCCGGTGCGCTTTCCACAACGCTGGCGCGGCTGGCGGTTGCTGTACCCCTTGGATCCTTGGCAGCTTTGTGGCTGGTGCCGCGCATCGTTACCAACGATTGGCGCGCGGGGAGGTTCGGCCTCGTGGCTGCTGCGGCTATGCCAAGCTTTGTGCTGCTTGCTCTGCTGCTGATGGTGTTCGGATCGTTTCTTGCGTTTGCGCCCTCACAGGCGCGGGTGCTTTATGAGGGGCTAGCCATCTTCGTATCTGCGCTGGTGGTTATGGCGTCCGTTTCGCTCATCCTTTTGGATCGCTTGGATTTTCGCGCTGACCGCTCGCGTCAGGCCGACTTTCTGATGCTGATGCGGGCTCCGGCCGACCGAATGGTTTCGATCCTGATGCGCGGTGCAATGCCTTCGGTTCTGGCCGCCACAGCCAATAGCGTGGCGCCGGCCTTGACGGCGTTGACCTTTGCGGAGTTCGTATTCGGGCTTCCCGGTTTCGGCGTCATGTTCATGCGGGCCTGCGACAATGGCGATCTTGCGATCGTCGCATTTGGAAGCCTCGTCCTCGCAGTCATCCTCACCTTTGTGCAGGGTATCGCCGATGCGGTGGCCGCGCGGGCAGATCGGCGGCTCAATTGAGCGGGCGGAGGCTCCGCTCTCGCGCAGCCCTGCTCACTGCGATGGCCGCGATTTGCGCGACCCTGATCGCAGCTGCCTTATGGGTACCGGATCCCGGGACCGGAATTGAGACTATGCCGCTGGCTTCGCCGGGATGGCCGCATCTTCTCGGAACCGACCGGCTCGGACGGGATGTGGCGCACGTCACGTTGTCGGCGGCGGCTTACTCAGTGCTATGGGCCGCGGTCGTGCTGGTGGCCTCACTCCTGCTGGGTCTCCTCGCGGCGGTGATATCTGCAAGTTGGTGGAAGCGGTGGCCGGACACTGTGCTTCTTTCGTTTGCTGATGCGATCCGTAGCTTCCCTTCGCTCGTGCTTGCACTTTTGTTTTTTACCGCCGGAGCGCCGGTGAACCTGATCCTGATCCTCTACTTCTGGATTCCAGTCTGGCGGGTCGTGCGTAGTCAATTAGCAGCGCAGCGTGAGCGGCCTTATGTCTTCGTTGGGCAGTTGTCCGGACACAGTAAATTGCGGATGCTTGCGGTCCATGCGCTCCCCAACGCGCTGCGCGGTTTCAGTGCCATCGTCCTTCTGGTGTTCGTCGAAATCCTGTCGGTTCAGGCCGGACTGGAATTCCTCGGGTTCACGGTTCCTCTGAGCCGCCCGACACTAGGTAACGTGACTTCGGAAGCATTGCGGCTGGGAGGTGGTTTTGCGTGGGTCTGGCTTCCGGCTGCCTTGGTCGCCTCTACCATCGCGATCGGCTTGGTGCTGATTGCCCGGACGCGACTGGGCGGAGATAAGGGGGGGCTCGAATGAGCCGCCTATTCTCCATCCGCTGGCCAGAATTCGATATCGCCATGCGCGGACGCCAACTGGTGGTGCGGTACGAGCCGGGGATGGCCTGTTTCGATCGGTGTCTGGCCGTGGTCGGTCGCTCGGGTGCAGGCAAGTCGCTATTCGCCCGTGCGCTGGCAGGGCTACTCCCGAGCGGTCTTTTTGCGTCCAACGAGCCGACCTCGGAGCGTTGGCTACCGTCGGGCGGTTCCCTTCCGATAGCGCATGACGACATCGCCTATGTTCCTCAGTCGCCGGCTTCCGCTTTACCGTCCGCGATTACTTGCAGTGCGCTTTTGCGGGAAGTGATCAGGTGGAGTCATGGCGATCCATGCTCCCAGCCAGGTCCCGAGGATCACTTGGAAAGAGTGGGCCTCGATCCCGCGACGACGAGCAATCTTCACGCGTCCCAGCTCAGTGGGGGCATGGCGCAGAGATTTGCGATCTGCCTTGCGGTCGCCCGACAGCCGCATCTTCTTGTGGTTGACGAGCCAACTGTCGGCCTCGATGCCGACGCTGCACGGCGGATGCTGGAGCTGATAAGATCACTGCCGAAGGACGGCCAAATGGGAGTTATTCTTGTGACCCATGATAGGCGCGCCACGGGAATCGCGGATGGCCACCTGTTGGTGGAGCGGCACGGCACGACGGTATCGCTAAAGAACGGCGAGAGCGGAAAGCTGGAATGGTAGAGCTGCTGCGACTGGAGTCGTGCAGCATTACTCGGGAGGGCCGTTTGCTCCCTGTGATGCGGGATATTTCCTTGGCGGTGAATGAGGGCGAACGCCTCTTGATCAGTGGTGCCTCCGGCGTCGGAAAAACGACCTTGGCCCTACTGATCGCGGGGCTACTCAAACCGAGCGCTGGGCGAAGGATTCAGCTGCCGCCTATGCACCAACAACCCGCGCCGATCCGAATGATCTTTCAAGATCCGTTCGCCAGCATGAACCCCCGCTGGAAAGTACGCGACTGGCTGAAAGACAATCGCGCTCTCCCGGCCGACCTTAGGCCCGCCCTTGACCTATGCGATCAATTGGAATTGCATCCCGACCTCTTGGAGAAGCGTCCGTTGGAGCTGTCGGGAGGCGAGTGCCAGCGCTTCAATCTGATTGGCGCGATGTTGGGCAATCCGCTGTTGCTGATCCTCGACGAGGCGACGTCGATGGTCGATAAGCAGACCGCCCTGGCCATGCAACGGCTGGTAGAGAAGCGTCGGGCGGATTCTGGGATGGCTGTTGTCGCCATCGAACACGACGCCGTTGTTTCCTCGGGTCAGCTGAATATCCAGGCCGGTTGAATAGCGGGCGCCTGCATCAGGGTCCTTTTCGTCCAACAACAATATCATATTTCCAGTTGGCGGCAGGGCCCTCCATCGCGCGGTAGACCGTGGTCGCGAACCCGGCGACCGCCATTCGGCGGCCGAGTTTCTCGACGGGAAGGGGATAGTAAGGGACCACGGCGGTTTGCGGCATCAGGCCTTCGCCGTGGACCGTAAGAACGATCAGGGCGCGGGGGACCTTTACCGGGAAGGCGGGATCGACGTCGTAGTGGAGCATCGTGTGGAACCGCACGTTGTCCAGCCCGGGGACCTGGCAATGTTCCTCCCGGGCTGTCCGGATTACCCAGTCCGGCGCCAGGTATCGCAGCTCCTTGTAGAGCGGCACGCCCTCGATTTCCCCCGCCCTGATGCACCGCTTGGTGTCGATGATCAGCAACCCGCCCGGCTTTAACAGGGCCCTGAAATTAGCCAACGCCGCGTCCATGTACTCGGCGATGGGCGGGACGTGGCAAAAAGAATTCGCGGTGTTCAACAGGACGTCGAACTCCGCGTTGCCGAAGTGCTTTTCGTAGCCCTCGGAGTCGGTCCAGTTTATCGGGTCACGGACTATCCCGCTCGGGTCTATGCCGTGGCCCTCGCAGTTCCTGGTGGCCTTCGCCAGCATCTTCCCGGAGCCGTCGCATCCCCTGATATCGTAGCCACCCCTCTTGAAGGAGACGTAGGTATTCCCCGTCCCGCACGCGGTATCTAGTATCTTGATGTTCGACGGGTTTGCCTTGGTAGAGTCCGAGTGCTTCGAGACGAGGGCGCGCAGTGTCTCGAACGGCTCCCTGTTGCACCAGTGGTCCTTGTACCAGTGATCGTACCACTCTGCGATGGAATCGTACGCCGACTCCCGGTGCCTCGCCGCGGCTTCCTCCTGGATTTCCTGCCCGCCTTCGCGGACGTCGTAGTCCCCGCCGTAGAGGTCGATCATGATCTTCATCGCGAGGTCGGGTGGCGTTGTGAACCAGGCGGGCGTAACTTGCTCGGCTAGGCGCTGCTTGAACGCGGCGAGGGCGGCGTGGTCTGGACCGACATCGAAGTACCTGGGCGGGATGGGCTGCTCGTCGTCGATGAAATAGGCGTGGACCGGGAGCCCGAGTTCCAGGGCGTGGTTGACCTCGTGTTCGGTGAACGAGATGTCGCTCCCCGGGGGGCGCGACCCGTAGCGGTGCCCGACCAGGCAAACGACGACGTCGGAGGCCTTGACCTGCTGGAGGCAAAAATCGAGGGTCTTTCGGGGAGACGACCCGAAGAACTCCATGCCCTTGTAGACTTCCTCGCACCGGGTGAGGGCGCGCAAGACGTGCTCGCGGTAATCGATCAAGTCGTCGAACGTACTCGACACGAATACCTTCATGGCGCCCCCTCCTTCTTGGTCTCTCGAACGACCCGCGTCTTGGCTTAACACGCGGGGCCTGGCCGTGCACTCGTGGAGTCCTAGGGGGCCGTTCCCGGCACCGGCGCCGGCCTGCCCGGGCGGTGCCCCGGTTTTACATAACGTTCATTCGCGGACCTGCCGGCCGGTCAGGGAGTACGGGCGTGAAGTCTTGTGAGCAGAGCGGCCGCTTGAGGGTTCTCGACAACATAGGCCTCGAAGGGAGTTCGCAACTCAGAGATCAGAACGTCAGTCGGTCGCGGGCCTTCGAAAAAGTCGATGTGCCGTCCTTTTATCGCGCCTCCGGTGTCCACTGCCATAACGTAACCATCGTGAGACGCGATCCGGCCATCCGGCATTGTAATTCGGGCACCTCTCAATCTTGGGATGAAGATCACTTGACCCAATCGCAACGGTGCTGCCGCCGCCAGATCGATGGCAATCGAGCGATAGGGGACTAGGCGATAGGACGATCGTGCGCCAAGCCCATAAGGCGCATCCGCGGGCGTCGGCGCAAACACGGAGTGTTCCACGGCCGAGCGAAGGTCCGGGTTCATGCTCCTGAATACATCGCTACAATCTGCCACGCGCGTGGGTCCCCGGCCGGCATAGGCATAGCCGCGTTGGCCACCGGCACGAACATTGACCGTCAAAGACCCTTCAACCGCCGCGAGACACCAGATGCGGCGCGGAATGCGCAACCCCAGTGACGCGCCACCTCGTCCGAGCAACCACGGGTCTCCAGAATGCACGCTTTCCTCAGCACCTTGCACGATATAGGCGGTCGCATAGAGCTGTATAGAATTTGGCAAGGTCTCGGGTGCCCGAAGGCTAAAGGTGTCTCCATTGTCCGTCTGCGCCGCTGTCGACGACTCAACAATTAGAGAAATTGCCATAAGGGCGATCTTGAGAGCGCTTCGGCTGTTCTGAGTAAACATTTACACTCCAAGTATTTATTCGGGTGATTACGTCGACACTTTCGGAAACGCGATAAGGGACGGGAATAGCTGCATCTAGACCAACTGTTCAGTGGAGCCGCAAACAGTGCAAGTTTGATCGGAGGCGTGCTTGACGTTGGCGAAGCCAAAAAAGGCGACCGGATCTTCACGCACAGTGGTCGCGGCAACCATCAATTCGAGATGGAGATGGTCTTCTATCGCAATCTTCCCTCCGCATTTGTAGGTACGGTGGCATGCGCCGGCGACGCCGGCATTGCCGCTGCAACCGGGATAACCGATCTCGGCACCGGCATTGACCGCCTTTACCCCTTGGAACGCGCTCCTGGCGTCGAGGTGGGCGTAAACTGCGATGTACGTGATGTTATTGCGTTTGAAGTAGAGATAGATGTGGTTGCCCCATCCTTGAGGGTCGTTGATCGGATTGTACTGGATTGACCCGGACGTCACCGCGACGATTCTGGTGCTGCGGTAGCTCCATAGATCGGCGCCCTTGTGCGGGCCATCTGGACGGGGCCCGCCGAACAGGCTCTGCTTCGGGCACCATCGGCTCTGTGCAGTGCCGGAAACATGATACCAGCCGCGATATGCCCGTTCGTCGCCATTCAGCGGAAAGACGTCCGTCGTGGGCGGCGCTTCAGGCTGTGTGTCCAGCGATGCAATGATTTCGCGATCGAAGGACCGACAGAGTTCTTCGCTGGACATCGCGAGCGCGGCACGGAACTTGTCATCGCTCATTGTCATCCTCCCCGTTGCGGCCATGATTACCTCGCCCGAATGTACGTCAAGAATCGACGCAATTCCAGAAAGGCTTCGGTTTCAGCTTGACAGGCTATTTGGCTTCTGGGCCTTCTTATGGTTCCGAATGGAAGGAGCAATGAGTCGGCCGGGCAGCCTTGTCTTCTTTCAGTCAAGCTGTTTCGCATGAAATCATGCGCTGATAAATATTTTCCCGAGTAACTAGTGTAGCCGCGTGACCTCGACAGTCAGGTCCGTTTAGGTCTTGCTGACGGCGTAAGTATTCTCAATTCGGACCAGGACCAGATGGCATGCCAGAAGGTGATCTGCCGACACCAACACTGTCGAACGAGCGCTTGGTCATTCATGCTCGTAACGGTAACGAGTCGCCCGACGAGACGTTCTGGGTTGCGAACGCGAAATGGGGTGATGGCGCGAACGCGGAACTTGGAGTCGTCATCGTTGCGCGCCGCCACACCAGCCTTATCGATCTCAAGCTGAGCCTGATCGGCTACCGATACGCGAAGCCGGACCCGCCGGGCCCGCAGCCGAGCCCCATCCCGCGCACACCAACGCTCGTACGCAAGCCTGGTCGACATATCCTGATCGTCGAGTTCCCGCCGCAACACATCGCCGAACGGATCGAAAGGGATGTCGGCGATGACGAGGTGCATTCGCCGGCTCCCGCACGGCTCTCCGGACCGTCCCGGCTGGTGTTCGAAATTCCCAGGGTGGCCGAGTGGAATCCGGTCATGTTGGAGCTCGCAGCCCTGACGGACTGGTCGAGGCTGACCCCCCTTGTCCATCCTCGGGCGGCGGGCGGCATCGGCACCGAAGTCGACCGGCAGCTTGCCGCTGTCTTCGGATCGGCCAGCGGCGGCGACGCGCTGACGTTCGAGGCCGTGACCGCGAAGATTGCCGAGAAGCTCCTCGCGCCTGCAGCCACCGAAACCGCGCTCGAACTCGCCGGGCGGCTGCTTTTCTCGCCGTCCGAAGGCGGCCGGTGGCTCCGCTCCGAAGTTGGTCCGGCAGAGTGGGCGACCGTCTCGGGCGCGCAGCGGGCGAGCGCCCCGCTCTGGACGGTCCGGCTGAACGACAGCGGCCGCAAGTCGGTCCGCGCGATCTGGTCGACCCAATTTAAGGAAGGAGGCTTCCCCGCCGGGCTCGCCGCCAAGGACAAAGACCATTCCGGGCCGGTCACGACCGAGCATCCCAATGGGACGCCAATGCTTTCGCTGGCGCCGCTGGATCATTGGGAGATCGTCGGCCAGACGTCGGTCTACGCATTGCCGGCCCTGCGCCGCATCGAGCGGGAGGGAACAGGCGCGATACCGGCCGGGCAAGGGCCCGCCGGTCTCGAGGCGGCGCCCAAAGGCAATGTAATTCGGCCTGACCGCGACATCCTCTACCTGCGCCAAATTGATTGCGCGGAAGGCTTCACCGAGCGGGACACCGGGATCGCCATTGCCACCCCGTTCCGCGACGCCAATGTCTCCCTTAGCACACTCGGCGGCATTGTTACCGCTGAATGGAAGGGCGAGCCGGCGCGGCTACTGCCACGCGCGCTCGCGACGTTCCCCGGCGAAGACAAATGCGGCCCTGGATGCGCCAAGCGCCGACCGTGGGAGGGTTTCTCGCTTGAGCGGCTTTTCCAGCAGGGCTGGCTCGGCCGCGACAGCCGGGTGGTCGCGGTCTACAAGGGCTTCCTGTTTCCGCTCGGCATCCGTGCGTCGTACACGATTGTGCATGAGCGTCAGATCCACATCGATCGGACGCGGGGGCCGGTGTCTTTCCTGGTCCGGCGCGAATTCATTGTCTCGCCGCCACGCCGCCGCCCCTATCCTGGACCCTATCATCCTTTCGACGCGCGCGGCTTCCCGGTGGCCGGGATACGTATGAAGACGCTGGTGACTCCGGATCTGGTCTGCGAGGACGTCTCTCAGCCGGCGATCGAACCGGGAAACATTTTCTGGCCGCGCGTCAGGCAGCAGGACGGAAGCATTGCAGACTTCCAGTTCGAATGGGCCACCGACGATGTCGAATCTGTAAAGTCCCCACTGATCTTCGTGCGCAACGATGCGCTCAGCCTGCCCAAAGCGATGGACGATCTCGTCAGGGCCTATTTGCGCGAAGGGACACGCCGCACTGCCAGCTTCGGCGGGGCGCGCCAGCGCTACGGCGTCGCCCTGAAGGCCGGGGACACGAGCTACGACACGGACAGTTGGCTGCTCGGCGTGAGCGGGCGGACCGACGGGTCGGACGACATCGACGAGCGGTTCCGGATCGACGGACGGATGGAAGGCGCCGACCAGCCGCCTTTCTATCCCTTCGTCGATAAAGCGACGGTCGGCATCCAGAGTGTCGATCGGCTGCTGGGGACGCCGCAAGGGCGCTACGACATCCTCTTCGACGAGGATTATCTAAAGCGCGGTTTCGAGGGGCCGGACATCTATCTCCGCCTCGCCGGGGCGGGCGCGGCGATGGACGCGACCAAGAAGACCGAAGCAACCGGCGGTCTTTCCAACCAGAACGTGCAGATTGGCGGCCTCTCGCGACTGACGGGCCCGGTGGGAGGAACCAAGACGACGACGTTGACCGGCGACGCCGTGGTCGACATCAGCGCCGCGAAGCAGGGGCAGTTCGACCCGGCATCGTTTTTCGGCAATCTCAACCTGCTCGGCATTCTCAACCTTGCCAAGATGCTGCCGAAGACGACGAATTTCGCGAACGACGCACCACATCTGCTGGAAACATTCGATTTCGGCGTCGAAGAGGCGGGGCTCGCCCGCCTCAGAGCCGCGGCGCGCGAGGCGAGGCGGGTCTTCTACGAAACAGGGCTCGATCAGCGGCTGCTCGAATGGATCCGCGATCCTCTGCCGGGAACGGACCTCAAGGTCGTTGAACTCTATCCGGTGCTGGTTGGCGCGATACGGGACCTCGTGGCGGGTCTGAAGGCTCAACTTCTGGCGATCGAGGGACTTCCCGATTCGGGCGGCGTCGGCGGCGTGATCTCGCATGCCAAAGCCATCTTGGATCTGGCGCAACCGGCGATCCGGGAGCTCGAGCGGATCCTCGGCGATCCGGTGCCCGAGCAGCTGAAGCTCATCTTCGAGCGCCTGCGCGCCGTCCCCAAGGCGATGCTGGACGAGGTGAGGAATCAGCTGACCGGCCTGGCCCGGGCGTTGGCGGAGGCCGCGAAAACATGGTTCAAGGACGCCTTCTGCACCGCCGTCGAGCAGCAGCAGCTCGGCGGCGTGCTGTTCGGCAAGCCGCTGACCTGCGCCGACCTCGCTAATCCGGCCGCCGCGCTCGACCGCGTCGCCGACAGCCTGCTCGCCAAGGCGATCGCCGAGCCGGTCGCGGAGCTTATCAGCGCGCTGCTGCTCTGGCTCGAGCCCGCCAAGGCGCTGCTGGCCCTGCGCGGCACGCAAGCCGAAGCGCTGATCGTGGCACGGCTGCAGGAGGCGGTGGAGATCGTCGCGGCGCGGCTCAAGGCGCCCGTTTCGGGCGACGACGCCGACATCCGGGATCCGCGACGTCAGCAGCAATTCGTCGAGGCGATCCGCGGCGACTTGGATCGGCTGCTCACGCCTTCGGAGGTCACGATCGAGGCGGTGGCCGCGCATGCGAAGACGCGCAAGGTGGCGCTTGAGGCGTGGGTTGCGGCCGGGCTCCGTGAGCAGGTCGACCGGCTGAAAACGGCGCTCCGGCCGATCGACGCGGGTGAGTTGGATGCGCTGTTCGAGGCCGTGCGGAACTCGCTGCTGGGCGATCTTGAACGCGCGCTCGTCCATCCGCTGATCGCGAAGGTTGAGATATTCAAGTCGGCCGTGGCAATGGTCGCGGAGGCGGTCGCGACCGGCGCAGCGGCCCACGGGCTCCTCGCCTATCTGGTCGATCTTGCCGCCAAGGCGACGGACCTGATCGACAAGGCCGGGACCTTCGCCGCGATTTGCGCGAAACGGACACAAACCTGCCAGTATCTCAACAGCGCCGCGAAGGCGCTGACCGAGGGACTGACCGGGCCGATCGGCGACGCGAGGAACCAAATCGACCTGCTGATCGCCGCCGCGCGAGGTATCGCGCCGTCCGGCACCAATGCCAGCGCGATCGCCAAGGCCCGCGCCGCGGTGATCTTGGAAGCGGAAGCGCTCAAGGCCCGGCTTTACGCCTTCCCCAATGCTGGCGCCTTCGATTTCTGCGCGGACGCATCCGAAGCCTCGATCCTCCAGGTTCAGGCCTATGCCGATTTGCGCCGCGAAGCGGTGGCCGCGCTGGGCCGCATCGCTGGCATGGCCCGCGACCTCGAGGGTTGGCTGGGCGCCAGCGACGCCGCCGTCAAGAAGATCGTCGAAAACAGCGCGAAGCTCTATCTGGGCGCGGCCGGAGTCGCGCTGACCGGCGTAGGCCAGAATTGGTCAGGGACGATCAGGACCGCGCTCGACACGGTCGGTGCGCTGATCGAGCCTATCCGCGCCGACTATACGGCCGATCTCGTGGCTGGATTCAATGAGGCGAAGAGGGCGGCGGACCAAATGCGGTCGCTGCTTTCGGACACGTCGCTGACCGCAGAGACACTGCACCAGGCGGCGGTGAAGGGAAACGGTCTCGTAGCCGCTCTCGATCGCAGTCTCACTGGCCCGCTGCTCCAGTCGGTCGCACTGAGCGAGGCACTGACCGCCACCGTCGGCACCGCCGCATCCAAGCTGGTCAAGAGCTTCGCACTCACCGCCGCCAAGCCGCTTCTGCTCGTCTACGACGCGCTGGCGGACGCGTTCCAGAAGCTGCACGAACTCGTTCCCGATCAGAGCCTGACCGACAAGCTGCTCCGCTTCGCGATGGGGATGACCTCTGGAAGCCCATCTCAGCAATTCGCGGCCATCGAGAGCAAGCTGCGAGCGGAGGCAGCAACGATCCGCGGCCTCGAGACGCTATCCGCCCCGGATGCGCTGGAGGCGATCCGGACGCTGGCCAAGAAGTTCCGGGATAAAGACGATGCCCTTCACGCCGCGGTCCCCGCAATCAATGCGCTGGCCATGGTGAACTTCGGCCAGAGCTTCATCGCCGGCATTCGCGAGGAGCTGGACCGGCTGCTCGAGCAGTTGCAGGGCCTGGTCCGTCAGTTCGTCCCGACCGCGGTGACGACCAGTTACGAGTGGGGCACGCAGGTGCCGCCCTTCCCGAACGCCACCGACCCAATCTTCCAGATGGCCGGGGAGCGGACTCTAAGGCCGGTCGATGCGCCTCCGGATCTGAAACTGAAGGGCACGTTCGGCGCCAATTTCGTAACCAGGCAGTCCTCGGCCCTCATTACCGGCGTCCTGCAGCCGTTCGAGATCATTCTCGTTGGCAAGAAATGGCATATGGCGACGATCACCTTCTCCGAGGCGAGGTTCGTCTCCGAGAATGGCGGGGCGCCGCGGTTCGACCTTACCGTCGATGACGTCGTCATTGGCGACTATCTCAAATTCGTCCAGGCGCTCCAGCAATGGCTGTCGCCGGCAGGCAGCGGTCTTTATGTGAAGCCGATCTTCGGCCCGCCGGGGATCGAGGTCGGCTATGTCTACGATGCCGGCATCATCCAGGTCGGTACGCTGCAGTTCATCAACGTCGCCTTCAAGATCGCAGCCAGGCTTTATTTCGGCGGCAAGAAGGCGGAGTTCAGCTTTGCACTCGGCAGCCCCGAATATCCGGTGCTGGTCGCCAATCCGCCTTATGGCGGCGGAGGCTGGATCGAGCTGACCTGCGACGCCAAGGGCGTCACCGGGATGGACGTCTCGATCGTGTTCGGCGGCGTCGCGGCATTGAAGTTCGGGCCGCTCAACGCCCAGGGCCGCGTCGTCGCCGGCATCCAGGTCACGACCAAGGACGTCGAAGATGTCGGCCCCGAGCCGCATGACACGCGCAAGGCGATGACCTTCGTCGCGATCTTCGAAGCGGTCGGCGAGGGCAGCATCGCCTGCTTCTCCATCTCGGTCAGCATCCGGATCACGCTGACCCAGCGCCTGGGCGGCTCGCTTTATGGGCGCACCGAATACCGCTTCTCGTTCAAGGTCGGCCAGTTCTTTGAGATCAGCTACCGGGTATCGGCCAGCTACCAGCTTTCGAACGGCGGCGGCGGCGGCGGAGGCGAGGTTGGCGTTGTCGCGGGAACGAGCGGCATTGTCCAACGAGCCGACGTCCCGAGAAAGGCCACGGAATGGAAGAAATACCATCCTCGCTTCCGACTTGATCTGGCAGCTTAACTATGCCCGATCAAAAAGTCAGCGCCCGGCTCCTGGCCATTCCCGACGGGATCGACTCCGCGGGGCTCATGATGACTGTTCAGGTCATGCCTTGGCACGACGACGCAATCGCCGGCACGATCGAGCTCGCCGACTGGCCGGCAAGGATCGCCGATTTCGGCGCGCGGATGCGCGTTTCCGTCGTCGACATCAGCGCGGCGCCACCGACAGCTTCGATCCGACATGAGCCGGCCGCCTCGATGCTGACCACTTTTCTCCAAGGCGATCATCCGCAGAATCCCGATTTGCCGTCGATGAAGCGCTTCGAGGCGGTCACGCGGCTGTGGAAGCGCATCTTCGCGACCCCCGGCTTCGCAATCCTCCATAAGGCGCTCCACAAGGACACGAACGCGCTCAACCCCGCCGCGCCGGACAGCGCAACCGGGATCCCGCCCGATCCCGGCTTTCGCACATCGCGCACCTCCGATTTGTCGGTGCTGCTCGATGCCATCGAGGCGATTGGTGCTGGTGTCTCAGCTCCCGGCGGCAGCGCCCGAGCCAAAGAGATCCTGCGCGCGTGGCTGGGGCCGGATCCCGCCGCGGCGGTCGCGGTCGCGCCGGCGCCCGACGCCGACTATTTCGCGGAACATGCCCGGTCTCTGCGCGATATCGAATTGATATCGGCGGGATTGCGGTCCGCGTTCGCTGATCCGGCGGTCCCCCTAGACTTCGGAACCTCACTCGCGGCGACACGGACGATGCTGGCTGAATTCGCTGCCGCAACCGAGCCCGAGGTGCCGCCCTTCCCGGAGACACTGACTGACCCCGACCCGCCGGCGATCCTCGAGATCGAAACCTGCAAGCGCAAGCTGGGCGCGATCGCGGCCATTCCCACCCTGGCTCATTATTTCGGGCTCGCGATTCAGCTCACGATCCCGGTCGGCGCGCTTGGCGGGCGCACGCAAGGCATGCTTCGCGCCGAGTTCGTCGATGCGGGCGGCAACCCGCTCGCAGGCCAAGCCTCGGCATGGACGGCATTTGATTTCCGCCCGGCCGCCAGTCTGTTCGCACCGCTCGACGGGCCGATCTCCGCCACCGAGGATCCCGGCATCCACCCCTATCGTGAAGGCTTCTTGAAGCTGAACGCACAGATCCAGACAAAGGATGGCCACGGCACCACCGTCGACCGCTTCCGCGTCGACAGTTGCGACGTGGTCAATACGTTCCACCGGCTGCAAGCGGCGCTGGCGCGCCCGGAAACTGCGGAGGGCGGAGACTGGCGGGGAATCGACAAGCTCCGGCGCGGCATCGCGCTCTTCGACCGCTATCAAAAGCCGGCTCTGCGTGAAAATTACGAGCGCCGGCGGGCGGCCGAGGCGCAGGCGGCGGCCGGCGCCGAGATCGTCTATCTGCGCGATCTGCTGGTTGGTCTGCGGCCCGATATCGGCGTCGCCCAATCCGGGATCGGCTCCCTGACGCTCGACCAGACGAAGTGGTGCGCGCTCACCTATCGCAAGATCGTCTGCAAGGACGAAGTGGAAAAGCTTCTCGACCCCGTCTTCTACAACGAGCCGGCGATTAAGCGCATCGCTCATCACGACCATGGCATGACCATGGTTCCGGAACGCATCAAGCCGACCAAGGCGGCGGACGGCAGGCCCAACCTCGACCTGATCAAGGAAGAGGAGCTGGTGACCTGGGCGGGGGAATCGCTGGCCCTCGCGCCCGGCAATCCCGACGGCATATCCGTCGATCCGAATCTCCATCTCGGCCTCACCATCGACTACACCTTTCCGGAAGGGGATGAGGCGCTGCTGCCGCCGCTGCGCGAAGATCGCGGCTATGTGTTCGGAGCGCGGCTGGTCTTCCCCAACGGCGTTAGCCGGACCTTCGCCGATGCGAAGTCCAAATACAGCAGCAGCAGCGATGTCGACCTACTGATTGGCAGGAACAAAAAGCCCTATCCATTCCCAGCGGAGACGATCCCGCCGCCGCTCGTCTTGCTGGACGCGCAAGATCCCTTGGTGGTCGCGCCGGACGCCGGCAAGCTGCATGGCGAGACGAGCGACCGACTGGTGGTTCGCGATGCCGGGCCGCTCGCGCGGGAGCGGACGATCAGGCTGATGTTGCCGCCACGGGTGAGTTTCGACCGTGCCGAGAGCGAACGTCAGTTCGACAACCGGATGCAGCGGCGCGAGGACAGGCCCATCGGCGCGTTCATGGACAAGGTCCATATCCGCAGGTCGAAGGACGATGGCGCCTTTCCCGAAGCCAGGCTCGGGTCGATCTGGTATGTCGAGGGCGCGAAGGACAACGTTCCCGGCAACGACGTGTGGACCAACGCCAACGACACAACGCAGCACAAGCCGGTGCCGCTCCCCAAGGACTCCCAGTCGCGCGGCAAGGTCGCATTGCTGTCCGCCCAAGCGTCCGTGAGCGATGGGCGCTATTATGCGAGCCGGCACGCGGGCACCGCCGTTGCCACTTTGCGGCCGGCGACTGTCCCCAAACCGACCGTCGCCGCGGCCGAGGTGGAGACCAGAATTGCCTTCTGGGGCGGGGCGGGCGGGCCCAATGATGCGCTGCCAGTGGTCATTGAACTGGTCCGTTCCGCCACCCCTGGCGCAAGCTTCAATCTGGCGCCCTTCAAACAGGTAAAAGTCGGCAGCGTCCGCCTGCCGCATTTGCGCGTGGACGTCGGCCCGGCCCAAGTGGTCAGTCTGGAGATTCGCGCGGAAGCGGCCCCGCTGGACGCGAAGAGCAGCACGGTCTTGCTCGTCAATGCATGCCGGCAGCCCCTACGGGCGCCGACGATCCGCTATGCGAGCCGCGAACCGCCGATCGACAAGGCACTCGGTTTTAACGCCCTCACAGTCACAGTTCGCGACCCCGATCAGGATGCGCAGCAGACTGGCCTGCCGACCTGGGCCGAGATCGTGGACGGGTATGAGCATCTCAAGCCCCCGCCGGACCCGCCCCCGCCAGCTAAGGATATGCTCGAGTGGCCGAGCAGCGAGGGCGGCAGCGTTACCTTCTTCGTCGGCCGCGTGCTGATCGACCGCAAATCGACTGGCTCGCTCCGCTGTGAGGCGACTTGGGACGAATATGACGAGCAACGCGTGACGCGCCTGAACGACCTGACTTGGACGGAGCGTGCCAAGACCGGGGCAGACGAGTTGTTCTCCTTCGAGGTCGAGGAAGCGGGTCCGCCCAATTGGGTGGACCTCCTGCGCAAGGGTACGGAGACGACGGGAGAGTTGCGCCAACTATTCCGCAAGTTTCCAGGCGACCGCGTGCGGGCTCGACGGCTGCGGCTGAGCCTTGTCGCCACCTCTCGGTTCGCCTCTTTCTTCTACGGAAAGGATGCCACCCTAGCAGAACGCCGCGCCTGCGAAGCTCAGGTCGCGACCGGCGACCGGCCCGAACTGTGGACCGAATGCACCTTCCGGCCACCGCCGCCTAGGATCGATCGCGTGGTTCCCATTTTCGACTGGGAAGCGAAAAGCGATTGGACGAGACGGACTGCGACGAGGCTGCGCCTCTACCTCGACGAAGGCTGGTACGCCTCGGGAGAGGGCGAACAGTTGGCAATCGTGCTGTCGATGGCGCCCCCGATTGACTGGTCGAGCACGTCCTCGCCGCTGCCGGTGAGGATCCTCAGCTCGATCTGGCGCAACTTGAGCAAGTGGATATTCCTGCAGAGGGGGACGAGGATAGCGCCGCCATCGCCTTACGAGAGTTTTCTCTCGCGTTCCGGCGTGGACCCGATTCGGCCAGGGGGCCGAGAACGCTCTTATTTAAAGGCGGAGGATTTTCCGTCCGCCCCGCCGCTGCCCAGCCCCCTACTGCTCTTCCTCAGCGACGATTCCGCCGACGGGATTCGCGCGCGGCAGGGGAAGCTCGCGGACACGAAAGCCGGGCTGCCGGTCACCGTGCTGCCGCTAGTCCCCAAGGCCGACGAAAACGGGGCCCTCTATTGCGAAGTTGAGATCGCGCCGTCGAGCGCCTATACCCCGTTCGTCCAGCTCGGCTTGGCTCGGTACCAGCCGCATGCCGTGGAGCATCTTAAACTGTCGCCGCCGATCCAGTTGGAAGTGCAGTTGCTGCCGTCCCGCGAAATCAATATCGGTGGCTCGGGTACAAATCGCATCTTTAACATGTCGGGCCCCGGATACGGACCAGTGGGAATGGGGCTCGAGGCTAGCCGCTCGACGGTCGACTTGCGACTGGTACAATGGGATGAAGCTGAGAAGGAATGGATTGCATCTCCCATCCTTAGCCCCACCGTCCACCTCGAGGTCGAACCGACCTCTTATGCGTCGAACCAGTTCACTTGGCGCACGCCGATCCGTCTGCCGTTTATTGATGACGCTCGCCGCGTGGCGCTGTTGGTGGAAGAATTCGAGCACCTTCCCGCCGAGAAGCCGACGGCTGAGATCAAGGACGGCTTGGTCGTGTTCCGTCCGACGACACACAAGCGGCTGGTTTTTTCCTATCTCCAGCGAATTCGGCGTCCATGACCGACCGTCTCCGATTCCATTCCCCCGTCAGATTTGTCGATGCTCCATGTGTTTCCGGTGGAGACGAGTTCGCATAAGACTGGTTCCACCGCCACATGCGCCGCAAGGCGCCGCCGCTTACCCGTGTTTCGTCGCAAGCTGGATCTTGTTGGGTCTGCGCAGTGCGCCCGATATCGGATGTGACATCGTCAGTCCGGACATCTCCTACCAGTGCTTTACGCTCGTCGTAGAAACCAATCCAGATCAGTACGTTGAGCCTGGAACCCGTGCTGCCTCTGCGCCGTTTCGGAACGGTCATTTAAAGTCAGGAGATTAGGATGGCGTCCGAGCTTCGCGACGACGCGCCGGCCGCGACGGCGCGAGATCAGGAAGACAAGCCCCTTCCAGACCGGCGCGTCCGGGAGGAAGAGATCGTGAGCCGGTCGGTGACGATCGACCGGCCGCGCGAGGAGGTTTACGCCTTCTGGCGCGATTTCCCCAACCTCGCCACCGTGATGGAGAATGTCGAGCGGATCGACACGATGGATGCGCGGCGCTCGCACTGGGTGGTCAAGGGTCCCGCCGGCAAGACGGTCGAATGGGACAGCGTGGTCACCGACGACGAGCCTGGGCGGCTGATCGCCTGGCAGTCGGTCGAAGGCGCCGACGTCACCAATTCCGGCCGGGTCGAGTTCAGCGACGCGGCGCCTGGGCGCGGAACGATCGTCACCGCGACGATCGCCTACGATGCGCCCGGCGGAGTGATCGGGCAGTGGATCGCCAAGCTCTTCCAGCGCGAGCCCAACGTCCAGACCCGGCGCGATCTCAGGCGGCTCAAGCAGTTTCTGGAGACCGGCGAGATCACCAGCTCCGCCAGCCCCTCGGGCCGCAAATCCGAATCCCCGACCGAGCAAAGCCTCTAGACAAGGAACGCATAGATGCGCGCGATCACCTGGCAGGGCCGCCACAAGGTCCAGGTCGACACCGTCCCCGATCCCGAAATCGTCAACCCCCGCGACGCCATCATCCGCGTCACCTCAACCGCGATCTGCGGTTCCGACCTCCACCTCTACGACGGCTACATCCCGACGATGCGCCAGGGCGATATTCTCGGCCACGAATTCATGGGCGAGGTCGTCGAGGTTGGGCCCAGGAGCACGCTGCAGAAGGGGCAGCGGGTCGTGGTCCCCTTCACCGTCTCGTGCGGCAACTGCTTCTTCTGCGGCAAGGAGCAATATTCGGCCTGCGACAACGCCAATCCGGCAACCACCGGCGATATGTCGGAGACGCTCTACGGCTACCCGATGGGCGGCGTCTTCGGCTACGCCCACCTGACCGGCGGCTATGCCGGCGGCCAGGCCGAATATGTCCGCGTTCCCTATTCCGACGTCGGTCCTATCGTCGTGCCCGAAGGGATGGAGGACGACAAGGTGCTGTTCCTCTCGGACATCCTGCCGACCGGCTGGATGGCCGCCGAGAATGCGATGATCGAGGAGGGCGACACGGTCGCCATCTGGGGCTGCGGGCCGGTCGGCCTGTTCGCGGTCCAGTCGGCGCTGATCCAGGGCGCTCACCGGGTGATCGCCATCGATCATTATCCACGCCGTCTCGAGCTGGCGAGGCAGATGGGCGCCGAGGTGCTCAACTATCGCGAGACCGACGTGCGCGACGCCTTGTTCGAAATGACCGGCGGGATCGGCCCGGACGCCTGCATCGATTGCGTCGGCATGGAGAGCCACGGGCTCGGAATCGACAATCTGGTGGACACGGCGAAGGCCCACACTTTCCTCGGCACCGACCGGCCGGCGGCGCTGCGCCAGGCGGTGCTCGCCTGCCGCAAGGGCGGGCGGCTCTCGATCCCCGGCGTCTATGGCGGCATGGCCGACAAATTCCCCATCGGTGCGCTGATGGAGAAGGGGCTGACGGTCAAATCCGGCCAGACCCACGTTCAGAAATACACCCAGCTCCTGCTCGACCTGATCGCCGAAAACGAGATCGACACCGAGTTCCTGATCTCGCACCGCGCCGGGCTGGAAGAAGGGCCTTCGCTCTACAAGCACTGGCACGACGACCAGAACGAATACACCAAGATCGTTCTGAAGCCCGGGATGGAGACCAGACATGAGCCAGCCTAAGCTCGCAATCGTCACCGGCGCGTCGAGCGGAATCGGCCTCGAGATCGCGAAGCTCGCCGCCAGCGACGGCTATGACCTGGTCGTCGCCGCCGACACCCCGCTCGTCGATGCTTCGGCCGCGCTCCAAGGCCTCGGAGTGGAGGTGCGCTCGATCGAGGCCGACCTCGCGACCGCGGCCGGGGTCGATCAGTTGCTCGACGCGACCGGCGGTCGGCCGATCGACGTGCTCGTCGCCAATGCCGGCCACGGCCTCGGCCGCGCCTTCCTGGAGCAGGAGCCGCGCGAATGGCGGCATGTGATCGAAACCAACATCACCGGCACCCTGTTGCTCGTCCAGCACGTGGCGCGGGACATGGTTGCGCGGGGCGAAGGGAAGATGTTGATCACCGGGTCGATCGCCGGGCATATCGCGGGCAGCTTCCAGGCGGTCTACAACGGCACCAAGGCGTTCATCGACAGCTTCGCCGACGCGCTCGGCAACGAGCTCAAGGACACCGACGTGACCGTCACCTGCCTCAAGCCGGGCGCGACCGACACCGAGTTCTTCGAGCGGGCCGACATGCTCGATACCAAGGTCGGCCAGGGGAAGAAGGACGATCCCGCCGACGTCGCCAGGACCGGCTGGGAGGCGATGAAGGCCGGCAAGCGCAGCGTGGTGCACGGGCTGATGAACAAGATGGAGGTCGCGGCGGCGAAGCTTTTGGGCGGCGGTGTCTCGGCCGAGATGCATCGCAAGGAGGCCGAGCCGGGGACTGCCGAAGCCTGAGCCATCCTATGAGCGGCGGGGCCCTGCCAGTCAGGCGAGAATGCCGCGATCCGCCTGCTCGACCTTCGTGATTCCGGTGAGCGCCATGGCGACGCGCATCTCGGCCTCGACGATGGCGAGCATCTTCGCCACCCCGGGCCCGCCTTGCGCGGCCAGCGCATAGGCCCAGGCCCGGCCGAGCAGCACGCCCTTGGCGCCCAATGCCAGCATCCGCAGCACGTCGAGGCCGGAGCGGATTCCGCCGTCGACGAGGACGGTCAGGTCATCGCCCGCCGCGTCGGCGATCGCCGGCAGCGCCCGGGCGGTGGAGAGCACGCCGTCGAGCTGGCGGCCGCCATGGTTGGAGACGACGAGCCCGTCGGCGCCGAGCTTGACCGCCTCGCGCGCATCCTCGGGGTCGAGCACGCCCTTGACGATCAGCGGCCCCTGCCAGTGCTGGCGGATCCACGCGATGTCCTTCCAGGCGATTCCGGCGTCGAAATTGCGGCCGATCCAGCCGATATAATCGTCGAGCCCGCTCGCCTTGCCCAGCACCGGCTCGAAATTGCCGAGGCTGTGCGGGCGGCCGCGAAGCACCACGTCCCACAGCCAGCGCGGATGGGTCAGCGCCTGGCCGAGGCGCTTGCGGCGCGCGTTGGGGCCGGCGAGGCCGGAATGGACGTCGCGGTAGCGCGCTCCGGGCACGGGCAGGTCGACGGTGAAGACCAGGGCCGAGCAGCCCGTCTCCTTCGCCACGCTCAGCAGCTCGCCCATATAGCCGCGGTCCTTGATCACGTAGAGCTGGAACCAGAGCGGATCGGCCCCCGCCGCGGCGACCTCGCGGAGCGAGCAGACCGAGAGGCTGGAAAGGCAGGCGGGGAGGCCCTTGCGCCCGGCCTCGCGCGCCGCCACCGCCTCGCCGCGCCGCGCGTACATGCCCGAAAGACCGACCGGGCCGAGCCCGACGGGCATCGCGATCTCGCGGCCGAACAAGGTCGTCTTGAGGTCGATCCGCGATACGTCGCGAAGCACGCGCTGGCGCAAGGCGATGTCGGCGAGGTCGTCGACGTTGCGGCGAAGCGTGACCTCGGCATAGGAGCCGCCGTCGATATAATCGAACAGGAAGCGCGGCAGGCGCTTCTTTGCGGCGGTGCGGAAATCGGCAACCGAGGCGACCGCCATCCTAGGGTTCGCCCTCGGGTCCGGAGGTGGCCGTGATCGGCCGGAGAAGTCGGCTGGGTAGGAGGTGGCTGAAGGCCGGGCCGGGCAGCCCGGACGAAGGCGCCGACGCACCCAGCCGGCTTCTCCGGCCGACCGCGAAGCGGCGGGCTGTCCTTTGCCGCCTGGCGGCGTCGCCGCGTCGGTCACGATGAATCTTCATCGCTCCCTCCTTACTCCTTGCCAGACAACAAATGCCAACCCGTCACGACCGCCTCCGGGCCCGAGGGCGGACCCTATAGCTCCTTGAGCGGCACGGCCGCATCGGAGAGCTTGGACCTGTCCGGGGCCGCGCCGTCAAGGATCAGCTTGCGCCCCTGGACATAATCCCTGACCGAATTGACGCAGTCGAGAGCGATCACCCGGCCCTCGCGAAGGTAGACGAGGCTGAAGCTGCGCGTCGCCGGATCGCCCCGGACGAGCAACTCGTCATGCCCGTGCATCAGGCCGACGGTCTGGAGCTTGAGGTCGTACTGGTTCGACCAGAACCAGGGGATCGCGTCGTAGGGCTCGGGCACGCCGACGATCGATTTGGCCGCGACATTCGCCTGGTCGTGGGCGTTCTGAACGGATTCAATCCGAACGCGCGCCCCCCCGGCGAAGCGGCTGACATGCGCGGCGCAGTCGCCGATCGCGTAGATGCCGGGCAGGCTGGTGCGGCAATATTCGTCGACGTCGACTCCGTCCGCGCCTTCGGCACCGGCTTCCCGCAGCGGTTCGACCGCCGGATCGATGCCGATGGCGACGATCGTGAGGTCGGCCGGGACGGTTTCGCCCCCGGCCTCCAGGCGGATGTCGACGCCATGACGCTGGTGCTCCGCCTCGTAGAAGCGCGACAGGGGCTCGCCGGCGACCCGGGCTAGGACCCGGTCCATCGCCTCGAGCAGGACGACGTGCTTGCAGCGCTTGCTCAGCACGGCCGCCGCCTCGAGGCCGATATAGCCGCCCCCGATCACCGCGATCCGCTCGGCGCCGGGAAGCGCGGCGAGCAGCGCATCGGCGTCGGCGCGGCTCCGGATGACGTGGCCGCCTTGGGGCAGCCGGCGCGGAGCCCCGCCCGCGGCCCAGATCAGCTTGCCATAGCCGATCGCGCTGCCGTCGGCGCAGCGCACCCGGCGCGCCTCCGGCTCGAGCTCGATCACCTCCCGCCCCGGCAGCAGGTCGATGCCGCGCTCGGCCCAGAAGGCGGGCGGACGGATCAGGATCCGCTCATAATCCTTCTCGCCGGCAAGATAGTCCTTGGAGAGCGGCGGCCGCTCGTAGGGCGGATCGGGCTCGGCCCCGGCGATGGCGATATTCCCCTCGAACCGAAGCTGGCGAAGGGCGACCGCCGCCTGAGCCCCGCCATGGCCGGCGCCGACGATCAGAACGTCATAGGATAAGGCCCTCGCCATGGGGCCTTGTATCCGGCGCGAAGTCGGTTGACCAAGGGGCGATGCGGCTCGTCTATCCCCTGATGTGGTCGCGGCCCGATCGCAAGGCCGACCGTCAGCAATCGATCGGCACCGCCGCCGCTTTGGCGCGGCTGGGAGTCGATGTGACTCTGCTCATTCCGCGCGGGCCGGACGATCCGATGCTGGCCCCCGCGGAGCTCCAGGATTATTTCGCGGTGACGGGCGCTTTCCGCCTCGTCCAGCGGCCGAGCCGCTGGGCGGGCGAGAGCCTCGCGCGGCAGCTGCTCTGGCTGCGGCAGGTCTTTCGCGATCCCGCGCTGGCCGAGGCGGACCTGCTCTATGCGCGAATCCCGGCCCTGCTCGGAGTCGGCGGCCGCTCGCCTTTGCCCCTCGCGCTCGACCTCTACCGCCCCTGGCCCGACGACTGGCCCGCGATCCGGCCGCTGGTCCGGCGCACCGTGCGCGGGAGGAACTGCCTCGGGCTGGTGCTCCATTCGCATCACGCCGCGGGCGCCTATCGCCGCGCTGGCGTGCCCGAGGCGAAGATGCTCGTCGCCCATAACGGCGCCGATCCTGTCGCCGCGGGGGGAAAGCCCGTCGATCTACCCACAGACCGCCCGATCGCCCTCTATGCCGGACGAATCAACGGCGAAAAGGGCCTGGATCAGATCCTGGCGATGGCCGCGCTTAGGCCCGGCGTGCTCTTCGTGCTCGTCGGCTCCGAGGGCGAAGGGCCGATCGAGGCCGCCGCCGCGCCCCTGGCCAACGTCCACGTCGTCCCGTGGCAGGCGCCCGCCGCGCTGCCCGCCTGGCTCGCCGCGGCCGACGTGCTGCTGATTCCGCCCTCCCGGGCGCCGCTGGAGACGTTCCGCAACTGCGTTCTGCCGCTGAAGCTGTTCGACTATTTGGCCGCTGGCAAGCCGGTCCTCGCCCCGCGCGCGCCCGACACGGCCGAGCTGCTGAAGGACGGCGAGAACGCCCTGCTCGTGCCGGCCGGGGATCCGGCGGCAGCGGCGGCGGCGCTCGACCGGCTGCTCGGCGACAAGGCGCTCGCCAGCCGCCTCGCCGGCGAGGCGCTGGCGCTCTCTCGCGCGCTTACCTGGGATTCGCGGGCGGAGCGGGTCGCGAACTTTCTAGAGCGGCGGCTAAATGCCGCGCGGCGGCGCGGTGCTGGACGATCGAGACGATGAGGATGAGGTTGAGCAGGACGAGGGTCGTCAGGAAATAATAGACCGGGCTGCCGAGCGCGATGGCAGCGGCGATGATCAGGGTCTTGGGATTTCCGGCGAGCGCCTTCTCGAGCAGGAGCGAAGGCCCCGAGGAGCGGCGCACGAGGGCGCGAATGCGCTCCGCCTCCGCCGGGTCCGCCGCCGCGAGCGCCTCGTCGATCGGGTTGGCCGCCGGGCTCATCCGCTCCGAAAGCCAGATATAGGCCTCGGCCCAGAAGCCGAACAGTCGGTTGAACCAGCCCTCTTTGCGGAACACGGCGTCGCCCTCGGCCGCCGCCGTCCGAAGCCACGGCACGCCGTAGGCGCGCCAGAGGTAGAGGCGCCGCTGGGTCTCGCTATGGTTGGTCTGGACGACGTGGCTCGCCCCCGCGCTCAACCCCAGGACCCAGGCCCAGCCGCCGAGCGTGTCGTCGGCCAGGAAACCGAAAGCGAAATACATGACGACGTTGCCGGCATAGTCGCACACGCCGTCGACCAGCTCGCCGGTCGCCGACGCACGGCCCGTCATCCGCGCGAGATCGCCGTCGGCCCCGTCGATGACGTGCCAGAGCATCATGAAGCCGAGGCCGGCCAGGGCGTTGTCCGGCCAGGGCAGCCGAACGAACGCCCAGGTCGCGAAGAGCAGCGCGACCAGGCTGCCGACGGAAACCAGATTGGGAGAGATTCCGGTCGGCACGAGAAGCCGGGCCAGCCGGGCTGCGAGCGGGTGATAGAGATAGTAATTGAGCGGGTCCTCCAGCTCGCGCGGACGCGTGCGAGGCCGAATGTCGCCGGCGCTTGCCGATGCCATGATGCGGCCTCCTTTCTGGTCGAGAACGGCTTCGGATCGTTCCTTGCGGTAAGGAGCCGCTCGATGGGAAGCGAAAAATCCGCGCGGGGGATCGCAGGATTCGCCTCTGCCACGGCTGCCGGCCGCCGGATCGCCGGCGTGAGCGCGATCGGCCGCACGGTCCACCGGCTCGCCTCGGACTCGGACGAGATCGAGATCAGGATCGGCGACGGATCGGCGCTCTCGACGGAGGCGCAGGCGGATGTCGAGCGGCTGCGTGGCGGCGTTCCCGTCTCGATCGTTCAGGGGGAAGCCGATCCGCTTCCCTTGCCGACGTCGTGGGAGATCGTTCGCAAGACCGGAAAGCCGAGCGACGGGCTCGTCTCGCGCTGGCTCAACCGCCCGATCTCGCAGAGGATCAGCTGGGTCATGCTCGCGCTGCCTGCCGCGAGGCCGGTTCACGTCACGATATTCAACGCGTTCCTCGCTCTGGTCATGTTCCCGATCGTGCTCGCGGGCGGCGAGGCCGGGCTCGTCGTCGGGGGAATCCTCTTCCATACCGCCTCGATCCTCGACGGAGTCGACGGGGAGATGGCGCGGGCGACCTATCGCACGTCCCCACAGGGGGCGACGCTCGACAGCGCGGTCGACATCGCCACGAACCTCCTGTTCGTCTCGGCGTTCAGCGTCCACCTGGCGCTTCGCGACCACGACTGGATCGGCTGGGTCGGCGCCTGGGCGGTCGCGGTGTCGCTGTTCGGCGGGTTGGTGATCGCATGGCGAAGCCGAGCCGAAGGCGGGCCGCTCGGCTTCGACCTGCTCAAAAGGTCCGCCCCGGTGCGAAGCGCCGCCGACCTCGCCTATTGGGCGGTGCAGACTCTGACCGGGCGCGACTGCTTCGCCTTCCTCTACATGGTCCTGATCGTCGCCGGCCTCGAGCGGACCGCCTTGTCCATCTACGCCGGAGTGGGCGCGATCTGGTTCCCCTACGTCCTTGTGACGCTCGTTCCCCGCGCGCGTGCCTCCTTTCGCGGCGCGGCATAGCTTCTTGACTTCCCCGGGCATTGTGACGAGCGTATGAAGCCTCGCGGGCGGCTGCAGCCCGCCAGATGAACCGGAGACATATGAACAAGATCAAGGTGGGGCTGGTCGGGGTCGGCAATTGCGCCAGTTCCCTGGTGCAAGGCCGCTATTTCTACGCCGGCAAGAGGGCCCCGGCGGGCCTCATGCACGAGCGGCTCGGCGGCTACGCCATCTCCGATATCGAGCTCGTCGCCGCGTTCGACACCGACGCGCGCAAGGTCGGCAAGGACCTCGGCGAGGCGATCTTCGCCATGCCGAACTGCACGACCGTTTTCCAGGGCGAGATTCCCCACACCGGCGTAACCGTGCGCATGGGCCGGGTGCTCGACGGCATGGCGCAGCACATGCTGGACGCCGGCGAGCGCGGCTTCGTCCGGGCCGACGAGCCCGAGGCGAGCGAGGAGGAGGTGGTCGCTCACCTCCGCGAGACCGGCGTCGAGGTGCTGGTCAACTATCTCCCCGTCGGCTCCGAGGAGGCGACCCGCTTCTACATGGAGTGCGCGCTGAAGGCCGGAGTCGCGGTGGTCAATTGCATGCCGGTATTCATCGCGAGCGATCCCCAGTGGGAGAAGCGCTTCCGCGACAAGGGCCTGCCGATCGTCGGCGACGACATCAAGGCGCAGCTTGGCGCGACCATCGTCCACCGGGTGCTTTCGAGCCTGTTCCGGGCCCGCGGAGTCCAGATGACCCGGACCTATCAGCTCAACACCGGCGGCAATACCGACTTCATGAACATGCTCGACCGGGGCCGGCTCGCGTCGAAGAAGGAGTCCAAGACCGAGGCGGTGCAGTCGGCGCTGGTCGAGCGGCTCGAGGCCGAGGACATCCATATCGGCCCATCCGACTACATCCCGTTCCTCAACGACAACAAGCTGTGCTTCCTGCGCGCCGAGGGCAATTTGTTCGGCGACGTGCCGATGAACCTCGAGCTCCGCCTGTCGGTCGAGGACAGCCCCAATTCGGCCGCCGTGGTGGTCGACGCGATCCGCTGCTGCAAGGTCGCGCTCGACCGCGGGATCGGCGGGGTCCTGACCGGCCCGAGCGCCTTCTTCTGCAAGCATCCGCCGCAGCAGTTCAGCGACGACGTCGCGGCTCAGCTCACGGAGGAGTTCATCGCCGGCGAGGCGCTGGCCGCCGAGTGACCCGGGCGGAATGAACTGCCTGATCATCGCCGCCGGCCATGGCAGCCGGCTGCGCGAGGTCTCGCCTTCCAAGCCGCTGACGATGGTCGCCGGGCGGCCGCTGATCGAGCATGTCGTGCGCGCGGCGCTCGCCGGCGGCGCCACCGCCTTCACCGTGGTCACCGGGCACGAAGCCGAGCGCGTCGAAGCCTTTCTCGCCGGGCTCGCCGAGACGCTCGCGGTGCCGATCGCGCCGGTGCGAACGAAGGATTGGGACCGGCCCAACGGCCATTCGGTCCTCGCGGGCGCCGAGGCGATCGATGGCGATTATCTGCTGACGATGTCCGACCATCTGTTCGATCCGTCGATCGTTCGGCGGCTGATCGCCGCCCCGGCGGCGGCGCTGATTCTGGCGGTCGATCGCGACCTCGCCAACCCGCTGACCGACATGGACGACGCAACCAAGGTCGCACTCGGCGAAGGGGGCGCGATCAGGGCCATCGGCAAGACGCTGGAGCGGTTCGACGCGGTCGATACGGGCCTCTTCCGGGCAACGCCGGCGCTGGCCGCGGCGATCGGGGAGGCGATTTCGGCGGGGGGCGGCGGCAGCCTGTCGGAAGGCGTGCAGCGGCTGGCCGACCAGGGGAAGGCCGCGACCGTCGAGATTGAAGGCGCGCGCTGGCTCGACGTCGACGATCCGGCGGCGCTCGCCAAGGCCGAGGCGCTGTTCGGCTAGGGCCCGGCCGCGCGATGGCCGTAGCTGAACACGCGCGCCAGCCGCCAGCCGTCCGGAGTCAGCGCCCATAATTGGGTGAAGCGGGCGCGGCCGACGAGCCGCTCCGGGCCGTCGCCCTGGCGCTCGTAGAAGACGTGCTCGCCGTCCTCGATCGCGCCGTATCCGGGCACCGGGTGGACGTTCAGCGTCGAAGCGACGAGCGCGCGCCGCGAGCGCCAGGCATTGGGCTCCCGCCTTTGCGTGCACCAGCGCCGATAGTCCGCAACGAAGGCTTCGGCCGATCGCGCGACGACGCCGTCGCGGTCGTGGTACATCTCGACATCGGGGGTGATCATCGTCGCGAGCCGCGCCGGATCGCAGCCCTCGAACATCAGCGCGAACAGTTCGGAGTCGCGGGCGCGGATGGCCTCGGTCAGGGCCGGTCCTTCGGGCAAAGCGGGCGGATCCGCCGCAGCGAGCGATAGCGCGACCAGCAAGAGCATGACGGCCTCCTGTGTATTATGCAACTAATACACGCGAGGCCCTCCAGGTCAAGCCGTCAGGCGGGCGGGGGCGGCGCGCCGGCGGGCCGCAAGGCGAGGACGTCGAGCAGCATCGCGGCGACGAGGGCGAGGATCGTCAGCCAGAAGCCGATTTGGGTCTCGACCCTGATCATCTGCGCCATCTCGGCGGGCGTCGGGCCCATCGACCCCGGACCTCCGCCCGGGATGGAGGCGCCGCTGTGCGCGGCGCCCGGGATCCGCACCAGCACCGTGTAGCAGAGCGCGGCGGCGGCCAGCGCCGAGCCGGCGATTGCGGCGACGAGGCCGTGGCGGCCCTTGAGGACGAAGGTCGCGGCGAGCGCAGCGAGGATCAGCACCGCGCCGAGGACGACGAGCAGGTCGCCGCTTTGGGCGCCGGGCGGGCTCTCCATCTGGTTGGTCATCGGGTTGTGCAGCGTCACATGGCCGGTCGCCAGGTCCACGCCGGTCATCGAAACCAGAGTCTGATCCGCGCAGGAAATTGTCACCCAGGGAAGAAAAAAGAAAAGAAGCGCCAAAACCTTGGCGATCCGCGCAAGATTGGCCTTGGAAAGCAGAGTCTCGGGCATCGGTTCACCCCTTGCCGTCACGGCCTCGGAGTTCCGCACCGATGGCGCGGCAAGTCAAGTTGAAACGCGGGCGAAACATGCGCTCGGGAGCGGCGCCAGGCCGCCCCCGAGCGACACGTCAGTAGCCGTAGCGCCAGCGATAGCCGTCCCAATAGCGGTTGGGCTGGGCGTAGCGGTAGGCGTTGCCGTAGGCGTTTCCGTAATTGTAGCCATAGGCCTGCGCCTGGGCGCGGGCGATCTCCCGCCGGCATTCGCGAAGCTCGCGATTATATTCGCGCCGGCTGTCGGCGCGACGCAGCTCGCGCTGGCATTCGCGCTGCTCGGCGCGGACGCGGTTCTGGCCGCCATAATAGCCGTAGCTGCCGCCGAAATATTGAGCGCTGGCGGCCCCTGCCGGCAGCGCCGTCGCTGCGGCCACAGCCGCAAGGATCAGTTTGCGCATGAGTTTCACTCCTTGTCGTCCGAACCGGGACTCCGGAAATCAGAACGAACGTCATTATGGCGGTGTTGCATGAACCCAGAACTACGTCGGGTTCAGCCGAGGTTTAGGAAGGTTGCGCCCGGAGAACGAAGCTGGGGTAGAAGGTTGCGAACCTCAGCCGATGCCGATCTAGAGCGGCAGCTCCAACTCAACGCCAAGCGGCCAGGCTTTGCGATCGGAAAGGCCCGACAGGGTCAGGCCGAGCAGGCGGATGCTCTTCGGCGGCGGCATCAGGCCGTGGAGGAGGGCGCAACCGATTTCGAGGAACTCCTCACGGCCCGCCACGGCGCGGCCGAGACTGCGCGCGCGGGTGACGATCTGGAAGTCCCGATACTTGACCTTGAGCGTCACCGTCCGTCCCACGATCCCCTTGTCCTCGATCCGCCGCCACACGGTCTGGCTGATGCGGTCGAGCTCGCCGCGGAGCGCGGCCTCGTCGGACAGATCCTCGAGGAAGGTGTCCTCGGCGCCGATCGACTTGTAGGGCCGATCGGGCTTCACCTGGCGGTGGCAGATTCCGCGGGCGAGGTTGTAATAATAGTCGCCCGAGCTACCGAAATTGTGGGTCAGGAAAGCAAGGCTTTGGGCCCGCAGATCGGCGCCGGTGAGAATGCCGAGCGCCGCCATTTTCTCCGCCGTCTTCGGCCCGACCCCGTGGAAGCGCTTGACCGGCAGCGGGCCGACGAACGCCTCGCCCTTGCCCGGGGGGACGACGCACAGGCCGTCCGGCTTGTTCTGGTCGCTGGCGAGCTTGGCGAGGAACTTGTTGTACGAGACCCCCGCGCTCGCGGTGAGCTGCGTCTCGGCGCGGATGCGCGCGCGAATTTCCCCGGCGATCCTTGTGGCGACTCCGATGCCCTTGAGGTCCTCGGTGACGTCGAGATAGGCCTCGTCGAGGCTGAGCGGCTCGACCAGCGGCGTGTAATCGAGGAAGATCGCCCGGATCGTCTGCGAGACGGCGCGGTAGACGTCGAAGCGCGGCTTGACGAAGACCAGCTCCGGGCAGCGGCGCTGGGCGGTGACCGCGGGCATGGCCGAGCGCACCCCGAAGCGCCGCGCCTCGTAGCTCGCCGCCGCGACGACGCCGCGCACCCCGCCGCCGACCGCGAGCGGCCGTCCCCTGAGCGCCGGATCGTCGCGCTGCTCGACCGAGGCGTAGAAGGCATCCATGTCGACATGGATGATCTTGCGCTGGGGCGGGGAGGGCGCGTCGTTCACGCTTTGTCTATAGCGCCTCCAGCGCGCCGCGCAGTCCCAAAATGGGGCTCGTGCGGCGAAAGCGTGGCGCGGCGCCGCAGGATTGCGGTAGGAGCGCCGGATGGCGCGAGGCAGGCGAGACGGAATCCTCATCGCGGGGGGCGGGATGGCGGGCTGCCTCGCGGCGCTGGCCATGGCGCGGACCCGGCCCGAAGTCCCGCTGCTGATCGTCGAGGAACGCGAGACGTTCGGCGGGGAGGGCCATCGCCTGTTCGCACAGGACGAGCTGGGACCGGAAGGGACGGCGCTGATCGACCCGATCGCGCCCGCGCTCTGGCCGGGCTTCTACCTCGCCTTTCCGGACCTCGCGCGCAAGATGAAGGGCGCGTGGGGCGACCTTGACGCGCAGAGCCTTCACCGGGCGATGGTCGCGACCCTCGCTCACGGCCAATACCGGCTGGGCACCAAGGTAGTGGCGGTGCGCGACGACGCTTTGGTCCTCGACGGCGGCGAGACGGTGAAGGCAGAAGGGGCGATCGACGCGCGGGGCGCGGCCAATTTGTCGGCGCTGGAATTGCTCTACGAAGCGCGGCTGGAGCGCGACTATCGCTTCGGAGCGCCGCACGGCGTCGACCGGCCGGTGCTGATCGACGCCACCGTCGATCAGGGCGCGGGCCTCAGATATTTCGAGTGCGTGCCGCTGTCGGAGGACCGGATGGCGATCGCGGACATCTGCATCTCGGAGCGTTCCCAGGGCGACGAGCAAGCCGGCGCTCGGATCGACGCCTATGTGAAGGCGCGCCCCTGGAGCAGGCCGGAGACGCTCGCCGAGCGGGCCGCGGCGAGGCCGCTGCCGTTCGGCGGCGATTTCTCCGCCTTCTGGCGGCTCGGCGGGGCGCGCGTCGCGAAGATCGGCCTTCGCGGCGGCTTCATTCATCCGGTCACGGGCCGCGCCGTCGGCGATGCCGCGCGCACCGCCTTGCTCCTCGCCCGCCACCAGAGCTTCGCCGGCCCCGCGCTCCAAGACGCGTTCGAGGTGGAGGCGAAGCAGCTTTGGAAAAAGCGCGAGCCGGCGCGCTCGATCGTCAGGGCGATCGGCGATGCACCGGCCGAGGCGCGGCCTGCCCTCGCGAAACGGCTCTACGGCCTCGACGGCGCGCTGCTCGACCGGCTGTTCGCCGACCGGCCGGGCCTGCTCGACCGAGGACGTTTGCAGCGGGCGCTGCGCGGGACCTAGGACGGGTCGACGTTCGTTTTCATCGTCATTCCCGCGAAAGCGGGAATCCAGCTTCTTCAATCTCCTAGACAAGAAAACAAGCTGGACCCCCGCTTTCGCGGGGGTGACGGGCAACGGAATATCCGAAGCGAAACAAGCGAATTACGCCGATGTCGATCCGTCCTAGCGAGGTTCATCATCCATTCAGCCGCGCCGATGTGATATTGTCACATCTCTCTTGCGGAGGAGGATGAACATGCGCACGCTCGGCACGATTTCATTGGCCGCCCTCATACTCACCGGTCTTCCCCCTGCCCCGATCTCCCCCGCACCCGCGGCGTTCCAGCGCGGCGAGCGAACCGTGCGCGGCGAAGATCCCGACGCCCGTTGCGCGCCCTTCCTTCGAGCATTCAACGAAGACCGCGACGGCTATTCCTATGGCCGCGGGCGGGGCCGAGCGCAGGGCGTCGCCGGCGCCCCGGTCCCGATGCCCAGCTATGCCCCTCCGCCTCCCCCGCCGCCGCCGCCACCTCCCCCAATGGCTCCGCCGCCCCCCTCGGTCTCGGCCCAAGACCAGATCGCGGTGACCGGATCGCGCGTCCGCCAGCCGAATTTGGGGGGCAATGCGCCGACCGGCTTCGTCGGCGGCGCCGAAAATCGTGAACGCTATGCGGGGCGCGAGGTCGCCGCCGTCCAGTCGGTTGCCGAGACTCCGGTTTCCACCTTCTCGATCGACGTCGATACCGGTTCCTACGCCAATGTCCGGCGCATGCTGACCGCCGGCGAGACGCCGCCCGAAGGCGCGGTGCGGACCGAGGAGATGCTCAACTATTTCCGCTACGATTATCCGCCGCCGACCGACCGTTCGCGGCCGTTCAGCGTCAACGCCGACATGACGACGACTCCGTGGAACGCGGAGACGCGGCTGCTTCGCGTCGGGCTGCGCGGCTACGACCTTCAGCGGCGCGAGCGGCCGGCGGCCAACCTCGTCTTCCTGGTCGACGTCTCAGGCTCGATGAACAGCGCCGACAAGCTGCCGCTGGTGCAATGCTCTTTGGCCTTGCTCGCCGACCGGCTCTCCCCGCGCGACCGGGTGGCGATCGTCGTCTATGCCGGCGCCGCGGGGGTCGTGCTTCAGCCGACGTCGAGCCGCGACGCCGTCGTGGAGGCGCTGAAGAACCTTCAGGCCGGCGGATCGACCGCGGGCGCTCAGGGCATCCAACTCGCCTATGACGTGGCGCGGCGCAACTTCGCCGAGAACGGGATCAACCGGGTGATCCTCGCCACCGACGGCGACTTCAACGTCGGCGTCACCGACAACCAGGCGCTGATCAACCTCGTCGAGCGGCAGCGCGCGGACGGGATCACGCTGACCACGCTCGGCTTCGGCACAGGCAATTACAACGAGGCGATGATGGAGCAGATCGCCGACCACGGGAACGGCAATTACGCCTATATCGATTCCCCGCGCGAGGCCTCGAAGGTGCTCGAGGACGAGCTCGCTTCGACGCTCTTCACCATCGCCCATGACGTGAAAATCCAGGTCGAGTTCAACCCGGCCTATGTCAGCGAGTACCGGCTGATCGGCTACGAGAACCGGGCGCTGCGCGAGGAAGATTTCGACAATGACGCGATCGACGCGGGCGAGATCGGCGCCGGCCACCAGGTGACCGCGCTCTATGAGATCGTCCCCGCCGGAAGGCGCGGCTGGCTGCCTGGACGCCGCTACGAGACCAACCAGCGCCCGGCCGGCGCAGGGCCGGACAATGGGGAGCTCGCCTTCCTTCGCCTTCGCTACAAGCTGCCCGGCGAACAGCAATCGCGGCTGATCGAGCAGCCGGTGAGCGCCGCGCTGGTCGCCTCGGCGCGCGCGCCGCGCGGCGACAGCGCCTTCGCAGCAGCGGTGGCCGGCTACGGCCAGTTGCTGAGGGGCGACGCCAATCTTGGGCGTTTCACCTTCGCCGACGCGCGGCGACTCGCCGAGGCGGGCGCCGGCGACAATTACTGGCGGCGCGAGTTCCTGCGCCTGACCGAGCTTGCCGAGCGGCAGCGCTTCGCCGCCGCCGACGGCGGCAAGTAGCCCCTCGCCTCTCCCGTCCCGGCATGGCAGAACGATCATGCCGGGAAAGGGGCAGGCGAATGGCATTGACGCGTTTCAGGATGGCCGCGGCGGGAATCTGGTCGCGCACCGCGGCCCGCGCCCGCAAGACGGACTGGGCCGCGGTTGCCGGCGAACTTCTGATCGTCGTCCTCGGCATCCTGATCGCCTTCCAGCTCGACCGCTGGGCCGAGCATTGGCGGCGGAATCAGGAGCGGCAGCTCTATTTCGAGCGGCTGGCCGAGGAATCGCGCGGCAACGCCACGGCGCTGGAGGAGCGGCAGGGGGAGTTCATCGAGGACACGGCGCAGGTTCTGGGACTGGCGCGCGCGATCGCCGATCCGGCGCAGCGGACCCGGATCGCGGCACGACCCAATTACGCCTGCGGCGCGCTTCGTCTTCCGGGCGCGCGGCTGCAGACCGCGGCGCTCGAGGAGGCGGGCGATGCCGGCGCGCTCGAACTCTTGCCCGACGCGCAGCTCCGGCAGCTCCTCCATGCCGCGGCGGCCACCGACCGGTTCGCGAACCTTCAGCTCGACTATTTCCGCGACACGTTCCAGCGATTCGGCGAGCATATCGATCCGCACACCATCTGGCGGGTCGATACGGTGAGCGGCAACTTCTCGTGCCACATAGCTCTCGACGCCCTGGCGGCGGACCGGGAGGCGGTTTCGCTGCTCGGCCGTATCTATCGCGACCGCGTCCGCTACGCCGAAATCCGCGCCGAGCAGATCGCCGCCCACCGCGCACTCGCCGCACGGGCGCAGTGCCTGTTCGACGGAAGCTGCTGAATCGCGGCGTCACGATTAAGGGCGGCGCCAGCCCTACGCCCGCCTAGGCGTGTCGGACCGGCAGCCAGCGGTTCGCCATCCACCTGTCGGCGGCCGCAGCCGCCTTTTCGGCGTATCCGGGATAGGTTGGGCCGACGAGGGGAAGGCCGAAGTCGGCGACGGTGGCGGCGATGCCTCGATCGTCAAGCGCGCGACCGGCGGCGCGGGCGTGGCGCGCGATCTCCAGCTCCTGGCCCCAGAAGTGGATCGAGGATGCGCGCACATTGGCCTGCATTGCGCGCACCTGCTCGACGCGATCGTCGCCGACAAGCGTCTGCCAGATGTCAGGGAGGAGCAGATCGACCGGCCTGTCGGCCGTATAGGCCAGCGCATCGCCGGCGACGATACGAAGCTTGGCGCGGGCCTCCGCCGGAAGTTGGGCGAGGATGTCGAGCGCCTCGTGCAGCGCAAGCACGTCCGCATCGCGTTCGACCACGGTGACGGCCGACACCGTCGGCAGCGCCGCGCAGGCCGCGGCGGCCCAGCCAAGGCCGAGGCCCATGAGCAGGACATGGCCGCGCGCGAAGCTGATGCCGACGCCCTGGCTTTCGATCTCGTTCGGCGTGAGCGACATCCAACTGACGCGATCGCGCAGCAGGATCGGCACGTCCCGGACCGGGGCGGGCGGGCTCCAATAGCCCGGCATGATGCCGAGCGGGAGCATCCGGATCTCCCAGGCGCCGCTGACGAGCGGGCGGTAGCGCGGCATGAAGAAGCCGCCCGGCCAGGGCGGCGGCGCGTTGCCGTCAGACGTCAAGATTGGCGACGTTCAGCGCGTTCTCCTGGATGAAGTCGCGGCGCGGCTCGACCACGTCGCCCATCAGGCGGGTGAAGATCTCGTCGGCCACGTCGGCCTGGGCGACCTCGACCCTGAGCAAGGCGCGGTTGGTCGGGTCCAGCGTCGTTTCCCAGAGCTGATCTGCGTTCATCTCGCCGAGGCCCTTGTAGCGCTGCACCGAAAGGCCCTTGCGGCCGGCGGCGAGGATCGCCTCCAGAAGCTCGGTCGGACGGGTGACGATCGCGCCGCGCGGATCGGGGGCCGGGGCTTTGGGCGCGTCGCCCTCATTCTCCCCCGTCTCCTCGGCCGCCTCGGCCTGGACCGGCGAGCCGCGCAGCGAGACGAGGCGCGAGGCGCCGGCATAGGTCGCCGCCTCCGGCACGGCGAGGCCGTGAAGCTTGCGCGCCTCGGCCGAGACGAGGAACTTGTGGTCGATCACGTGGTGATCGGTGACCCCGCGCCAGGCGCGGCGCAGGACATAGTCGCCGTCGGCGCCGATCTCGGCCGACCATTGGCCCTCCTCGTCGACCGCGTTCAGCCACTCCTGGGTGAGCGACAGCGCTCCGGCGCGCTGGGCGGGAGCGAGCTTCGGATCGAGCGCGCCGGTCAGCGCCAGCCCCTCGATGATCGCCGGATCGTAGCGGCGCGGCACATAGGCCATCAACATGCGGACACGGCGGCCGTGCTCGGCCAGCGCGCGCAGGTCGTCGCCCGAGCGCGGGCCCGCGGGAGTCTCCAGTGCGGTGAGGTTGACCCCCGCGTCGATCAGGTAATCGTCGAGCGCGGCATTGTCCTTGAGGTAGACCTCCGAGCGGCCCTTGGCGACCTTGTAGAGCGGCGGCTGGGCGATGAAGAGGTGCCCGCGCTCGATGATCTCCGGCATCTGCCGGTAGAAGAAGGTCAACAGGAGGGTGCGGATGTGGGCGCCGTCGACGTCGGCGTCGGTCATGATGATGATCTTGTGGTAGCGCAATTTCTCGATGTTGAAATCGTCGCGGCCGATTCCGGTGCCCATCGCCTGGATGAGGGTGCCGACCTCTTTCGACGACAGCATGCGGTCGAAGCGGGCGCGCTCGACGTTGAGGATCTTGCCCTTGAGCGGGAGGATCGCCTGGACCTCGCGGTTGCGGCCCTGCTTGGCCGAGCCGCCGGCGCTGTCGCCCTCGACCAGGAACAATTCGGACTTGGCCGGATCGCGCTCCTGGCAATCGGCCAGCTTGCCGGGCAGCGAGGCGATTCCGAGCACCGACTTGCGGCTGGCTTCGCGCGCCTTGCGCGCTGCCTCGCGCGCCGCCGCGGCGTCGATGATCTTCTGGATGATGGTCCGCGCGTGGCCCGGATTCTCCTCGAGCCATTCGGCCATCTTGTCGGCCATCAGGCTCTCGAGCGGCTGGCGCACCTCGGAGGAGACCAATTTGTCCTTGGTCTGCGAGCCGAACTTGGGATCGGGCAGCTTGACCGAGACGATCGCGGTCAGCCCCTCGCGCATGTCCTCGCCGGTGAGGCTGACCTTCTCGCGCTTCATGATGCCCGATTTTTCGGCATAATTGTTGAGCGTTCGGGTCAGCGCCGCACGGAACGCCGCGAGGTGGGTGCCGCCGTCGCGCTGCGGGATGTTGTTGGTGAAGCAGAGGACCTGCTCGTAATAGCTGTCGTTCCATTCGAGCGCGACCTCGATGCCGATATCGTCGCGCTGCCCGGAGACTGAAATGGGCTCCGGAATGAGCGCGGTCTTGGCGCGATCGAGATATTTGACGAAGGCGGCGATTCCGCCCTCGTAATAGAGCTCGTGCTCCACCCTCTCCTCGTGCCGGGCGTCGGCGAGGACCAGGCGCACGCCCGAGTTGAGGAAGGCGAGCTCGCGGAAGCGGTGCTCGAGCCGCTCGAAATCGAACTCGATGATCTTGAACGTCGCCGGCGAGGGCAGGAAGGTGACTCGCGTGCCCTTCTTGCCGCCGGCCGGGCCGACCACCTTGAGCGGGGCGACGGCATCGCCATAAGCGAAGCGCATGTAATGCTCTTCGCCGTCGCGCCAGATGGTGAGATCGAGCCATTCGGAAAGCGCGTTGACCACCGAGACGCCCACGCCGTGAAGCCCGCCCGACACCTTGTAGGCATTGTCGTCCGACGTGTTCTCGAACTTGCCCCCGGCATGGAGCTGGGTCATGATCACTTCGGCCGCCGAGACGCCCTCCTCGGCGTGGATCCCGGTCGGGATTCCGCGGCCATTGTCCTCGACGCTGACCGACCCGTCGGGGTTGAGGGTGATCAGAATACGGTCGCAGTGGCCGGCGAGAGCCTCGTCGATCGCGTTGTCGGAAACCTCGAACACCATGTGGTGGAGGCCCGATCCGTCGTCGGTGTCGCCGATATACATGCCGGGCCGTTTGCGGACCGCATCGAGGCCTTTCAGCACCTTGATGGAATCGGCGCCGTAGCTGTTTTCATTGGGGGTGTCTGTCATGGACAGGATATAGGGAATCGGGCCCCGAAACCCAAGGAAAAAGGGCGGAAATCCGGCACCGCCGAACGCCCGCATTCACCCGGCGTTCAGCGCCCTCCGGCGAGCTTCACCAAAGGCTTGGCAGGGGGCGATGGCTTTGCGAAACTTGAGGATTTGCCTTGCAGGCGCGCTGGCCGCGGCACTCGGCGGCTGTACCGCGGTGATCGACCAGACCAGCTTCTTCCCGCAAGTTGAAGCGCCGCCGCCCGGCGTCGCGCTGGTAGCGCCGGCCGGCTACGCGATCACGGAGGCAATGCTCGATCTGCCGGACCTCGGTACCATCCATGCTGTCCGGCTCGACAACCCGGCCAGCCAGACGGTGATCGTCTACAGCGGAGGCAATGCCAGCTTCGTCTCCGCTTCGAGCCACCTCGCCGCCGCGCTTGCAGCGGCCACCGGGGCCGATCTCATCTTCTACGATTATCCCGGGCGCGGCGGCACGAACGTGCCCGCTACGATCGATGCGTCGATCGCGACCGGGCCCGCGCTGGTCAGCGAATTGCGCAGGCGCGGGTGGATCGGCGGCGGGGCACTGTTCGCCTACGGTCTCTCGTTCGGCGGCAGCCAGGCAGCGGCGATGGCGCGCGCGGGCGGGTTTGACGGGCTGATCCTGGAAGGCACCGCGGCCGACATCGCCGCGGTGGGCCGCAATTTCGTGCCCGGCATCGCCAAGCCGTTCGTCCGGCTGCACGTCGATCCGGAGCTCCAGCGCTTCGACTTCCTGAGCTACGCCGTATCGGCCGGCGCTCCGATCCTGCTGCTCTCCTCGCGCGGCGACGAGGTGGTCCGCCCGCGCAACATGCAGGCCTTCGCCGAGCAGTTACGGGCGCGTGGCGTCGGCGTGAACATGGTGACGGTCGCGGGCACGCACGGCACGGCGCTTCGCGAGGCCGAGGCGCGCGCGGCGCTCCGCGAATTCGTCGCGGCGCATTCGCGCCGCTAAGCTATCCGACCGCCGCCGACCGTCAGGCGCGTGACGGCGCCGGCCTCTGCGGTCGGCGGCGACTCGTTTGAAAGCAGCCATCTGGCCGGGCAGAAATCAATCAGCAGGGTTGCGCGATGTCCGGGTTGGGCCGGATCCTCCAGCCTCACGCCCTCGAGAAAGTGCCCAACTTTCCGGTCGTCCACAACGAAACCGGCACCCACGTCCTTGAGCGTGAAACGTGCGAGCACGCGCGACGGGGCCAGCTCAGAAGGATGGTGGCCCACTCCGTCGAGCATGGTCACGGCGTTCCACCCCCCGATGACGTTACGAACGTCCAGCATGTGAACAAAGGTTGCGAGCTCGCCATCACGGTGGGTGGTATTGGGCGTGATATTGGACTTTTTTTGCCTGCGGGGCTGAAGCTTCTGGATATGCGCTCCGACCAGATACACGGTGCTCTCGGGCAGCACATCGGCGCGGCGAGCGACTCGCCAGTCCGCTTCGATGAGGGCCCGCAGAACCGGCGAGCGAAAGATAGGTTCGGTTAAGGCCCCGAACTCGCGTACCTTTCCACCCAGTTCGGGCTGAAAATCGGCCCCCTGAACGAAATGGGTAACGATCGCGCCAGCCACGTCGACCTCTCGAGCGACCGGAAGCAGGACGCCGAGAGAGGGTATCCAGAGAAACCGGCCATAGCGGCGCCTGCGTTGGCGCGTCGGATCATCGCGGTCCGCCGGCAGGTCGAGCAATGCGAGCTTCGCAAAACGCTCGAACTCGTCCAGCAGCCAAGGAGGGTATGGCAAGTCCGCCAGAGAATACCGGGCCCAGCCAGAGACCCGAAGACGGTCTTCGAGTCGCCCGTAATTCCCATTGAGTCTCGCTGCGAGATCATTGCTCGGAGCCAAGGCCTCCCGCCCAAATTGGTGCAAGTGTTTCATACCGTCCTTCCCTCCGATCCTGGTGGATCGTGATCGACGGCCGGCGCCCTTGGACCCTTCAAGGGCTTTTCGCCGGGAGGCGGCGGCGCTATGAGTCGCTTGTCAGCCGAGACTCGAAGCGCCGGCTTTGGCCGGCTGTCTTGGTGGAGAGGGGTCACGCCTCCCGGTGTGGCCCCTCTTCGCACGGAAGATCGTTTCGGGTCAAGTGCGCATTGAGAAATTTTGTAGTGAAATCAATCATATACGCTTGGGTCGATTTGTGGGAAAGCATGGCATCGAGCTTTTGTTTTTGACAACCTTCGCGTCCTAACCAGCGGGTTTTGGAACTATCGCCTGTACTCGCCTTGGCAGGCATGATTACGCCCTCTCAGGCCTAAGGCGGTTGACATGAAACTACGTGCACCTAAACCCGCAGGGCTTGCTTAAAACAATTACGATCAATCCTATTCAGTGAAAAATTTCTAAAAATTACGTCGGGGGCCCATGGATAGATTTGGAAGGTGGGGGATCGACCAGTCCCTACGCCGAGACATCCGAATCGTCTTTAAGACGGTCAAGGTTCTGGCTGCGGTGCTGCGCATAACTGAACCAACGTGGACGAAGTTGAAGTCCGAACAGGGCGTCCGATACAATACGGCAATAAACGTGGTGAAGCGCTTTTTCGAAGCGCTCCGGGAATTTAGCGAAGGCGACGAGATGCCTCCCGGCAGTTACGACACTTATGCAAAAGACATGCTCAAGAAATATGAGCAGGATATCGCCCAGCACGGGTTTGAGCGTTTCGTACACCCGATTGAGACGTCGGAAGAGTGCGACACGGAGGAAAGAGAGAGGGGCTGACCTAGTCCGTCCGGCGCGCGATCCCTTCCTCAATTGTAATCCAGCAGCCCGTGTCGTTCAGCCCCCGAAAGAGCGCAATCTCGGTTCCCGTCATCCACACCTGCCCTCCGGCCGCCGCCAGCCGTTCGAACAAAGCCGCGCGGCGGCTCGGATCGAGATGGGCGGCGATCTCGTCGAGGAGGAGGATCGGCCGCCGCCCCGTCCGCGCGGCGACGAGATCGGCATGGGCGAGAATGAGGCCGATCAGGAGCGCCTTTTGCTCGCCGGTCGAGCAGAGCGCGGCCGGCTGGTTCTTGCCGAGATGGGTGACGAGCAGATCGGTGCGGTGCGGGCCCACCAAGGCACGCCCGGCGACCGCATCGCGGCTTCGCCCGGCGGCGAGGGCACCCGCCAGGTCGCCGCTCTCTACGCCCTCGAGCGAAAGGTCCGCCCGCGCGAACGGGCCTTCCGGCGCGGCGGCCAGCCTCTCGGCCAGCGCGCCGACCGTCGCGGCGCGCGCTTCGGCGAGGGCCGTGCCGTGCTCATCCATCCGCGCCTCCAGCGCCGTCAGCCAGGAAGCGTCGGGCCGCTCCTCGGCGAGCAGCTTGTTGCGCGCGCGCATCGCCGCTTCGTAGCGCGCGGCGTTGGCGGCGTGATCGGGACGCAGGGCAAGGACGAGACGGTCGAGGAAGCGCCGACGGCCCCCCGCGGCCTCGGCGAACAGGCGGTCCATCGCCGGGGTCAGCCACAGGACCGAGAGCCGTTCGGACATCGAATTGGCCGAGGCCGGAGCGCCGTTGATGCGCACCTGGCGCCGGTCGGGCGCCTCGGCGGTCGTGCCGGTGCCCAAATCCACCCCTTCGACCCGCGCCGCGACGGCGAAGCCGCCCGCCCCGCCACGCCGCGCCATCTCGGCCAGGGCCGCGCCCCTCAGGCCGCGTCCCGGCGACAGCAGCGAGACCGCCTCCAGCAAGTTGGTCTTGCCCGCGCCATTTTCGCCGGTGAGGATGACGAAGCCCGGCCCCGGGGCGACGAGGGCGTCGGGATAGGAGCGGAAGTCGCTGAGCGTGAGGCGTTCGACGGGCACGCGCCGTTCGTAGAACAAGCTTCGCCGCCTTCCCAGCTTGGCGTCATGCGTCTAGGCAGCGCAGCATGAGCGAGGCGGACCCGAAAATCACTGCGCACGAAGTGGCCGGCAACCGGCTAACCCTGCTCGCGGAAGGCCCGGAGCGTCTCGAGGCGCTGATCGCCCTGATCGACGAGGCCCAGACGTCGCTTCGCCTGCTCTACTACATCTGGTGCGCGGACGAGGCGGGGACGCGGGTGCGCGATGCGCTGGTTCGCGCGGCGCAGCGCGGGGTCGATGTCGCGCTGCTGGTCGACGGCTTCGGCGCCGCGGGAGCCAAGGAGGGCTTCTTCGCGCCGCTCGCCGACGAGGGCGCGCGCTTCTGCCGCTTCGTGCCGCGCTACGGACGGCGCTATCTGCTGCGCAACCACCAGAAGCTGGCCCTGGCCGACAGCCGGCGGGTGATCATCGGCGGCTTCAACATCTCGGACGATTATTTCGGCCTGATCGAGGACGGCGCCTGGCGCGACCTCGGCCTGCTCGTCGAGGGCGACAGCGTCGATTGCCTGGTCGGCTATTTCGAGGCTTTGTTCGCCTGGGCGCTTCGCCCCGAGGCGCGCATGCGCGAGCTTCGCCGGCTGCTGAAGCAAAACAGCGTCACGGAAGGCGCGATGCACTGGCTGTTCGGCGGCCCGACCCGGCGGCTGAGCCCCTGGGCACGGGCCGTCCGGGTGGACATGAAGCGGGCGAGCAAGCTCGACATCATCGCCGGCTATTTCTCGCCCGGCCCGGTGCTGATGCGCCGCACGGGCGACGTCGCCCGGCACGGCGACGTGCGGGTCATCACCCCGGCCAAGACGGATCACCAGGCGAGCGTCGGCGCCGCCCGCCACACTTATTGGGCGCTGCTGAAGCGCGGAGCGCGGATCTTCGAATATGCGGCGACCAAGCTTCACACGAAATTGTTCGTGCTCGACGACGTGGTGCACATCGGCTCGGCCAATTTCGACATGCGAAGCCTGTTCCTGAATCTGGAGATGATGCTTCGCGTGGAGGACGCCGCCTTCGCCGCGGCGATGCGCCGCTACGTCGACGGCGAGGTCGCCAATTCGACCGAGATCACCCTGGAGGAGCATCGCAAGCAGCGCACGTTGCTCAACCGGCTGCGCTGGGCGATCGCTTATTTCGTCGTCGCCATCGCCGATTATCGGATCTCGCAACGGCTGAACTTCGCCGGCGAGAAGCCGCTGGATTAGGGCTCGGGGAAATCAACCCACCTCGCTCATCCCGAGTAGCCCCTTCGACTGCCTGCCAAGGCAGGCGCTCAGGGTAAACTTGCGAGCCTGTCGAAACGGCGTATCGAAGGACGGTCCTTCGATACGGGCCTTCGCGGGCCCCATGAAAGTATTACTTTCATGGGAACCCTCCCAAGCTCAGTCCCTACTCAGGATGAGCGGTAGTGTTGACCGGCTCGGCCGCCTAGGCCTTCCAGCCCCAGAACAGGTGGCAGGGCGGGATGTTGACCCATTCGAAGCCCTTGTCGATCCGGTCGAAATGGGGAGCCATGAAGTCGCGCACCCGGGCCTTGAACTGATAGACGAGGAACGCGCCGCCCGGGCGCAGCGCCTCGTAGGTTTCCTTGGCGATTTTGGGGCCGAGGCCGGCGGGCAGGGTCGAGAAGGGCAGGCCCGAGCAGATGTAATCCGCATGGTCGAAGCCGCAATCGGCGATGATCTGCTGGACGTCGGCGGCCGAGCCATGGACGGGCAGGAGCCGGTTGTCGCGGAACTTGCGGGACAGATAGTCGATGAAATCCGGATTGGTGTCGATCGCCAGCAAGGTCGCATCGGGCGCCATGCGCCGAAGGACATGCTCGGTGAACGTGCCAACGCCGGGGCCATATTCGACGAACAATTTGCAATTCGTCCAATCGACCGGCTCCAGCATCTTGTCGATGGTGGCCCTGGACGAAGGGATGATCGAGCCGACCATGACGGGATGCTTGATGAAGCCCTTGAGGAAATGCCACAGCGGGCCGCCACCGCCTCCGCGCGCAAAGGCGCCGTCACTACGTGCTTCGTTCCAGGATGCCGACATGCTGATTCCAACTTTTTGGGGTAAGGCCATGCGTTGGCAAATCGGGACGCGCTTGGCAAGGCGCAAGGGGCCGTCCCCCTCTGCGGAAATCCCGATCCGGGCGCGAGCCGCGCTGAAATGAACGGCTACGGCCTCTCGCGGGAACGATTCGCCCTGCTCTTTTCGGTGATGCTGGTCGCCGCGGCGGGCAACACGGCGATGCAATCGCTGCTCCCGGCGATCGGGCGCGAATTGGGCGTCGCCGACCTGTGGGTGGCGCTCGCCTTCAGCCTGTCCGCGGTGCTCTGGGTGGTGATGGCGCCGGTCTGGGCGCACCGCGCGGACCGCCGCGGACGGCGCGCGCTGATGCGGCTCGGCCTGATCGGCTTCATCGCCTCCAACCTGATCTGCGGCGGAGCGCTCGCCTTCGGCCTCGCCGGATTGGCCGCGCCGACCCTCGTCTTCGCGGTCTTCATGGCCGGGCGCGGGCTCTACGGCGCGTTCGGATCGGCCTCTCCGCCCGCGGTCCAGGCCTATGTCGCCGCCCGGACCGAGGGCGTGGCGCGGACCAGCGCGCTGGCCAGCCTCGCCTCCTCCTTCGGCCTCGGAACGATCATCGGTCCGGCCATCGCGCCGCTGTTTGTCTTCGCCCCCGCGGGCCTCTCGGGGCCGCTGTTCGTCTTCGCCGGAATCGCTGCCTTGGTCCTGCTGATGCTCGCCCTGAGGCTGCCCGACGACACGCCGCGAAGCGCCGCGCGCGGGCCGATCGTCGGCTATCCGTCGATCGGGGGCGGCGGCGACGGCGCGCAGAGCGAGGATGCCGAGCGGGCGCCACTGCGCTGGCGCGATCCGCGCGTGATGCGCTGGCACATCGTCGGAATCGTCGGCGGGCACGGGCAGGCGGCCCTCCTCGGCGTGATCGGTTTCCTCGTCATCGACCGGCTCGACGTTCCGCTCGCCCATGCCCAGGAATCGATCGCCGTCGTGCTGATGTCGGGGGCGGTCGCCTCTTTGCTCGCGCAATGGGGGCTGATCCCGCGCCTCCGGCTCGAGCCGGGCCAGCTCGTCCTGTGGGGCTCGGCGCTTGCGGCGCTGGGCGCGGCGGTGACCGGCCTCGCCGGCTCGGTCTACGGGATCACGATCGGCTTCGCGCTCGCTTCGCTCGGCTTCGGGCTGTTCCGGCCCGGCTTCACCAGCGGCGCCTCGCTGGCGGTGGAGAGGCACGAGCAGAACGCGGTCGCCGGAATGGTCACCTCGGTCAACGGCCTCGCTTACATTGCCGGTGCGCCGCTTGCGGTCGCGCTCTACCAGGGGGCCGCGGTGGCGCCCTTCGCCGCCGTCGCCGCGCTGATGCTGGGGCTTGCCGCCTGGTCGGCCGCGAAGCTCAGGACTTCGAACCCCGCGGCGTGAGCATTCCCGGCTGGACGAAGCCGATTCCGCTCGAGGCGCCGCGCGCGTCCTGCTTCAGGCTGGCCTGGATCTGCTCATACTCGCGCTCCATCTCCGGAGTCACCGAGGCCCGGGTCTCGCCGAGCGCGCGCTCGAACGCGGCCATCGTCACCTCGCTCGCCTCGATCGAGCCGCGAAGCGCGAACAGGCCGGCGCGGCGCACGAGATCCTCGAGGTCCGCGCCGGTGAACCGCTCGCTGCGCTCGGCCATCTCGTCGAGGTCGACATCCTTGGCGAGCGGCATCCCCTTGGTGTGGATGGACAGGATGTGCCGCCGGCCCTCGGCATCGGGCACCGGAACGTAGATCAGCTCGTCGAACCGGCCCGGGCGGAGCAAGGCCGGATCGATCAGGTTCGGCCTGTTTGTGGCGCCGATGACTACTACGGATTGGAGTTCTTCCAGGCCGTCCATCTCGGCGAGGATGGTGTTGACGACGCGCTCGGTGACGTGGGGCTCGCCGAGGCCGCCGCCGCGCGCCGGGACCAGCGAATCCAGCTCGTCGATGAAGATCACCGTCGGAGCGACCTGGCGGGCGCGGGCGAAGAGGCGTGCGATCTGCTGCTCGCTCTCGCCATACCATTTGGAGAGCAGATCGGACGACTTGGTGGCGATGAAATTGGCCTCCGCCTCGCGCGCCGTCGCCTTGGCCAGCAGGGTCTTGCCGGTGCCGGGCGGGCCGTAGAGCAGAAAGCCCTTGGCCGGGCGGATTCCGAGCCGGCGGAAGGCGTCCGGGTGGCGAAGCGGAAGCTCGACGCCCTCGCGAAGCCGCTCGCGGGCGTCGTCGACCCCGCCGATATCCTCCCAGCCGATGTTCGGCGCCTGGACCATCACCTCGCGCATCGCCGAAGGCTGGACCCGCTTCAGCGCCTCCTCGAAATCCTTGCGCGTGACCGAGAGCGTGTCGAGCACCTCGGGCGGGATCGTCCCGGCGCCGTCGGAAAGATCGAGCATCGGCATGATCCGCCGCACCGCCTCGATCGCCGCCTCGCGCACCAGAGCGGCGAGATCGGCGCCGACGAAGCCGTAGGTCTGCTTGGCGAGGCCGGCGACGTCGACCCCCTCGGCGAGCGGCATTCCGCGGGTGTGGATTCCGAGGATCTCGCGCCGCCCGTTCTCGTCGGGAACGCCGATCACGATCTCGCGGTCGAAGCGGCCGGGACGGCGAAGCGCCTCGTCGATCGCCTCGGGCCGGTTGGTCGCGGCGATGACGACCAGGTTCTGCCGCGGCTCGAGGCCGTCGAGCAGGGTCAGGAGCTGGGCGACGAGGCGCTTTTCGGTCTCGCCCTGGACCTGGCCGCGCTTGGGCGCGATCGAATCGATCTCGTCGATGAAGATGATCGAGGGCGCGGCGCCGGCCGCCTCCTCGAACAATTCGCGAAGGCGCTTCTCGCTCTCGCCATAAGCCGAGCCCATGATCTCAGGGCCGGCGATGTGGAAGAAGTTGGCGTCGCTCTCGTTGGCGACGGCGCGGGCGAGCCGCGTCTTGCCGGTGCCCGGGGGGCCGTGGAGAAGCACGCCCTTGGGCGGATCGACCCCGAGCCGCTCGAATATCTCCGGGTAGCGCAACGGGAGCTCGACCATCTCGCGAAGCTGGTCGATCGTCGTTCCGATGCCGCCGAGATCGTCATAGGTGACGTCGGCTCGGCGCTTCTCCTTGGCCTCGGTATATTCGGGCCGGAGCTCGATCTCGGTATTGGCGTCGATATGGACGATGCCCTTGGGCACGGTCGAGACGACGACGAGGCGGATCTCCTGGAGCGCGAAGGCCGGGGCGGAGAGCATCTGGCGAAGCTCGGGCGGGATGTCGCCGCGCGGCATCTGCTGCTGGCCGTGGGTGGCGACGACGTCGCCGGCGGTGACCGGCTTCATCCCGAAGCTTCGCTTCAGCGCGTGGGCCGAGCCGTGAAGCCGCAGATTCTTCTGCGCGGGGGCGAAGACGACCCGGGTGGCGGGCTTGGATTCGGCCTTGCGGATCTCGACGAAATCGCCGGCGCCGAGCTCCGCATTGGCGCGCTGGAGGCCGTCGAGGCGGATGATCTCCAGCCCTTCGTCCTCGGGATAGGGGCCGACCGCGCGCGCCGGAGTGGAGCGCTTGCCGACCAGCTCGATCACGTCGCCCTCGGCGAGGCCCATCTCGGCCATCAGCGAGCGCGGCAGCCGGGCGATGCCGCGCCCCGAATCCTCGGGCCGCATCGTCGCCACCTGAAGGCGCCGCACCCTGCGTTCGTCGTCGGCCATCGGCTCACATCTCCAGGAACGAAGCGCCCCACATAGGACCGGCCAACGGATCGGCCAACGCAAGGTTCAAAAAAGTTGGGGGGCGGAAGGAGCGGGAGCCGATTCCCGGCGGCGGCGGTGTGCAGGCGCCGATTTGACTCACGCAAAGACGCAAAGGCGCAAAGAGACCGAGCGGATGGGGACATCCGCCATTACTATCCAGCATCGGCGCCGAGCCGCTGGGGCCTTCGGCCCCAATTTTCTTCTTTGCGGCTTTGCGTCTTTGCGTGAGATAATTCAGACTTCGAAGGAGGCACGGAAGCGGCAGGTTCATTCAACTGAAAGGGGAAATGGATGGATGTCGAGAGGCTGGCGACGATTGCCGTCGATTGCGGGTTCAAGGTTCACGAGCGGCTGGGGCCGGGTCTGCTCGAATCCGTTTACGAGGCCGTGCTCGCGCATAACCTGATCCAGCGCGGGCTTGTCGTCGAGCGCCAGAAGCCGGTTCCGATCCGGCTGGACGGCATCATTCTCGACGAAGGATTTCGTGCCGACCTTCTGGTCGAGGGGGCGCTGCTGATCGAGCTCAAGTCGGTCGAGCGCACGGCCCCGGTGCATGCCAAGCAGGTGCTGACCTATTTGCGATTGATGGACCTGCCGCTGGGCTTGCTGATGAACTTCGGGGCAGCGACTTTCCGCGAGGGGGTCAGGCGCGTAGCGAACAATCACGATGCGCCTGAGGCGCCGCGCCTTCGTGCGGAGCATATTCCCGGCGCCTGAGCGGCTCGGGCTCGGATTTTATCTCACGCAAAGACGCAAAGGCGCAAAGGGGCTGAGCGGGTCTCGATCGGCGGCCACTGCTGCCGGTCTGCGTATAAAGCATTTCGGGCCTTCGGCCCCTTTCCCTTCTTTGCGGCTTTGCGGCTTTGCGTGAGCCTTTGCGGCGGCCGTGACGGCGAGGAGCATATTCCCGGCGCCTGAGCGGCTCGGGCGCGGGATGTCTCACGCAAAGACGCGAAGGCGCAAAGGGGCCGAGCGGGTCTCTATCGGCAGCGACTGCTGCCAGCCGCCCTAAGCCTTCCGGCCTTCCGCCCGTTTTCTCTTCTTCGCGGCTTTGCGGCCCTTCGACGTCGCTCAGGACAGGCTTTGCGTGAGACCTTGCGGCCGCCGGCCCGAGGGAAGGCGTAGGCGCGACAGCCGGCTGGTCACCGAAGGGCCGTCACGGCACCATTGTGCCGTGACGTCAGTCCTGTCGCCCGTGGGCGCAGGCTGGCCGGCCGGGTCCGGCTCTTCGCCCAAGGGCGGCGCCGCTGCGCGGCGGCGCTTTAGGCTCGGCGGACCTCGGCTAAAAAAAGGGCCGGCGCGGTGGCCGACCCTGGAAAGTTTTTAGGAGAGGATGCCTGAAAGGCAGGGTCTTTTTTGCGCTTGCGCAGGTTTTGTGCAAGTGCGAAGACGGCCTCTACAGGTGCAGAAACTGCACGCAGCGAGTGACGCATTTGCGTCACAAATGAGAGGTCGCCGAAATGTGCGGCGCACAAATAGCAGGCCAAGCGTCATGAAGCGGCTGCCGGCGCTGACGGCGGTCGAGGCGTTCGTCGAGACGGCGCGGCTGGGGTCGGTCAAGGCCGCGGCGGAGGCGCTGGCGCTGTCCTCGCCGGCGCTGTCCCGGCGAATCCAGTCGCTCGAGCGGCACGTCGGCCGGCCGCTGTTCGAGCGGCGCCACCAGGCGGTCGCGCTCAACGACGACGGCGCGCAATTGCTGGCCGAGATCGGGCCGGCGATCGACGCGCTCGGCAAGGCGGTGGAGCGCGCCGCCGGCCACGCCGAGATCATGCGCCTGAAGCTCGCCGTGCTTCCGCTGTTCGCCTCCTACCGGCTGATGCCGCGGCTGGGCGCGCTGAGGGCGCTCCATCCCGAGCTGCACATCGACATCGACACGCGCGGCCACGCTCTGGCCCGGCTCGACGAAGGGCTCGACGCGGCGATCGTCCTCGCCCGCGCGGTCGAGCCGCCGCTCTACAGCATGAAGCTCGGCGCCAACCGGGTGGTGGCGATCGCCGGCGAGGCGCTTGCGCACCTCAGGCACCCCGCCGAGATCGCCGGAGCGACGATCCTGCTCCACCGCGATTTGCCCGACGCGTTCGATTACTGGCGCGAGGCGATGGGGCTGCCGGACCTCGCGCCGGCGGCGATCGACCATTTCGATTCCGGCCAGCTGATCCTCGACGCCGCCGCCCAGGGGCTCGGAATCGCCTTCATGTTCGAGATGCACCTGGAGGGTGCCCACGACCCGCGCCTCCACCGCCTGTTCGACGCCGCGGTGGAGAGCCCCTATTCCTACTGGTTCGCCTGTAGGAAGGCGGCGCTGGGGCGGCGGCCAGTGCGGGTGTTCCACGATTGGCTGGTTGGGGAATTGGGGTAGGCCTTCCTCGTGCATTCTTCCCCGGCGCTTGAGCGGTTCGGGCGTGGATTGTCTCACGCAAAGACGCGAAGGCGCAAAGAGGCTGAGCAAGCTCCGGCCGAAGGCCATTGCTGTCCGTCTCCGTAGGTGGCCATACGGCCTTAGGCCTTTAATTTTCTTCTTTGCGGCTTCGCGGCTTTGCGTGAGATTCAAAGCGGCCGGCGAGGAGCTTCTGAATTAGGCGGATTGGGCGCCGAGGCGGGGCCGAAAATATTTTTGCGCGGAGAAAAATCGGGTTTCTGTCGGATTTCAAATCCAACAAATTTGCGGGCAAGCGATTGAGGGCACTGGCGGATTCCGATATTTTGTAGGACGTTGATTTCATTGACTTTTGTGGTTGACAGAGTGACTCTGCCGTGGCATGATTCAGTCATCGTGGAGACGTGCGAGTCGCGCCCGGGGGCGGCGATTCTCCCGAGCTAAGCCGACAGGAAAGACGGATCGACCCCCGACGGGAGTCGTCCACGGCTCCGGCCTTCGCCGGAGCGCGATGAGGGATCCACCCCCCGACGGGGTTGTCCACGGCTCCGGCCTTCGCCGGAGCGCGATGAGGGATTGGGCCGCAGGCAGGTTTGCCGGCGGCCTTTTTGTTGTCCGAAGGAGAGCGGGATGAATGAGGATGAAGGTGAAGAGATCGTGCCCAATTGCAACCGCAAGCTGCAGAAGCGGCGCAAACGGCACCAGATATTCGGAGTGCGGGCGCGGACGGTGTTTCTCGAGCATCTGGCGGCGACCTGCAACGTGCAGGAATCGACCAAGGCGGCGCGTGTGGCGGTGAGCACCGTCTACGCCAACCGGATGCGCGACGCCGGCTTTCGCGCCGATTGGGACGCGGCGCTGGAGCAGGGCTATGCGCGGCTGGAGGCGGCTCTGATCGAGCGGGCGGCGCGCGGGGCGGAGCGGATCGAGATCAGCGGCGACGCGATCGTGGAGGGGGCGGACGCCCCCGGCGAGATCGACTGGGAAAAGGGGATGGAGCTGCTGCGCCACCACCAGCGCGGCCTGGCGGGGTTCAACGTGCCCAAGCGGAATGTGCCGAAGCGGGTGGAGATCGAGGAGGTGACGGCGAAGCTGATCCGCAAGCTGAAGGCGATCGGAGTGCGGGTGGAGGGGGACGAGGCCTAGGTCCCGGTCCGGGCCTGAAAACCCTCTCCTTTGGGGAGAGGGTAGGGTGGGGGGTTCGGGCGTTTGCGGAAGTCTCCGACTCGGAACCCCCTCACCCCAACCCTCTCCCCACGGGAGAGGGAGCCAGGCAGCGCATTGACCATATCGAGGTTGAAAGATGAAACAGGATGGACGCGCGCTTCGCCGCTGGCTGGCGGCGGCGGGGCGGCAGCTCGACGAGGCGGCGCTGGAGCGGGTGATCCGCAGCCTCAGCCCGGGCGAGCGGATGACGATGAACGAGGATTGGGGCCTTTGGGCGCATGGCGGGCAGCGCGAGCCGGCGGGCGAGTGGCGGGTGTGGACGATCCGGGCCGGTCGCAGCTTCGGCAAGACCCGGGCCGGGGCCGAATGGGTGCTGGCGCGGGCGCGCGAGCATCCCGACGCGCGGATCGCGCTCGTCGCCGCGACGATGGACGAAGCGGTGAAGGTGATGGTCCGCGGCGACAGCGGGCTGATCGCCTCGGCCCGGGCCGACGAGGAATTGCGCTGGGTGGCGAGCCAGCGGATGCTGCTGTTTCCCTCGGGCGCCCGGGCCTTCGCCTATTCCGCCTGCTCGCCCGACTCGCTGCGCGGGCCGCAGCACCATTTCGCCTGGTGCGACGAGCTGGCGAAATGGACCAAGGCGGACGAGACCTGGGACAATCTGATGCTCGGGCTTCGGCTGGGCGAGCGCCCGCGCACGGTGGTGACGACGACGCCGCGGGCGATTCCCCTGGTCAAGCGGATCGCCGCCATGGAGCGGGCCGAGACGACCTTTGGCCGGACCTGCGACAATGTGCATTCGGCCGCAGACTATCGGCAGGCGATGGTAGAGATGTACGGCGGGACCAGGCTCGGGCGGCAGGAGCTGGACGGCGAGCTGATCGAGGATTTCGAAGGGGCGCTGTGGACCCGGGCGATGATCGAGAGGGGACGGGTGCAAATGGGGACAGTTGCCGGCAACTGTCCCCGAATCGTGATCGGGGTCGATCCGCCCGCTTCGGCGGAAGGCGTATGCGGGATCGTGGTGTGCGGGCTTGGCCGCGACGGGACAGGCCCCTCGGCTTCGCTCGGGACAGGCTATGTGCTGGCCGATTGCAGCGCCGGGGGGCTTTCGCCGGACGGCTGGGCGAAGGCGGTGGCCGGCGCGGCGAAGGCCTGGGGCGCCGATCGGGTGGTGGCCGAGGCGAACAATGGCGGAAAGATGATCGAAAGCGTGCTGAGGGCAGCGGATACCGGGCTGCCGCTGCGGCTGGTTCACGCCGCCGAGGGCAAGACGGCGCGCGCCGAGCCGGTCGCGGCCCTGTTCGAAGCCGGCAAGGCGAAGTTCGCCGGAGCCTTTCCGGCGCTGGAGGACCAATTGTGCGGTCTCTTGATCGGCGGCGGCTATGCCGGGCCGGGGCGGTCTCCCGACAGGGCCGACGCGATGGTCTGGGCGATGACCGAATTGATGCTGCGGCGCGTCCGCGAACCGAGCATAAGGTTTCTCTAGACCTTAATCCGCCCGACGATCCGCCGCATCATCGCGCGGGGGAGCAGGCGGCTCATCTGGCTGGTGATCTTGTTGGGCAGGCCGGGAACGACGATCGCCTTGCCTTTGGCGAGGCCGGCGAGGCCGGCGCGGACGACCGGGGCGGCGGGGACCTTCATCCGCTCGAGCGTCGGGCTGCGCGAGTTGGCGACCTCGGAAAACTCGCTCTCGGTCGGGCCCGGGCAGAGGCAGGTGACCCGGACCGGCGTGTCCTCGAGCTCGTGGTGGAGCGCTTCCGTGAAGGACAGGACATAGGCCTTGCTGGCGTAATAGACGGCCATGTTGGGCCCGGGCTGGAAGGCCGCGGTCGAGGCGACGTTGAGGATCGCGCCGCTCCCCCGCTCCAGCATGGCCGGGAGGACGAGCCGGCAGAGCTCGGTCAGAGCGCGGACGTTGAGATCGATCATCTCGCTCTGGCGCCCGGGCGGCAAAGCGGCGACCTTGCCGGCGAGGCCGAAGCCGGCATTGTTGATCAGGGTGGAGACGGTGAGGCCTTCCGCGGCCATTTCGGCGAGCAGGCCGGCGGCGGCGCCTTCGCGGGCGAGATCCGCCTCGAAGATGTGGACCTCGCCGCCGATCTCCCTGGCCAGCGCCTCCATCCGGTCGCGGCGGCGGGCGGCGAGAGCGAGCGGCTCGCCTTTGGCGGCAAGCTGGCGGGCGAATTCCGCGCCGAGACCGGCCGAAGCGCCGGTGACGAGCGTGACGAGGCGGCTCATTGCCTTGGTCGACATTTCCATGCTCCCTCTCCGATGGGCAGAGGGTTGGGGTGAGGGGTTACAGAGTCAACGAATAACCGCTTGCGCCGAACACCCTCACCCTACGCCCTCCCTGAGGGGGAGGGAAAAAGGGGTGGCTCCCGGACCTAATCCCTAAGGCTGGCCTTGACGATCTTGCCCGGATTGCGCGGCGGCTCGCCCTTGGGCAGGGCGTCGACATGCTCCATGCCCTCGGTCACCTCGCCCCAGACGGTGTACTGGCCGTCGAGGAAGCCGCAATCGTCGAGGCAGAGGAAGAACTGGCTGTTGGCGCTGTTGGGATTGTTCGAGCGGGCCATCGAGGCCGTGCCGCGCACGTGCGGCTCGCGGCTGAACTCGGCGGGCAGATCGGGCTTGTCGGAGCCGCCCATGCCCGATCCGGTGGGATCGCCGCCCTGGGCCATGAAGCCGTCGATCACGCGGTGGAAGATCACGCCGTCGTAAAAGCCTTCCTCGACCAGCTCCCTGATCCGATCGACATGCTGCGGGGCGAGATCGGGGCGCAGGCGGATGACGACGTCTCCGCCGGAATCGAGGCTGAGGACGAGATTGTTCTTCTCTTCGGACATAGGGAACTCCTTCGCGCCGCCGCTTAGGCTCCACGTATCGACAGGGCAAGCGCGCCAGCCTAGGAAGCGGCGGGATCAAGCCAAGCGAAGGAGGGCGAGATGAGCGACAGCGACCTCGATACCTCCGCCCCGGAGACGGCCGCCCCACCCGAAAGCCGCCACGACGCGGACGACCGGCTGCGGCCCGAATTCGTCCGCGAGGTGATGGAGCGGGTCGAGGCGGGCGATTCCGAACGCGCCCGCGAGCTGGTCGCGGCGCTCCACCCGGCCGACGTCGCCGACCTGTTCGAGCTGGTCGACAGCGGCGACCGGCGCGCGCTCGCCGCCTCGATCGCCGACGAGCTCGACGGCGACGTGCTCGCCGAGATGAACGACTGGGTGCGCGAGGAACTGCTCGACGCGCTGGAGCCTCACCAGGTCGCCGAGATCGCCGGCGAGCTCGAGACCGACGACGCGGTCGCGATCATCGAGGACATGGAGGAGGAGGAGCAGCGCGCCGTTCTTCGCGCGCTCGACCCCGACGACCGGGCGGCGATCGAGGAAGCGCTGTCCTACCCGGAGGAAACCGCGGGCCGCCTGATGCGGCGCGACACCGTCGCCGTGCCCGAGCATTGGACGGTCGGCCAGGTGATCGATTTCCTTCGCGCGGGCGACGAGATGGCGACCGACTTCTGGGAGGTGTTCGTCGTCGATCCGGCGCACCGGCCGGTCGGCACCTGCCTGCTTTCCTGGATCCTGAGGACTCCGCGGCGGATCGCGGTCGCCGACGTGATGAAGCGCGAGCAGACGCTGATCCCGGTCGACATGGACCAGGAGGAGGTCGCTCTGCGCTTCCAGAAATACGCCCTGATCTCGGCGGCGGTGGTCGATTCGGGCGGTCGGCTGGTGGGCATGATCACCGCCGACGACGTCGTCCACATCGTCCAGGAGGAAGCGAGCGAGGACGCGCTGCTGCTGTCCGGCGCCGGCGTCGAGGGCGACATCAACGAGCCGGTGGCCGACAGCTACAAGGCGCGGGTGCGCTGGCTGATCGCCAATCTCGGCACCGCTTTGGTGGCCTCGATCATCATCAGCATGTTCGAGGGGGCGATCGCCCGGATGGTGGCGCTGGCGACGCTGATGCCGATCGTCGCGGGCGTCGGCGGCAATGCCGGGACCCAGACGCTCGCCGTCACCGTCCGGGCGCTGGCGACCAACCAGCTGACGCAATCCAACCGCTGGCGCGCAGTGTGGCGCGAGCTTCGGGTCGCTCTGCTCAACGGCGCGACCATCGCCGTGGTGATCGGCGTGGGCGTCTCGCTCGTCTTCGCCAATCCGGCGCTCGGCGGGGTGATCGCGGCGGCGATGATGACCAACATCGTCATCGCGGGGCTGGCCGGCGTGCTCGTTCCGCTGACCCTCGAACGGGCCGGCGCCGACCCCGCCGTCGCCTCGTCGGTGTTCGTGACTATGACCACGGATTCGATGGGCTTCCTCGTCTTCCTGGGCCTCGCCGTCGCCACCGGCCTTGCGGGCTAAGTGCCTGAACATTAAGGGCCGACACATGCCCAGCCTCAATTTGTCCAAGGTCGCGGTCCGCTGCACCGGCTTCGACGCGCTCGACAAACGCATGCGCTCGCGCGCGACCGGCGGAACGGTGGCGATCGTGACCCGCTTCATGCCCAAGCGGGCGGACGAGCTGACCGGTGGATCGCTCTACTGGATCGTGAGGCACCGCCTGATCGGGCGCCAGGCGATCCTCGGCTTCGGCACCGCCTCGGACGGGCGGGCGATCATCCGGCTCGACGCGGACCTGGTCCGGGTCCGCGCGGCCTCGAAGCGCGCGCACCAGGGCTGGCGCTATCTCGAAGCGGCCGACGTGCCGGCGGATCTGGAGGGCGAGCCGGACGGGATCGACGCGCTGCCGCCGCGCCTGCTCGGCAAGCTGACGGGGCTGGCGCTGGTCTAGGGGCGGTACTCAATGAGCCCGGGCGGTTTCGTTTAGTTACAGAGTCATCCCGGCGGAAGCCGGGACCCATGAGCTCGGCATTGCCCCCAGAAGCTCCGGACTTTGCGACACTTCTCACTCGTCGGTGTGCATGGGTCCCGGCTTCCGCCGGGATGACTCCATTTGACGATCACGGCCATTGCCCAGCTATCGGTGCAGGCCCTCGCCGCCGCAGGCGACGACGTCGGGGGTCATGCCGCGGATCGTGCAATCCGGACGGCCGAGCACGTGGATCTCGCCGAGGCCGTTCGAGGTCACCGCCGCCGGGCCGTTGACGGTGAGCGTGATCGCCCCGCTATTGGTGGAGACGACCGAGGCGCGCGAGGCGCGCAGGGCGCCGGCGGCGATCTCGCCGGTTCCCTGGAAGTTGCCGGTCAGGGCCCGGGTCGCCCCGGAAATGTCGAGGCCGCCCGAACCGAGCAAAGCGAGCGAGAGATTCTCGACGTCGAGCCCGGCGGCGCGGAGCGAGCCGCTGCCTTCGACGCTGAGCTCGAGGTTCATTCCCCGCGCGCCTTCGAGCGCAAGCTGGGTCGGGCCGATGATCCGCGCCGAGCGAAGGCTTCGCGCGGCGAGCTCGATATGGACGACTCCGCCGGCGGCGACCGGGGTTCCGGCCGCGGCGGTGCGGTTGCGGCGGATGCGCAGCATCTGGCCCTGCTGGTCGAGCGCGAGCAGATCGAGCGCCTGGCGGCTACCGGTCGCGGTCGCCGCGGTCGCCCGGCCGACGACGATGTGGACGACATAGGGGCCCTCGACGATCACCCGGTCGAAATCGGTCAGCGGGTAATGCCGCTCGTCGGCGAGGGCCGGCGACGCGGCGCCGACAGCGAGGAGGAGGGCGAGGGCTATCCTTTTCATGAGGCGGGATGATGCGCCGAAATGGTTAAGGGTCAAGCACTGGCGCACCGGGGGCCTGTCCACTATCTTCGCGCGATGCCGCTTCCCCGCCCCGCATCCCCCCGCGCGCTCTGGTCCGACCTCCGGAATTTCTTCACCGACAAGCCGCGCCACAGCTGGATCGCGGCGGCGCTGGCGGTCGGGATTGCGAGCGGGATCGTGCTCGTCTTCTATCTCGATTCGAAGACCCTGGGGGAGACTCGCGAGCAGGTGATGTTCATCGATTCCTGGCCCGCCAACCGCACCGACGCCGAAATCGTGGCCAAGCAGAAGGCCGACAAGGCGGAGCGCGACGCGGCGATCGAGGAGCATCGCCGCCAGCTCCAGCGGCTCGACGAGAATCTCAACCGGTTGGGCATTTGAGCGACGAGCGCTGGATGGAAGCGGCGGTCGCGCTAGGCGACCGCGGGCGCGGACGGACGGCGCCCAATCCCAATGTCGGCTGCGTGATCGTCAAGGACGAGGTGGTGATCGGGCGCGGCTGGACCCAGCCCGGCGGCCGCCCCCACGCCGAGGCGATGGCGCTGGAACAGGCGGGGGACTCGGCCGAAGGCGCAACCGTCTATATCACGCTCGAGCCCTGCGCCCACCGCAGCGAACGCGGGCCGGCATGCTCGGAGCTGCTGGCCGCGGCCGCGCCGGCGCGGGTGGTGATCGCGCTGGGCGACCCCGATCCCCGAACGAACGGTGCCGGGATCGCCCGGCTTCGGGAGGCGGGCATCGCGGTCGAGACCGGCCCGGGCGCGGAGGAGGCCGGGCGATCGATGGCCGGCTTCCTGACGCGACTGCGCCTCGGCCGCCCCTACGTGACCCTGAAGCTCGCCATGTCGATCGACGGCAGGATCGCTCTGCCCTCGGGCGAGAGCAAGTGGATCACCGGCGAGGACGCTCGGGCGCACGTCCACCTCGAACGGGCGCGCAGCGACATGATCCTGGTCGGGCGCGGCACCTACGAGGCGGACGCGCCGAAGCTCGACGTTCGGCTGCCGGGGCTGGAGGATCGCTCGCCGCGCCGCGCCCTGCTCACGCGCGGCGACGCCGTGGAGGGCTGGAGCCGGATCGGCGCGCCGGAGGAGATTTACGGCCTGAGCGACGTCAACGACCTGCTGGTCGAGGGCGGATCGGCGACCGCGACCGCCTTCCTCGCCGCCGATCTGGTCGACCGCCTGCTGGTCTACCGCGCGCCGATCCTGATCGGCGAGGGCAAATCGTCGGTCGGCTATCTCGGCCTGGAGGCGATCGCCGACGCTCACGAGCGCTGGCGGATGACCGATTCGCGCCAGCTTGGCAGCGACCGGCTCGAAGTCTACGAGCGGCTCAGGGAAAAGCATGCCAAGCCCGCTCATCCTGAGTAGGGACTGAGCCTGGGAGGGTTCCCATGAAAGTATTACTTTCATGGGGCCCGCGAAGGCCCGTATCGAAGGACCATCACTGTGCGTCCTTCGAGACGCCGTTTCGACAAGCTCAACGGCTCCTCAGGATGAGCGGAAAGGGAGCAGACGCGACGAATGTTCACCGGGATCGTCACCGACGTCGGCCGGATCGAGGCGGTCGAGGCGCGCGGGGACCTGAGCGTCAGGATCGCCTGCGGCTACGACACGAGCGCCATCGATCTCGGCGCGTCGATCGCCTGCTCGGGCGTCTGCCTGACGGTGGTCGGCAAGGGAGAGGGCTGGTTCGCGGTCGACGTTTCGGCCGAGACCCGGAGCCGCACCGCCTCCGGCATGTGGGCCGAGGGCACAAGGCTCAACCTCGAGCGCGCGCTGAAGGTCGGCGACGAGCTTGGCGGCCATATCGTCACCGGCCATGTCGACGCCGTCGGCGAGGTGACATCGGCCGATCCATCGGGCGATTCGCTGCAGATCGCGATCGCCGCCCCCGCATCGCTCGCCCCCTACATCGCGGCCAAGGGGTCGATCGCGCTCGACGGGGTGTCGCTGACGGTCAACGAGGTCAGCACGCGGCGCGACGGCAGCGTCGCGTTCGGCGTGAACATCATCCCGCACACGGCGCAGCAGACCAGCTTCGGCAGCGTCGGCGTGGGCCGGCAGATCAATATCGAGATCGACATTCTCGCCCGCTATCTCGGCAGGATGATGGAAGCGCGCAACGCATAATGTGATTTCATATTGGCTGATCACATTGCAGTGTGATAGGCGAATGGCATGAGCACCCTGTTGATCGATCGCCTGTGCGAGCTCGTCGCCGAGGGCGAGATGAGCAGGGCCGGGCTGGCGCGCGCCGCCGGGCTTCATCCCAACTCCCTTCGCAAGCTCGGCGACGAGGACTGGAATCCGACCGCCGACACCCTGCTGAAGCTCGAGAAATTCCTCGCCAGCGGATCGAGCGGGGTGATGGCCAGCGCCGAACAGATCATCGACGAGGCGCGCAACGGGCGGATGTTCATCCTGGTCGACGACGAGGACCGCGAGAATGAGGGCGACCTGGTCGTCCCCGCGCAGATGGCGACTCCGGACGCGATCAACTTCATGGCCAAGCACGGCCGCGGCCTGATCTGCCTCGCGCTGACCCGCGAGCGCGCCGGGCAGCTGGCGCTGGAGCCGATGAGCCGGACCAACGGGACGAGGCTCGGCACCGCCTTCACCACCTCGATCGAGGCGCGCGAAGGAGTCACCACCGGGATCTCCGCCGCCGACCGGGCGCGGACCATTTCGGTCGCGGTCGACGCGGCGAAGGGCCCCGAGCATATCGTCTCGCCGGGCCATGTCTTTCCCCTGGTCGCGCGCGACGGCGGCGTGCTTGTGCGCGCCGGCCATACCGAGGCGGCGGTGGACGTGGCGCGGCTGGCGGGGCTCAATCCGTCGGGCGTGATCTGCGAGATCATGTCCGACGACGGATCGATGGAGCGGATGGACGGCCTCTTCGCCTTCGCCCGGCTCCATGGCCTGAGGATCGGAACGATTCGCGACCTGATCGCCTACCGCCTGCGCAAGGACCGGATCGTCGAGCAGACCGCCGAGGCGCGCTTCGAAAGCCGCTGGGGCGGGACGTGGACCGCGCGGACCTTCCTCAACAAGGCTTCGGGGGTCGAGCAGATCGCGCTGGTGAAGGGGCATGTCGATCCGGGCAAGCCGACCCTCGTTCGGATGCACGCGCTGTCGATCCTGTCCGACGCCTTCGCCGAGGAGGGCGCGCGCGGCGGACTGCTCGAAGGGGCGATGAAGGCGATCGCCGAGGAAGGCGCCGGAGTGATCGTGGTCATCAACCGGCCGATGCCAGGCGCGATGACCGACGCGCTGAGAGTGCGCGCGGGGGCCGCCGGCCCGGCCGAATATGCCGAGCTTCGCGACTATGGCGTCGGCGCGCAGATCCTCGCCGAGCTCGGCGTGCACGACATGATCCTGTTGACCAACAGCCACCATACGCCGGTGGCGCTGGGCGGCTACGGCCTCGCCATCGTCGGCGAGCGGCCGATCGCGATGGAGCGCTAGACCATGGCCCGTATCCTGATCGTCGAGGCGCGCTTCTACGCCCATCTGAACGACCTGTTGCTCGATGGCGCGAAGGCGGCGCTCGCGGGCCACCAAGTCGACGTGGTCACCGTCCCCGGAGCGCTCGAGGTGCCCGGAGCGATCGCTCTGGCCGCCGAGGGATCGGACTATGACGCCTATGTCGCTTTGGGCGCCGTGATCCGCGGCGAGACCTATCATTTCGAGATCGTCGCCGGGGAAAGCGCGCGGGCTTTGATGGCGCTGACTCTCGACGGCCTCGCCATCGGTAACGGAATCCTGACCGTCGAGAACGAGGCCCAGGCGCTGGCCCGGGCGCACCGCGCCGACAAGGACAAAGGCGGGGAGGCGGCGAAAGCGGCGCTGGCGATGCTCGCGCTCAAGGAGCGATTCTCAGCCTAGCTCCTCTCGCGAAAGCGCGGGGAGGCGAGGATTAACCGAGAGCCGGATAATCGACATAGCCTTCGGGGCCCTGGCTGTACCAGGTAGCCATGACGTCGTCGTTGAGCGGGGCGCCGGCGCGCAGCCGTTCGACCAGATCGGGATTGGCGAGGAAGGTGCGGCCGAAGGCGATCGCATCCGCCTCGCCCGAATCGAGCGCTGCCTGGGCGCGCTCGAGCCGGTAATCCGAATTGAGCACCAGCGGGCCGGCGAAGGCCTTGCGGATGTGCGGGTGGACCGGATCGACCTCGGCCTTGCCGAACGTGCCGTCGCGGGCCGGCTCGCGAAGCTCGAGGAAGGCGATGCCGATCTCCGACAGAGCGGCCGCCGCGGCCGGGAAGAGCGCGTAGGGGTCGCTGTCGTTGACGCCCTGCGAATCCCCATTGGGCGAGAGGCGGACGGCGGTTCGGGAGGCGCCGGCCACGTCGGCGACCGCCGCGGTCACCTGGCGCAGAAGGCGGATCCGGTTCTCGATGCTTCCGCCATAATCGTCGCCGCGACGATTGGCGCCGTCGCGCAGGAACTGGTCGATCAGATAGCCATTGGCGGCGTGGATCTGGACCCCGTCGAAGCCCGCCCGCAGCGCGTTGGCGGCGGCCTTTTCATAGTCGCCGAGCAGATCGGGGATCTCGTCGAGCCGCAGCGCGCGGGCCTCCTCGTAGGGCTGGCGGCCGTCATAGGTGTGGGCCTTGTGCGGAGCGGTTGTCGCGGACGAGGAGACCGGCTGGGCACCGCCCATGCTGGAATGGACGACCCGGCCCATGTGCCAGAGCTGGGCGAAGATCCGGCCGCCGGCCTCATGCACGCCCTCGACCACCGGCTTCCAGCCCTCGACCTGCTCGTCGGTCCACAGGCCCGGCGCGTAGGGCCAGCCGAGGCCCTGGCGGCTGATGCCGGTGGCTTCGGAGATGATCAGGCCGGCGGCGGCGCGCTGGGCGTAATAGGTCCGCATCAATTCGGTCGGGACATGCTCGCGGGTGGCGCGGCCGCGGGTCAGCGGCGCCATCAGCACCCGGTTGGGCGCCTCTACGGCGCCGAGCTTGATCGGATCGAACAGCGAGGGCATGGCGGCCTTTCGAAAAAATGCTGCGGTGCGGAAGGATATAAGGGTTGCAAAATGCAATGCACAACCCGCCCCGGCTCGCTTTCCCCGCTTTGATCGTCGCCAATCTCGTGCTGGCGGCGGGGCCGTGGCTGGTGCGGCTGTGCCAGCAGGAGGCGGCGATCGGGCCGGTGGCGGCCGGATTCTGGCGGCTGGCGCTGGCGCTTCCCTTTCTCGCCTTCATCGCCGTCCGCCAGCAGCGCGGGCAGCCTTTCCCGGCCTGGACCCTGGTCGCGGCGGTGGCGATCGGCGGGATCTTCTTCGCCGCCGATCTCGCCGCCTGGCATGCCGGGATCCTTCGCACCAAGCTCGCCAACGCGACCCTGTTCGGCAATTTCGCAAGCTTCATCTTCACCATCTACGGCTTCATCCTGCTTCGCCGGGCGCCGCGGGCGGTCCAGCTAGCGGCGCTCGCGCTGGCCGCGGTCGGCACGGTCCTGCTCATCGGCAACAGCTACGAAATGTCGCGCGCGCATTTCGCCGGCGACCTGCTCGCGCTTCTCGCCGGCCTGTTCTACGCTTTCTACCTCGTCGCGGTGGACAGGGCGCGGCAGACGATGAAGCCCTGGCCGGTGCTGGCCATCGCCACCGCCGGCGGCGCGCTTCCGATCCTGATCTTCGCGCTGGCGATCGGCGAGCCGGTCATGCCGCAGGATTGGGCGCCGGTAATCGCCTTGTCGGTGAGCAGCCAGCTCATCGGCCAGGGGCTGCTGGTCTACGCCATGGGCCATCTCTCGCCGGTCGTCACCGGCCTGTGCTTCCTCACCCAGCCGATCGCCTCGGCCGCGATCGGCTGGATCGCCTTCCAGGAGCGGCTGTCGAGCCAGGACTGGATCGGCGCGCTGCTGATCTGCGCGGCCCTGGTTCTGATCCGCGTTCCCGAGCGCAAGAATGGGGGCGAGGCGGCGGTCCGATATTGACGCTCGCGCGGGCTTGGCCATGATCTCCGCTCGGCCCGAGGGGGGAATGGAATGCGAAAACGGACCTTGTTCGGCCTTGTCGTGGCGACCTGGCTTGCGGCGGCGGCCGCGGCGCAAAACCCGGCCTGGTCTCCCGACCCCTGGCTCGCCGACCTCGCCCAGATGCGCTCGGCGCTCGACGAGAAATATGCCAATCTCGACTGGCTGACGAAGGAGCGCGAGGTCGATCTCGACGCTTTGTTCGATCGCGCCGCTTCCCGCATCCGAGCGGCGCGCGACGACGGCGGGGCGCGGGCGGCATTCGACCGCCTCGTTCAGAGGATCGGCGACGGCCATGTCGCGATCCGCTGGCCGGCGGCGCCCTCGGCGGCCGTGGCGCCAGCCGTGCCTCCTGCCACTGGCCCGGCGGCGCTATGCCGTCGGCTCGGCTATGATTCGGGGCAGAGCTCGCCCGGAGTCGCGCCGGCGCTGGCCGGCTATCGGCCGGTCGAGGGCGGCGAGATGTTCGCCACCGGTATGGTCGCCGCGGGGGGCGAGCGGATCGGAATCATCCGCATCGGCATCTTCCAGCCGCAGGGCGGCCCCGGCTGGTGCGAAGGCGCGATCGCGGCGCTCGCCATCGATCCGGACCGGCCGTGCGACGACGAATGCACCGATCATATTCTCACCTGGGCCTATCGGCGGATGATGGCCGAATTCGAGGCGCGAATCGAGCGGCTGCGCGCGGCCGGCGCGACGGTGCTGATGGTCGACATCAGCGGCAATGGCGGGGGATCGGAGTGGGCGGAGGCGGCGGCGCGAAGCGTGAGCCCGGTGCCGCTGACCTCGGAGCGGCGGGCCTTCGTCCGCGGCGCGCATTGGGCGCGACAGTGGCGCGAGCTCGCCGCACTGTTGCGCGAACAGGCCGCTTCCGCCGGCGCCGCGGATCGCGCGCGGCTGCTCGCCTGGGCGGCGGAAGCGGAGGCGGCGGAGCGCCGAGCGGGACCCTGCTCGCAAGGCGCCGATTGCCCCCGGCTGGTCGAGGCGGGCTATGCGACCGGGCTCGTCGGCGCGGCGCCCGCCGGAGCCTTCGCCGGCCGCCCATGGGCGCCCTATATCTTCAGCCCGGCCCAGCATCCCTACCGCGATCATGTCTGGCAGGGGCCGCTGATCGTTCTCGTCGACCAGGAGACATGGTCGGCCGCGGAGGAGTTCGCGGCGGTGCTTCAGGACAATCGCGCGGCGATCATCCTCGGCGCGCGCACGGGCGGCGCGGGCTGCGGCCATACCAATGGCGGCACGCCCACGGTCCTGAGCAACAGCGGCGCGACCCTGGAGCTTCCCGATTGCGTCAGGCTACGCGCCGACGGATCGAACGAGGTGCGCGGAATCATCCCGGACGAGCTGGTGGGAATGCGGGCGAACGACGGCAACCGGATGAAGGGCGCGATGGTGACGGCGGCGCTCGGGCGGGCGGTTGCGCGGGCGAGAGCATTGCGGCGCGGTGACTAGGACGGATCGGCGTTCGGCGCGATGCTGCTCCCTCTCCCATGGGGAGAGGGTTGGGGTGAGGGGTTCCGGCGTCGGCGGAAAACCACGAACTCCGTAAACCCCCACCCTACCCTCCCCCTCAGGGGGAGGGATCAGCAAAGCTGAACGTCAATACACTCCACGATCATTTTCTTGCATCCTTGGGCGGCGACGATCATTTGGCCTTCATGATCGCGCCCGCCGACATGAATCTGGACGAGCTTCGCGCCGAGCTCGCGCCGCGCCTGCCGGCCCATGCCGCGTTCGACGGATGGAGCGATGCGGCGATCGCCATGGCCGCGGGCGAGATCGGCGTGCCGGCGGACCGCGCGCGGCTTGCCTTTCCGGGCGGCGCGGTCGAGATGATCGACGCCTGGTTCGACTGGATCGACAAGGCGATGCTGCTCGCCTTTCCGCCGGAGCGGATCGCGGCGATGAAGATCCGCGAGAGGATTCGCGAACTGATCCTGTTCAGGCTCGAGGCGACGGCGCCGCACCGCGAGGCGCTGAGGCGCGCGCTCTCGATCCTCGCAATGCCCCAGAATGCGATCGCCGGCGCAAGGCTCGCCTGGCGCGGGGCGGACCGCATCTGGCGCGTGGCCGGCGACATGGCGACCGACTTCAACCATTATTCCAAGCGCGCGATCCTGCTCGGAGTCTATGGAGCGACCAGCCTCGTCTTCCTCGACGACGACAGCGCCGACTACGCCCAGACCCGCCTCTTCCTCGATCGCCGGATCGACGAGGTGATGCGCTTCGAAAAAGCCAAGGCGCGCTGGCGCGGAACGAAGCAGCGGCTGCCGAGCCTAAGCCGCTTCCTCGGAAGGCTCCGCTACCCGGCGGTCTAGCGTCCGCCTGGTTCCGTCCGGAGAGCGCGGATCGTCAATCCTTGCACAGCACCAATTTGAAGCTGTCGCGCATGTCGTAATGGAAAACGACATCGTAGCAGACGCCGAGCAGGTGCACCTCATAATCCCCCGGACGGGCGCCCCGGGTGCGAATGACGAACTCGCGGGAGACGCAGCCGGCGACATCGTCGCGGCAGGGAGGCACGGTGCCGAAGCAGATCGGCCCCAACGGAGCGATCTGCACCGAAGGCGTGCCATCCGGCAGTGTCGGCACGGAGGAGGCGCCGGGACCGGTGACGAGAACCGCCTCGATGGTCAGGTTGCTGAAGGCGACGTTGGAGTAGCAATTGCAGGCCGTGATGCAGACGATTTCAGTATCGTCGGTCTCGAAGCAATCGCAGCGGCTGTCCCCCCAACTGACCGAAAGGCATGGTTCGAGCCTGGGTGTCTCGATCTCTTCGCATCGCGGCAGGCCGCAGGACGCGCAAATGGCCTCGGCGAGCATGTCCTCATATTCGGCGCGCGACGCGGTATCGCTGAAATAGGCGCGCCCGCCGGTCTGGTTGCACAGATCGTTGTAGTTCTGGACGACGGCGGGGCCGCGGTGCTGATTGGTGATATGGTGGGCGAAGACCGCGACCTCGTTCGCCTTGCAGGCGGCAATGGCCTTGCTGACCTGCAGCGCCTCGTTGGCGGCGTCGCCGAGGGGGCTGATGCTGTCGAGCTCCTCATCGCTGATGTAGAAGATCGCCCGGCAGGCATCCGGCCGCCAATCGAAATATTTGGCAAGATCCTCGATCCCGTTGGCCCCCTCCTCGCCGGTATAGCCGTCGGTCGGATTGTCGGTTTCGAAGGCGGGATCGGGATTCAATATCCCCTTGAGATAGGCAAGATAGTCGGTGGTGAAGACTGTCCCGGGCCAGGTCCCCTCAATGCCCATATAATGAATCCTGAGATCGACCTTGCAGCGCGCCTTCGCGCCTTCGACCGCCGCCGCGGCCGCTGCGCTGACGGCCCCCGCTTCGTCGGACATCGATCCGCTGGTGTCGATCAGGACGATCAGATCGGCCATGAAGGGCACGTCGTCCGCCTTGCCGGTGCATTTGCAGCCGCTGTGCGGCTTGTCGAGATGGGGCAACGCGTTGAGCTTCTCCCCGCAGCGCCGCCGCAAAACCTCGCCCACCGCGGCATGAAGACGCTCGCAAGTGGGACGGCTCACCGCCAGCCCGGCCATCGATTCCGCCAGGCGCGTCACGTCGATTGTCGAGTCGGCCGGCTTCTCCGTCTTGTCCTTGTGCGATGCTGACATTTCTTCCTCCGCCGCAAATCGACTCGGCTATAGCCGAATTGTGCCAATAAAGACAGAGATGGTCCACAGTATCGCTAAAGTTGGCCGAATCCAGTTTATTAGCTGTCTTTTTTGGCTCCGTGGCAAATGCCATTTCGGTGATCTTGAACCTGCTTCGCTTTGCTGCGGTTCGCCGGCCGGCCGCGCCTCAGCGACTCCCATCCGGTAGCCGCGGCCCTGGGCCGTCGCTATTGATAATCAGTTGCAGTTTCTCTAATCGTTGGTGCGTCTCATCCTTCGTGCGGGGATTCATGCGCTTTAGTCTTTCGAGCCTGCGAGGGCTCCTGCCACTGCTCCTCCTGTTTCTGCCAGCGCCGCTTTTCGCCCAGGGCCAGGGCGCGCAGGTGGCGTGGCGGCTGCTCGATTACATGGCGGTCGACTATGCCGGCGCGGTCGGGCCGGACGGGCGGGTGCTTAGCGCATCCGAATATGCCGAGATGCGCGAATTCTCATCCAGCGTGACACAGCGGATCGCCGCCTTGCCCGCGCGGCCCGGGCAAGCGGCGCTGACCGCCGAGGCGCGCGGAGTCGAGGCGGCGGTCGCGCGCAAGGCGCCGCCGGCCGAAGTGCAAAGGCTCGCCCAGGCGCTCGGAACCCACCTGCTTGCCGCCTATCCCGTGCCCCGCGCGCCCTCCGCGGCGCCCGATCTCGCCGCCGGCGCCCGGCTCTACGCACAGCGTTGCGCCTCCTGTCACGGCGCCACCGGCGCGGCCGACACGCCCATGGCCCGCCAGCTCGATCCGGCGCCGGTCGCCTTCGCCGATCGCGCCCGGGCGCGCGAGCGGAGCAGCTTCGCGCTTTTCCAGGTGATCGGCCAGGGACTCGAAGGCACGGCCATGCAGAGCTTCGCCGAGCTTCCCGAGCAGGACCGCTGGGCGCTCGCCTTCCAGACCGGCCGCTTCGCCTATCCCGAAGCGCTGGCCGCCGCCGGCCGCCGCTATTGGGAGGCCGATCCGGCGCTGCGCGCCCGAATTCCCAATCTGGAGGCGCTCGTCTCGATCACCCCCGCCGCGCTCTCCCGCGAGGTCGGCGAGGAGAAAGCGAGCGCGGTGATCGCCTATCTCCGCTCCGATCCGGGCGCCGTCGCCCGGCGCGAGGGCGGCCAAACGCTGGGTATCGCCCACGAATTGCTGCGCCAGAGCCTCGCCGCCTACCAGAGCGGCAATCGCGACCGCGCGGCTGAGCTGGCGCTGGCCGCCTATCTCGACGGATTCGAGCCGGTCGAGGCGGTGCTCAATGCGCGCGAAGGCGGGCTGGTCGCCGAGGTCGAGACCGAGATGGGCGGCCTTCGCGCCGCGATCGGCCGCGGCGCGCCGGCTGCCGACGTGGCAGCCCGGGTCGAGCGGCTGCAAGCCCTGTTCTCCCGCGCCGAGACCGCGCTCGCGCCCGAAGCGGGAAGCGCCGCCTCGACCTTCCTCGGCGCGCTCGCCATCCTGCTGCGCGAGGGGCTGGAAGCGTTGCTGATCGTGGTGGCGATGATCGGCTTTTTGAGGAAGGCCGACCGGCGCGACATGCTGCGCTGGGTCCATGGCGGGTGGATCGTCGCGCTCGCCGCCGGAATCGCCACCTGGTGGATCGCGAGCAACCTGATCACCATCAGCGGCGCCGGCCGCGAGCTGACCGAAGGCTTCGGCTCCCTGCTCGCCGCCGCGATCCTGCTCTTCGTCGGCGTGTGGATGCACGGCAAGGCGCAGGCCGGCGCGTGGCAGGCCTATGTCCGCGACAAGCTCGACAAGGCGCTCTCCCGCGGATCGGCCTGGTTCCTGTTCCTGCTGGCCTTCGTCGCCGTCTACCGCGAGGTGTTCGAGACGATCATCTTCTTCGCCGCGATGGGCGGCGAGGGCAACGGAGCGCCGCTCGCGGCCGGAGTCGCCGTCGGCGCGGTGCTGCTCGGCCTGATCGCCTGGGCGATGCTCCGCCTCAGCGCCCGGCTGCCGATCGCCCAATTCTTCGCTTATTCGGCGGCTTTGATCGCGGTGCTTGCGGTGGTGCTCGCCGGCAAGGGCGTCGCCGCGCTCCAGGAAGCCGGGATGATCGGAGTGACGCCGCTCGCCGGCTGGCCGCGAAGCCCGATGCTCGGCCTCTTCCCTACGCTCGAATCGATGCTCGCGCAGGGGGCGATGGCGGCGCTTCTGGCGATCGGCTTCCTCTACATTCACCGCCGGCCGGCCGCCGCCTGAGTCCATTGAGACGCGGGGCGGCTTGGCCTATGCCGGGCGCATATAGCTTCCGGAGGATAGAATGGCGGGCGTGAACAAGGTGATCCTGGTCGGCAATCTCGGCGACGACCCCGAGGCGCGAAGCCTCAACAATGGCGGCGAGGTGGTGAACCTGCGAGTCGCCACGTCGGAGAGCTGGAAGGACCGGGACGGCAACCGCCAGGAGCGGACCGAATGGCACCGGGTCGTCATCTTCAACGAGAATCTCGGCAAGGTCGCCAAGTCCTACCTCAAGAAGGGCTCGAAGGTTTACCTGGAGGGCCAGATCCAGACCCGCAAGTGGACCGACAATAGCGGCCAGGACAAATATTCGACCGAGATCGTGCTCCAGCGCTTCCGCGGCGAACTGGTCCTGCTCGACAGCCGGGGCGGCGGTGGCGGCGGCTATGGCGGCGGCGGCGGCGACTTCGCCGACACCGGCGGCAACGATTTCGGCGGCGGCGCCCGCCCGCAATCCCGCCCCCAGCCCGCCTTCGACAGCGACCTCGACGACGACGTTCCGTTTTAGGGCCTGCCCGTCATTGCGAGCGAAGCGAAGCAATCCAGTTCTGCCTCGGAGGCCAGCTGGATTGCCGCGTCGCTCCGCTCCTCGCAATGACGGGGGTTTGCGTCAGTCCTTCCTGAGCTTGTCCTTGAGCCCGGCCAGCGCGGCGAAGGGGCCGGCCTCCTCCTCGCTCTTCACGCCGGCGGCCCTGAGCGCCTCCTCGGCGCCGGGCGCGCGCGGATAGGGATCGAGGTTCAGCAGCAGGGTTTCCGCCACGGCCTCGCCGGCGTCGACGGCCGCGGCGTCGTAGAAGACGACGTCCAGCTCGGAATCGTCGAGCTCGACCTCCTCCTCGCCGCTCGCAGCCTCGGGCTGGGGGCGGAAGAGGATTTCGAACGGCTCGTCGAGCGCGGCCTCCAGCGGGACGCCGGTGGCGACGCACGACTGGACCACGGCCGCCGAGAGCGCGCCGGCCATCGCCACCTCCTCGCCGCGGCGCCTGAGCGTGAAATCGGCCGCGAGCCGGTCGATCGCCACCAGGCCGAAGCGGCGGGCGAGCGCGGCCCGTTCGCCCTCTTCCGCCTCGATCCGCATGCGACGCTCGCCTTCGCCGAGCGTATCGAGCCGGACGAGGCGGCTGAATTCGGGCTCGCTCACGGCAGCTCTCCCGCGAGCAATGCCTCAAGCCCGGTCCGGTCGAGAGATTCGGCGAAGGTTCGCAGGCGCCCTGCCACCAGCGCCACCGCCTCTTCCGAAGGCGCCGCCTCATGGAAGACGTTGCGCCGCACCGCCTCTTTGAAATCGCGGCCGCCGGCGGCGCGGAAGGCGGCGAGGCGGCCGCCGAGCGCGCTCATCATCCGCCCGACATGCTTGCCCACCACATAGTCGCCGATGCCGATCTGGCGCAAAGTCGCGTCCATGTCGTCGATGAAGATCTCGGTGAGGACGACGGCGGGCCTTTTCCCCGCTTCGCCGAGCGATTCGAAGCGCAGCAGGACGAGCGCCGTCACCGCCGCGACCATGTCGAACCGGCCGTCGAGCGTGTCCGGAACGCCGCCTTCGCGATACCAGAAGGGATCGCGGCCCCGGGCGACGGCCGCGCGGTAGAGCGGCGCCAGCGCGGCGCGCTCTTTCTTCTCGCCGAAGATGTGCTTCAGAAAGGACAATCGCGCCTCTGTCTTACCGCGCGGCTTGCGCCGGTTGGGCGATGTTCATATTGGAATGGCTAGTCAAGCCCGCAGCCCTCGTTCGAGCGGCGGCGGGCGATCAGGAGATGGAATTCAACATGACCTTCCCTCGTGGCTCGCGCGCTCTCGTCGCGGTCGCCTTCGCCGCGGCCCTGCTCGGCGGCTGCACGCGCGTCGTCGACCATCAGGGCTATCTGGTCGACGAGCCTTTGGTCGCCGCGATCCAGCCCGGAGTCGACAATCGCGAATCGGTCCAGGGCACGCTCGGCCGGCCGACCTTCGTCGGCCAGTTCGACCAGAGCGACTGGTATTACGTGTCGCGCACCACCCGCCAGCTCGCCTTCAACATGCCGCGCCCCCACGAGCAGACCGTGCTTCGAGTCCATTTCGACGCCAGCGGCAATGTCGAGAGCGTCACCCGAAGCGGCCTGGAGCTGGTCTCCAACATCGATCCGAGCAACGAGAAGACCCCGACGCTCGGAAGCCACAGCAACCTGCTCCAGGAGCTGTTCGGCAATATCGGCGCGGTCGGCCAGGCCGGCCGAAGCGCGCCGACGTCCGACAATCCCAACGGGCGGTAAGGCGCTAAAGCATGATCGGCCTATGCTGAACCGCTCATCCTGAGGAGGGACCGAGCTTGTCGAGGGCCCGTCTCGAAGGACCGTCCTTCGAGACGCCGTTTCGACAGGCTCAACGGCTCCTCAGGATGAGCGGGGAGAGGCAGTTAACGGCGATCTTCCTCTAGCGCACCACCCGTCCGCCCGCGAGGACCGCCAGGGTCACCAGGTCCGAGGCGGTCGCCGACATCGGGGCGATCTGGACCTGCTTCTCCATTCCGACAAGCATCGGCCCGATCACGGCGTCGCCGCCGAGCTCGCGCATCAGCTTGGCCGATATGTTGGCCGTCTGAAGGCCGGGCATGACGAGCACGTTGGCCGGCCCGGTCAGGCGCATGAACGGGTAGAGCTTCTGAAGCTCCGGATCGAGCGCGGTGTCGGGCGACATCTCGCCTTCATATTCGAAGTCGACGTCGCTTCGCCCGTCCATGATCTTCACCGCGTCGCGGATGCGCTCGAGGAAGCTGCCCTCCGGATTGCCGAAATTGGAATAGGACAGGAAGGCGACTCGCGGCTCGTGGCCCATTCGCCGCGCGATCTGCGCGGTCTGCACGGCGATTTCGGCGAGCTGTTCGCCGGTCGGCCGCTCGGTCACCGTCGTGTCGGCGATGAAGACGGTGTGCGACTGGCCGACCATCAGGTGGATTCCGAACGGGGTCACCCCCTCCTGCGGATCGAGCACGCGGCGGATCTGGCGATAGCTCTGCGCGTAGGGCCGGGTGACTCCGGTGATCATCGCGTCCGCCTCGCCCATCTGCAGCAGCAGCGAGGCGAAGATGTTGCGGTCCTGGTTGACGATCCGCTCGAGCTCGCGGTGCATGTAGCCGCGCCGCTGAAGACGCTGGTAGAGAAAGTCGGACATCTCGCGGACGCGCGGATAGTTGCGGCTGTTGAACACGGTGAAGCTCTGCGGGTCCTCGACCCCGAGCGAGCGGAGCCGATCGTAGACGTCGTCGCGGCCGACCAGCAGCGGGATTCCGTAGCCGCCGTCGCGGAAGGCGATCGCGGCGCGAAGCACCACGTCCTCCTCCCCTTCCGCGAACAGCACGCGGCGCGGATTGGCGCGTGCGGCCTCGTAGGCGAGGGTGAGGACCGAGGTCGTCGGGTTGAGCCTCGAGCGGAGCGCGGTGCGATAGGCGGCCATGTCTTCGATCGGCTTTCGCGCGACTCCCGAATCCATCGCCGCCTGGGCGACCGCGGCCGGCACGATCTCCATCAGCCTGGGATCGAACGGCGCGGGGATGATGTAATCCGGGCCGAAGCTCTGCGCCTTGCCATAGGCCTCGGCGACCTCCTCGGGCACGGCCTCGCGCGCAAGCTCGGCGAGCGCGTTGGCGGCGGCGATCTTCATCGCGTCGTTGATCGTCGTCGCCCGGACGTCGAGCGCGCCGCGGAAGATGAACGGGAAGCCCAGCACGTTGTTGACCTGGTTCGGATAGTCCGAGCGGCCGGTGGCGATGATCGCGTCGGGCCGGGCGGCCTTGGCGTCGGGCGGCGAGATTTCGGGATCGGGATTGGCCATGGCGAAGATGATCGGCTTCTTGGCCATGTCCTTGACCATCTCCGGCTTGAGCGCACCGGCCGCGGACAGGCCGAAAAAGGCGTCGGCGCCCTTCAAGGCCTCCTCGAGCGTTCGCCGGTCGGTCTTCACCGCGTGCGCCGACTTCCACTGGTCCAGCCCCTCGCGGCCCTGGTAGATGACGCCCTTGCGGTCGCACATGATGACATGGTCGTGCGGCACGCCCATCGCCTTGATGAGCTCGGTGCAGGCGATCGCCGCGGCGCCGGCGCCGTTCACCACCAGCCTGATGTCCTTGAGCTTTCGCCCCGTCAGGTGGCAGGCGTTGATAAGGCCGGCGGCGCTGATGATCGCCGTGCCGTGCTGGTCGTCGTGCATCACCGGGATGTTCATCCGCTCGCGAAGCGCCTGCTCGATGATGAAGCATTCCGGCGCGGCGATGTCCTCGAGGTTGATCCCGCCGAAGCTCGGCTCCATCAGCGCCACCGCCTCGATGAACTTGTCGGGATCCTCGGTGTCGAGCTCGATGTCGATCGAATCGACGTCGGCGAAGCGCTTGAACAGGACCGCCTTGCCTTCCATCACCGGCTTCGCCGCGAGCGCTCCGAGATTGCCGAGGCCGAGAATGGCGGTGCCGTTGGAGATGACCGCGACGAGATTGCCCTTGGCGGTGTAATCGTAGGCGAGCCCCGGATTGGCGGCGATCGCGCGCACCGGAACGGCGACTCCGGGCGAGTAAGCGAGGCTGAGGTCGCGCTGCGTCGCCATCGGCTTGGAGGCGACGATCTCGATCTTGCCCGGGCGGCCCATCGAATGGAATTCGAGCGCCTCGGCCTCCGAGAATTTGACGTTGCTGCCTTCGCTCACAGGTCTCTCCCCAGTTTCGTGGCCCCGCTTAGGACTCAAGCCGTGACGGAAGCAAGGCAAAGCCTTAACGGTAGGGCGTGGCCACCAAGGTGAAATCCGAGAACGCACCCACGCCGATGATGGCGCAATATCTCGCGCTCAAGGCGGAGGCCGAGGGCTCTCTGCTGTTCTACCGGATGGGCGATTTCTTCGAATTGTTCTTCGACGACGCACGCGTGGCGGCCCAATGCCTCGACATCGCTCTGACCGCGCGGGGCGAGCATGAGGGCGCGCCGATCCCGATGTGCGGAGTCCCCATCCACGCCGCCGAGGCCTACCTTGCCCGGCTGATCCGGGCCGGCCACCGGGTCGCCATCGCCGAGCAGACCGAAAGCCCCGCGGAGGCGAAGAAGCGCGGCGGCAAATCGGTCGTCAACCGCGCCATCGTGCGAGTCGTCACCGCGGGCACGCTGACCGAGGAGGCCCTGCTCGACGCGCGCGCCGCCAACTGGCTGGCCGCGGTGGCCAAAGTGGGCGAGCGCTACGGCATCGCAGCCGCCGACGTTTCGACCGGCCGGTTCGAGCTGGCCTCGGTCGCCCCGGGCGCGCTCGACGCCGAGCTGGCCAGACTGGGCGCGGCGGAGATCATCGCCAACGAGGCGCTGGACGGCGCCGAGCTATGGGTGCGCGGGTTCGATTCGATCCAGGCCGAGCGGCGGCTGAAGGAACGGTTCGAGGTGGCGACGCTGGACGGCTTCGGCCAGTTCGACCGCGCGGCTCTGTGCGCCGCCGGCGGGCTGCTCGCCTATCTCGACGAGGTCGCGCGCGAATCGTTGCCCTTCCTTCGCCCGCCGGTCGCGCTCTCCTCGGGCGATCACATGATGATCGACGCGGCGACCCGCGAGAGCCTCGAGCTGACCCGGTCCGCCTCGGGCACGCGCGCGGGGAGCCTGCTCGCGGCGCTCGACGCCACCGTCACCGGCGCCGGCGCGCGGCTGCTCGCCGCCGATCTTGGCGCCCCCCTGCTCGATAGGGCGAAGATCGAGGCGCGGCTCGACCTCGTCGCCTTGTTCGAGGGCGATTCGGGCGCGCGCGAGTGGCTCAGGCGGCAGCTTCGCGCTCTTCCCGACATCGGCCGCGCCTTGGGCCGGCTGGTCTCCGGCCGCGGGAGCCCGCGCGATCTCGGGCAGTTGCGCGACGGGCTCGGCGAGGCCCGGCACCTGCACGACCGCCTCGCCATGCTGCCGGAGCCGCCCGCCCTTCTTGCCCGGTTGCTTCCCGCGCTCACCGGCCACGGCGCCCTGGTCGATCATCTGTCGCGCGCTTTGGTGCCCTCGCCGCCGATCGACACCGCTCAGGGCGGCTATATCGCCGAGGGCTATGACGCCGCGCTCGATACCCTGCGCGCGACAGGCGGCGAGGGGCGCCGGGCGATCGCGGCGCTCGAGGCGCGCTACAAGAGCCAGACCGGCATCGCGACTCTCAAGATCCGGCACAACAACGTGCTCGGCTTCCACATCGAGGTTCCGGCGCGCAACGCCGACAGGCTGATGGCCGCGGATTCGGGCTTCACCCACCGCCAGACGCTCGCCGGAGTCGTCCGCTTCAACGCCCCCGATCTGCACGACGAGGCGCAGCGGGTGAACCAGGCGGGGGCCCGTGCGCTCGCCGCCGAGGCCGCGCATTTCGAGGAATTGTGCGAAGCGGCGCTCGCCCGGGCCGAGCCGGTCGCCGCGGCGGCCGACGCGCTCGCCCGGCTCGACGTCGCCGCAGCACTCGCCGAGCGGGCCGCCGAGCGCGGCTGGTGCCGCCCGCGCTTCGAGGACCACGCCTGCTTCGAGGTCGAGGGGGGCCGCCACCCGGTCGTTGAGGACGCCCTGAAGGCCGGCGGGGCGCGCTTCGTCGCCAACGATTGCAAGCTTTCCGAAGACTCGCGCCTGTGGCTCGTCACCGGCCCGAACATGGGCGGCAAATCGACCTTCCTGCGCCAGAACGCCTTGATTATCCTGCTCGCCCAGGCCGGCTCCTACGTGCCGGCGGCGCGGGCGAAGCTGGGCCTCGTCGACCGGCTGTTCAGCCGCGTCGGCGCTTCGGACAATTTGGCCCGCGGCCGTTCGACCTTCATGGTCGAGATGGTCGAGACGGCGGCGATCCTCGCCCAGGCCGGGCCGAACAGCTTCGTCATCCTCGACGAGGTCGGCCGCGGCACATCGACCTATGACGGCCTCGCCATCGCCTGGGCGGTGGTCGAGGCGATCCACGACCGCGCCAAATGCCGCTGCCTGTTCGCCACCCATTATCACGAGCTGACGCGCCTCGCCGAGCGGCTCGACGCGCTGTCGCTCCACCATGTGCGGGCGCGCGAGTGGAAGGGCGATCTCGTCCTCCTCCACGAGGTCGCCGAGGGACCGGCGGATCGCAGCTACGGAATCGCGGTGGCCAAGCTCGCCGGCCTTCCGCCGCCGGTCCTCGCCCGCGCCAAATCTGTGCTCGCCAAGCTGGAGCAGGGCCGCGCCGCCACCGGCGGGATCGCCGCCGGCCTCGACGACCTGCCGCTGTTCGCCGCCGCAGAGGCCGAGCCGCCCGCGGCCGACCCGGTGCGCGAGGCGCTTGCGCAGGCCGACCCCGACAGCCTCGCCCCGCGCGAGGCGCTCGAGCTGGTCTACCGGCTCAAGCGCCTGCTCTCCGCGGACGGCGGATGACTCCGGTCGCCAGCCGCCGCGAGATCATCGACCGGCGGGCGATCGCCGAGCGGCTCGACGGCACCGACCGCAAGGCCGCGGCCGAGATCCTGAAGGAAGCGCTTGTCGCCGGCCGCGAGGAAATCGCTCGGCGGCTTGCGGACAAGCCCTACGCGGGGACGGAGGCCGCCGCCGCCTACGCCTTCCTGACCGACCAGGTCCTTCGCCTCGCCTTCGATCACGTTACGCTCCGGCTCCATCCGCTCGGCAATGCGACGACCTCGGAGCGGCTGCTGATGATGGCCGTCGGCGGCTACGGGCGCGGCGAGATGGCGCTCCATTCCGACGTCGACCTCGCCTTCGTCACGCCGTGGAAGCCGACCCAGTGGACCGAGACGGCGATCGAGGCGATCCTCTATCTGCTGTGGGACCTCGGCCTCAAGATCGGCCATTCCACGCGCGGCGTCGACGAGGTGATCCGCGCTTCGGCCGCCGACCAGACGATCCGCACCGCGACTCTCGAGGCCCGCTACGTGTGGGGCGACGAGGCCCTGTTCGACGAGGTCGTGGCGCGCTTCTGGAAGGAAGTCGTCGCCGGAACGGTCGCGCCCTACGTCAAGGAGAAGCTCGACGAGCGCGACGAGCGCCACAAGAGGATGGGCGACAGCCGCTACGTCGTCGAGCCAAACGTCAAGGAGGGCAAGGGCGGCCTGCGCGATCTCCACGCGCTCTTCTGGATCGGCAAATATGCCTATCGCCTGCACGGCGCCGGCGACCTCGTCGAGGCCGGCCTGTTCTCGGCCGAGGAGCTTCGCCAGTTCCGCCGCGCCGAGCGCTTCTTGTGGGCGGTGCGCTGCCACCTGCACCTGATCGCCGGGCGCGCCGAGGAGCGGCTGACCTTCGACTATCAGCGCGAGATCGCGGCGCGGATGAACTATGCCGACCGGCCCGGCAAATCGCCGGTCGAACGCTTCATGCGGCACTATTTCCTGCACGTGAAGACGGTCGGGGACCTCACCGGCATCTTCCTCGCCCATCTCGACGAACGCTTCGCCGGGCGCGGCCGCCGCTTCGGCTTCCCCGCCTTCCGCCGCAGGCCCGGCAAGCTCGAAGGCTTCATGCTCGACCGCGGGCGGCTGGCCATTCCCGACGACGACTTCCTCAGCCAGGATCCCGTGCGGCTGATCCGGATGTTCGCGCTCGCCGACCGCTACGAGCTCGAAATCCACCCGCTGGCGATGCGCGCCGCCGGGCGCTGCGCCAAGCTGATCGACGCCAAGGTGCGCGAGGACCCGGAGGCCAATTCGCTGTTCCTCGACGTCCTGACCAGCCCACGCGATCCCGAAACGGTGCTGCGCTGGATGAACGAGGCCGGGGTGTTCGGCCGCTTCGTTCCCGACTTCGGCCGCGTCGTCGCCCAGATGCAGTTCGACATGTACCACCATTATACGGTCGACGAGCATTCGATCCGGGCGATCGGCCTCGTTTCGAAGATCGAGCGCGGGCTGCTCAGGGAGGATCATCCGCTGGCGACGACCCTGACCCGGCAGATCGCCTCGCGCCGCACGCTCTATGTCGCGGTTCTGCTTCACGACATCGCCAAGGGGCGGGGCGGCGACCACAGCCTGCTCGGCGCGGAGGTCGCGCTGGCGCTCTGCCCGCGCCTCGGCCTCAGCGCCGCGGAGACCGAGACCGTCGCCTGGCTGGTGCGCCGGCACCTGCTGATGTCGGCAACGGCGTTCAAGCGCGACCTTTCGGACCCCAAGACGATCGAGGATTTCGTCGGCGCCGTGGCGAGCCTCGAGCGGCTTCGGCTGCTCTTCCTGCTGACGGTGGTCGACATCCGAGCGGTCGGGCCGGGCACGTGGAACGGGTGGAAGCGCCAGCTGCTGCGCACCCTGTTCGACGCCGCCGAGGAATTGCTCCGGCTCGGCCACAAGCAGAAGGGCCGCAAGGAGCGCATCGCCGCGGTCCAGGACTCGTTGTTCGAGACGCTCGGCTGGAGCGCGAGCCGCTTCGCCCGCTATATCTTCAACCTGCCTGACAGCTACTGGCTGGCGGAGCCGCCCGAGGCGCTCGAGGCCAATGCGCGGCTGATCGACCGGCTCGAGCGCGAACCCGGCGCCAGGCCCGTCGCGACGACCGTCCGAACCGAACGCTCGGCGACTTTGGTTTCGATATACGGCTCGGACCGGCCCGGCCTGTTCTATCGCCTCGCCGGAGCGATCAGCCTGGCCGGCGGCAACATCATCGACGCGCGAATCCACACCACGACCGACGGCATGGCGCTCGACAATTTCCTCGTTCAGGATTCGCGCGGCGGCCCGTTCGCCGATTCCCACCAGCTCGCGCGGCTCGAAAAGGCGGTGCTCGAGGCGCTTGAGGGACAGGAGCCCTCGGCCGACCGCCTCGCCGCGCGCGCCTTGCCGCTTCGCCGCGCCGAGGCCTTTCCGATCGCGCCCGCGGTGTTCGCCGACGCCCATGCCTCGAACCGCTACACGGTGATCGAGGTCAATGCCCGCGACCGGGCGGCTCTGCTGTTCGAGCTCGCCCGGGCGATCTCCGATTTCGGAGCGACGATCCACAGCGCGCACATCGCCACTTATGGCGAGCGGGCGGTCGACGTCTTCTATCTGACGGAGCTCGACGGCTCGAAGATCGACCGGCCCGAGCGGCTCAAGGCGCTTCAGCAGCGGCTGCTCGCGGCGGCGGGCGGCGGGCCCGCCGAAGGGCGCCGCGCGGCCTGAGACGAAAAAAGGCCCCCGCCGTCACCGGCGAGGGCCCTTTCCTCGATCTCGGGCCGATCAGAAGCGGAAGCGGCCGGTGATTCCGTAGGTCCGCGGCTCGGCGAGGAAGGCCGAGAAGAGCTGGCGCCCGCCCGGGAAGGCCGGATCGACGAAGGGCGCGGCGGTCGTGCCGGCCTGGAACGGGGTGTTGAACGCAACCTGCGCGTAATCGGTGTCGAACAGGTTCTGCGCCCACAGCTCGAGCGACCATTGCTGCCCCGGCCCGCGGATGCCGATGCGGGCGTTGACGATGGTGTAGGCATCCTGCGCCTTTTGCGGGAACAGGTCGGAGCCGGTGTTGTAATTGTCGGTCATCCTGGCGTCCGCATAGAGCAGGCCGGTCCAGCCCGAATTGCCGATCGCCGGAGTCCAGGTGAACGCGCCGGTGCCGACGATGTGGGGCGCGTTGGACAGGCGGTGGCCCGGCAGCATGCGGAGCGCAGGATCGAGCGGAACCCCGCTTTCGTTCCCGACCAGGTCATGCTGATACTTGGTGTCGGCGATGGTCAGGCCGAGATTGAGCGACATGTCGTGCCGCGGGCGGACCGAGGCCTCGACCTCGATGCCCTGCGAGCGAACGCCATAGGTGACGTCGTCGGGAGCGCAAGAGCCGGTGGTGGCCGCGGCGGCGTTGAAGTTCGAGCCGGAGGCGGAGAGGTTCTGATCCTGGTCCGCCAGCGACCCGCCGACGAGATGGCTGCAGCCGTTGATCGTCTGCACCAGGAACACCGTGCCGTTGAACGTATTGAGCTGGAAGTTCCTGAAGTCCTGCCGGAACGCGGCGACGTTGAGAACGAACGGCCCGTGCGAATATTTGACGCCGATCTCGTAGGCGTTGTTGATCTCGGGATCGAACTGCAGGTTGCCGGTCAGCGCCTGGGCGCCGCCCGGAGTCAGCGAGAAGGGAAGGATCGGCGATTTCAGCGCCGAGCGGTCGAGGTTGAAGCCGCCCGCTTTATAGCCGCGCGAATAGCTGGCGTAGAGCATCAGATCGTCGTTGGGCCGATAAGAAAGGATGCCGGTGCCGGTGAACTCGTCCTCGCTTCGGCGGTCGGTGATTCGAACGCCGTTGAGCTCGGCCGTCGAATTGCCCTGGCAGCCGAGGCCGATCAGGGCGCCCGCGAGGGCGCGGGCGGTCGCGATCTGCGTCGGCGTTCCGGCCGTGGTCGTCGTCAGGTCGTCGAGCAGGGAGGCCTGCAGCTGCGGGCAGATCGTGTTGTCGTTGCCGAAGGTGGTGTCGAACCGCTTGCGCTCGTTGGTGTAACGAAGCCCGAGGGTGAAATCCAACCGGTTGGTGATGTGAAGGATGTTGTGCGTGAAGAACGCGTAATTGCGGCTGTTCTGCGTGTAGCGGTCGGTCGTGCTGCCGAGATTGTTGAGGCTGTCCAGCCGGTTGAAGCCAGCGACGATGTCCGGGCCGCTCGCTCCGGTCGCACCCGCGAGCGTAGCCGGACCGACGCCCGGAATGACGCAGCTCGGGCTGCCCGGCGAGTAGAGGCCGGACAGGCCGCCGCCGGAGATGATGCGGCAGGTCGCGAAGCGGCCATATTGATTGCCGAACCGCAGATTGTCGGTCAGCTCCAGATCCTCGTCGGCGAAATAGGCGCCGACCAGCCATTCCAGATGCCCGTTGAAGGTGGTGCCGTTGAATCGGAGCTCCTGGCTGAAGGTCTGGAACTCGCGGACCACGCCGTCGCCGCCGCGGTAGAGGATGTCGACCGTGCCGTAATCGACGTCGCCCGGCTGCCCCGACGAATAGTCGCGATAGGCGGTGATCGAGGTGAGGTTTGCGCCCCCGAGGTCCCAATTGACCTCGACCGAGACTCCGCCATCCTCGGTCTCGCCGTTGAAGGAGCGACCCGGGCTCACGTAGATGTTGCGGCTGTAGGGGTTGCTGAACCCGGCCAGCGGCTGGCCGAGGTCGCGCAACACGTTGATGATGTTGTTGCCCTCCGGATTGGTGATGCCGCCGACGAGGAAGGGCGTGGCCGGGTTGTTGAGGTTGCCGATCTCCGGGGTCGTCTCGCGATCGAGATAAACGGCGCCGCAGCACGATTCGTCGCGCTTGGAATAATCGCCGATCAGGCGGATCGAGAGCGAATCGCTCGGCTCCCACAGCGCCTGGGCGCGGACGAAGAAGCGGTCGCGGTCGTTGACCCGGCTCTCGGTGCCGCCCGTGGGATTGACGACGTGGTAGAAGCCGTCCCGCTGCGCATAGACGGCGTCGATCCGGCCGGCGAAGGTCTCGCCCATCGGAATGTTGATCCCGCCGGCGGCGCGGATCTGGTCGAAATTGCCGTAGGTCAGCTCGGCGAAGCCGCTGAACGCGTCGAATTCCGGGCGGCGGGTGATGATATGGATGAGGCCGGCCGAAGCGTTGCGGCCGAACAGGGTGCCCTGCGGGCCGCGCAGCACCTCGACCCGCTCGACCTCGCCGAGTTCGTTGAGGCCGATGCCGCTGCGCGAGCGGTAGACGCCGTCGATGAACACTGCCACCGAGCTTTCGAGGCCGGGATTGTCGCCGACCGTGCCGATGCCGCGGATTCGGGCCGATCCGTTGGCCTCGGTGCCGGTGGAGGAGACGAGCAGCGACGGCGCGAGCTGGTTGAGCTGGCGGATGTCGTTGGCGCCGCTGTTCTGCATCTGGTCGCCGCCGACGGCGGTCACCGCGATCGGAACGTCCTGAAGGACCTGCCGGCGGCCCTGGGCGGTGATGACGATGTCCGGCTCGTTGGTCATCGGGGGCTGGACCGCGGCATTCTCGGTGCCGCTGTTCGTGGTGGTCGTGGTCTGATCGCTCTGCGCGTAGGCGGGCGCTGCAAAGGCGGTCAGGCCGGCGGACAGCAGCCAGAAGCTCTTCGACATATGATTTCCCTCCCCAAAGGACGTTTTATATTTTGCTGAAGAGCTAACCTGAATGTGGCTCTTTCGCCAGCCGAAAAACCGCAGTTTCCCGTTGGTTTGGACAAGTTCATTGCAAAGGCGCAACAGAATGGTTGCAGTCTGAAACGGGTCGCTGGTCCCTGCCGTTACGGAAAGCGCAGTTTCCGCCTCTAGGCGGCGGCGCGCCGGTTCGCGCCGAGGACGAGTCCGGAGCGGCGTTTCAGGTCCTCCAGGCAGCGCGAAGCGGTGTTTCCGTCCCAATATTCGGGCCGGCGTGGCGTCCCTCGGCCCGAGGCGAGAGCCGCATCGAGCATCGCGGCGGCGTTCTCGGGCGTTGCGAGGCGATTCGTGCCCTGCTCGATCGTGATCGGCCGCTCCGTGCTGTCTCTCAGCGTCAGGCACGGAATGCCGAGATATGTGGTCTCCTCCTGCAGCCCGCCCGAATCCGTGACCACGGCGGCCGCACTGGAGACGAGGCTCATGAAGCGTATGTATGGAAGCGGGGAGACGAGCAGAATGCCGGAGCGCGCGAGAGCCTGGTCGAGGCCGTGCTCGGCGAGCCGCGCCGCGGTTCGCGGATGAACGGGGAACACGACCTGAAGCCGGCGCTGGATCGCGGCAAGGCAGTCAACGAGGCTCTGCAACGCGGCGCGGCTGTCGACGTTGGAGGGCCGGTGGAGCGTCGCCACGCAATAGGATGCACCGCGAAGGCCGAGCGCCTCCGGCACCGCCGCCGCGGCGATCGCCGGCCGGCACCGCTCGAAGCTGTCGAGCATGATGTTGCCGACGCGCGTGATCCGCTCCGCCGGAACGCCCTCGGCGGTCAGATTGCGGTCGGCGTCGGGCGACGGGGTCCAAAGCACGTCGCCGACCGCGTCGGTCGCCATGCGGTTGATCTCTTCCGGCATCGAGCGGTCGCGCGAGCGAAGCCCGGCCTCGAGATGAACGGTGCGAATGCCGAGCTTGGTCCCCACCAGCGCCGCGGCGAGCGTGGAATTGACGTCGCCGACGACGACCAGCCAGTCGGGCCGCATGCTTTCCGCGATCCTGCCATATTCGATCATCACCCGGCCGGTCTGCTCGGCATGGCTGCCCGAGCCGATGCCGAGGTGGACGTCCGGATCCGGCAGGCCGAGATCCTTCAATATCTCGCCCGACATGTTGGCGTCGTAATGCTGGCCGGTATGGACCAGCACGGGGCGGAATTCCGGCGCCGAATCGAGCGCGTGCCACAGCGGCGCCACCTTCATGAAATTGGGGCGTGCGGCGGCGATCAGGTGGACGGTCTGCGGCGGCAATTGCGGCTCCTCGATGGAGCGCGCTTATGCCGAAGCGGAGTTAAAAGGGCCTCAACGTCCTTCGATACGCGGCTTCGACAGGCTCAGCCGCTACTCGGGATGAGCGGACAGAACAATCGTCACCGCTCATCCTGAGTAGGCATTGAGCGAAGTCGAAATGTCGTATCGAAGGACAATCTCACTTGGGCGCCAGCACCATCAGCATCTGGCGGCCTTCCATGCGCGGGTGCTGCTCGACCTTGGCCGTCTCCGCGACGTCCGCCTGGACCCGCTGCAGCAGCCGCATGCCGAGCTCGCCATGGGCCAGCTCGCGGCCGCGGAAGCGCAGGGTGATCTTGACCTTGTCCCCCTCGCCGATGAACGCGACGACCTTCTTCATCTTCACGTCGTAATCGTGGTCGTCGATGTTCGGACGCATCTTGATCTCCTTGATCTCCTGCGTCTTTTGCGATTTGCGGGCAAGATTGGCCTTCTTCTGCGCCTCGTATTTGTATTTGCCGACGTCGAGGAACTTGCAGACGGGCGGATCGGCATTGGGCGAGACCTCGACGAGGTCGAGGCCGACTTCGGCGGCCTGCTCGATCGCCTCGGCGGTCAGCAGAACGCCGATATTTTCGCCATTTTCATCGATCACGCGCACCCTGGGCACGGAGATGAACTCGTTGAAGCGGGGGCCGTGGAGCGGCGGCGCGGTGGGGCGCCGGGTGATGGGGGGACGTATGTTGGCTTCTCCTGATGCCGTTCGGAAGCGCCCCACCTAGTCGATGAGGCGCGCGATTGAAAGATGCGCCCGCCCGAACGGACGGATTTCCGCTCCATCGCCGATATTCAGCCGCGAAGGTCGGGCGCCAGGGCCTCTCCGCGAAGCCGTTCCACCAGCGCGTCGAGACCGATCACCTCCTGCCGCGCGTCGGCGCCGAGCGGGCGAAGCGCGACGGTGCGCTCCTCGGCCTCGCGCTTGCCGACGACGAGCAGATAGGGGGTGTGGGCAAGGCTGTGCTCGCGCACCTTGTAGTTGATCTTCTCGTTCCTGAGGTCGGTCTCGACCCGCAGGCCCGCGGCCTGAAGCGCCACGGCGACCTCGCGGGCATAATCATCGGCGTCGGATACGATCGTCGCCACCGCAGCCTGCACCGGGGCCAGCCACAGCGGGAAGCGGCCGGCATGATGCTCGATCAGCACGCCGATGATCCGCTCGAGCGAGCCGAAGATCGCGCGGTGGAGCATGACCGGCACGTGCTTCTCGCCGTCGTCGCCGATGTAGAAGGCGCCGAGCCGCTCGGGCATGACGTAATCGAGCTGGATCGTGCCCATCTGCCAGGTGCGGCCGATCGCGTCGGTCAGGTGGAATTCGAGCTTGGGCGAATAGAAGGCGCCCTCGCCGGGCAATTCCTCCCATTTGTACTGCTCGGTGGCGCGGCCGGCGGCGCGGACCGCCTCGCGCAGGTCGCCCTCCGCGCGGTCCCACATCTCGTCGCTGCCGAAGCGCTTCTCCGGGCGCAGCGCGAGCTTGATCGCGTAATCGGGGAAGCCGATATCCTTGTAGACCCGGTCGAGCAGGTCGCAGAACAGCCGCACCTCTTCGACGATCTGGTCCTCGCGGCAGAAGATGTGGCCGTCGTCCTGGGTGAATTGGCGCACGCGCAGGATGCCGTGGAGAGCGCCGTGCGGCTCGTTCCTGTGGCAGCAGCCATATTCGGCGAGGCGGATCGGCAGGTCGCGATAGGATTTGATGCCCTGGCGGAAAATGAGGATGTGCCCGGGGCAGTTCATCGGCTTCAGCGCCATGAGATCGGCGTCACCCGACAGGATCGGCGCGTCGTCCTCAGTGCCGGGCGCCTCGTCGGGGACGACGAACATATTTTCGCGATACTTGCCCCAGTGGCCGGACTGCTCCCATTGCCGGGCGTCCATCAGCTGCGGCGTCTTCACTTCGCGATAGTCGGCGGCGTCGAGCCGGCGGCGCAGATAGGCTTCGAGGCTGCGCCAGATGCGGTAGCCCTTGGCATGCCAGAAGACCGAGCCGTGCGCCTCGGCCTGAAGATGGAACAGGTCCATCTCCTGGCCGATCTTGCGGTGGTCGCGCTTGGCCGCCTCCTCGAGGCGCACGAGGTGAGTCTCGAGCTGCTTCCTGTTCAGCCAGCCCGTGCCGTAGATCCGGCTCAGCATCGCGTTCTTCTGGTCGCCGCGCCAATAGGCGCCCGACACGCGCGTCAGCTTGAACGCGTCGGGATCGACCTTGCCGGTCGAGGCGAGATGCGGGCCGCGGCAAAGGTCGAGCCACTTGCCGGTGCGGTACATGGTGATCGTCTCGTCGGCGGGAAGCTCCATCACCCATTCGGCCTTGAACCGCTCGCCCTGCTCCTCGAAGAATTTGCGCACCTCGTCGCGGGCCCAGACCTCGCGGACCAGCTTCTCGTCGGCGCGGATGATCCGCCGCATCTCCTCCTCGATCGCGGGGAGGTCCTCCTCGGTGAACGGCCCGCGCTCGGCAGTCGGCGCGAAATCGTAATAGAAGCCGTCGTCGGTCGCCGGGCCGAAGGTGATCTGGGTGCCGGGAAAGAGGTTCTGCACCGCCTCCGCAAGGATGTGCGCGTAATCGTGCCGGACCAGCTCGAGCGCGTCGGCCTCGTCGCGCGCCGTGATCAAAGCGAGCTCGCTGTCCTCCTCGAACGGCCGGGCAAGGTCGCGCACCTCGCCGTTGACCCGCGCCGCGAGCGCCGCCTTGGCCAGCCCCGGCCCGATCGCCGCGGCGACGTCCGCCGGCGTCGTCCCGCGCACGACCTCGCGGACCGATCCATCGGGCAGCTTGATCGAGAACATTTCGGACATTGGCGGTCGGGCTCCTGAAGATTGGCCTTGCGCCATAGATGGGCGTGCCGGGCGGTTCAAGGAAAGGGGGGTACGCCCCTGCAAAGGTCCCTTGACTCGGCGCGAACCGACCTGTAAAGCGTCCTTTACCAAGAGAGAAGGACCCTTGACATGATCAAGACGCCCGCCTGGAAGCGCTACAATTGGCGCGTCGTCTGGCTGAGCCTCGCTTATGCGACCCTGCTGATCGGTGCGGTGCTTGCGCTCAAATATCACCTCGTCTCCGGCGTCATGACCTACGCCATCGCCATCCTGCCCGCGCTGCCGGTGATCGGCATCATCGGCGCCATCGGCCTCTATCTCGCCGAGGAGCAGGACGAATATGTCCGCATGCTGATGGTCCGCCAGACGCTTTGGGCAAGCGGCTTCGCCCTCAGCGCGGCGACGATCTGGGGGTTCCTCGAAAGCTTCGAGCTGATCGGCCGGGTCGACGGCTATTATGTCGTCATCGTCTGGTTCTTCGGCCTGGGCGTCGGCGGCGTCATCAACAAGCTGACGCTCGGCGATGGGGGCTGCTGATGAAGAACCGCCTCAAGGTGCTCCGCGCCGAGCGCGACTGGAGCCAGGCTGACCTTGCCGGGCGGCTCGACGTGTCGCGCCAGAGCGTCAACGCGATCGAGACCGGCAAATACGATCCGAGCCTTCCGCTGGCGTTCAGGATCGCCACCCTGTTCGGCCTCGCCATCGAGGACATTTTCGAAAATCCCGCCAAGGAGACATTGTGATGAAGCCCGTTCGCCTGCTCGCTTTCGCCGCCTTCGCCTGCCTCGTTCCGCAGGTCGCCCGGTCGGAGCCCGCCGCCACTCCTGCAGCAGCCACCGAAGTCCGCCTGCCGCACATCTCGATCCGCGAGATCGGGCGCGGCGATCCGGTGGTCCTCATCCCCGGCCTCGCCACGCCGCGCGCGGTATGGGACGGCGTGGTGCCCGATCTTGCGCGCAACCACCGAGTGATCTTGGTCCAGGTCAACGGCTTCGGCGGCGACCCGGCCGGAGCGAACGCCGAGCCCGGAATCCTTGCCGGAGCCGTCGCCGACCTCGCCGGCTGGCTCGCCGCCAACCGCATCGGGCATCCGGCGGTGGTCGGCCATTCGATGGGCGGGCTGATGGGCATGATGCTCGCCCGCGACCATCCCGACGCGGTCGGCAAGCTGCTGATCGTCGACGCCCTGCCCTTCTTCGGAGTGATCATGGGGCCGAACGCGACCGTCGAGACGGTGAGCGCGACCGCCGCAAGCCTGCGCGATTCGATCCGCAACGGCCCGCCGGCGGCCGCGGCGCCGCCGAACATGTCCAACAGCGAGGCCGGCAACCGTCAGGTCCTCGAATGGCTGCGCGCGTCCGACCGGAACGTGGCCGCCGAGGCGCTCTACGAGGATCTCGGCACGGATTTGCGCGGCGACGTCGCGGCGATCGGCGATCGGCCAATCACCGTCGCTTATGCGGTGCCCAGCGCGGCTTCCGCGGAGATGATCCACACTCTCTACCGTCAGGCCTATGCCGCCGATCCCGACGCCCGGCTCGTGCCGGTCGAGAGCAGCGCCCATTTCATCATGCTCGATCAGCCGCAGCGTTTCGCGGCGATCCTCGCGGAATTCCTCGGCCGCTGATAAGGGGCCGGCATGACCGGCCTCTCCTATCTGCAACATGACGGGCGCCGCCTCGCCTACCGCCTTCGAGAGGGGCGGGGGCCGGCGCTGGTCTTCCTGCCCGGCTATGCCTCGGACATGGAGGGCGGCAAGGCGAGCGCGCTCGATTCCTGGGCGGAAGCGCAGGGCCGCTCGATGCTGCGCTTCGATTATGGCGGCTGCGGCGCGAGCGACGGCGAATTCGAGGATCAGACGCTGGAAACGTGGCGCGGCGATGCGCTGGCGATGATCGACCAGGTCGCGCCGCCCGGCCCGCTCGTCCTGATCGGTTCGTCGATGGGCGGCTGGCTGATGCTGCTCGCCGCGCTCGCCCGGCCGGAGCGGGTCGAAGCGCTGGTCGGAATCGCCGCCGCGCCCGATTTCACCGACTGGGGCTATAGCGACGAACAGAAGGCGGCGCTCGCGACCAACGGCCGGCTCGAGGAGCCCAATCCCTATGGCGACCAGCCGACGGTGACGACGCGCGCCTTCTGGGAGAACGGCCAGGCGCTTCGGCTGCTCGAGGGTCCGATCGCGATCGACTGCCCCGTCCGCCTGCTCCACGGCCAGGCCGATCCGGACGTGCCCTGGGCGCTGGCGCCGGACCTCGCCGGGCGCCTTCGTTCATCCGACGTGCAGACGATCCTCGTCAAGGACGGCGACCACCGGCTGTCGCGCGAGGGCGACCTCGCCCTGCTCATCGCCACCGTCTCAATCCTGCTGGAGTCGCTGTGATCCTTCTTCCCCTGGCGCTGCTCGCGATTCAGGCCGCCCCCTCGCTCCCGGCCAGCCCCGATCCGATGCCGCCGCGCCGCAATCGCCCCGAAGCGGCGGCGCCCGCCCCGCCCCCTCCGGCGCCCCAGGCGGACGATCCGGCGAGCGCGCGCTACCGCCAGTGCACCGACCAGATCCGCGCCAATGCCGAGGCGGCGGTCGCCGCCGCCAATACGTGGCGTCAGGAGGGTGGCGGGATTGCCGCCCGCCAGTGCCTGGGCCTCGCCCTCGCCGCGCTCGAGCGCTGGCAGGCCGCGGCGACGGCGTTCGAGCAGGCGGCGCGCGAGGCGGAGGGCGCGAACGATCCGCGCCGTCCGGATTTCTGGGCCCAGGCCGGCAATGCCTGGGTCGCCGCCGGCGACGGACGCAAGGCGCTCGCCGCGCTCGACGCCGCCTTGCTCAGCCCGAACCTGACCGACGAGCTTCGCGGCGAGGTCCACCTCGACCGCGCCCGGGCGCGCGTGGCCATGGCCGACAATGACGGAGCGCGGACCGAGCTCGACCGCGCCGCCCAGCTCGTCCCCAACGATCCCTTCGCCTGGTATCTCAGCGCCGCTCTCGCCCGCCGGGTCAACGACCTGCCTCGCGCCGCGGCCGACATCGCCCACGCCCGCCAGCTCGCGCCGGACAGCCCGGACGTGCTTCTGCTGGCCGGCACCATCGCCGGCCTGCAGGGCAATATGGCGGAGGCGGAGCGGCTCTACCGCCAGGTGGCCACTGCGGCTCCCAACAGCGATGCGGGGCGGCAGGCGCAGGAGAGCCTCGCCACGATGCGGGAGGTCGAGGCGCCGGCGGCGACTCCGACTCCGCAGGCACCCCACTAAGAAAAAGCCCCTCCCCTTGATGGGGAGGGGTTGGGGTGGGGTGGAGTCTCCACAGGCTCACTGCCGGGTCGAAGTCCACCCCCACCCAACCCTCCCCCATCAAGGGGGAGGGCTCAGTTCTAGTTCAGGTAGAATTCGATCGTCGTCACCACCCGCACCTTCTGCAGCGGCGAGGCGCCTGCGCCGCCCCCGCCTTCGCCGGTGTCGGCATCGCCGTCGCGCGCGCCGATCGAGAAATAGCCCTGGGTCGCCGAGCGGATCGCGCCGACCGCGGCGCCCGAATCCTGCGCGAACCGCTCCGCGCCGCGCCGCGCGTCCTGGATCGAGGCGCCGATCAGCTCCGGCTTGATCGAGTTGAGCTGGGTGTAGGAATAAACCATGTCCGAGCCTTCCTGGAGCTCGACTCCGCGGCGAATCAGGTCGAACTGGCGGCTGTAGGCGCGCTGCGCCCGCATCACGTCGTTGGTTCGGAATTGCAGGCGGCGGTTGATGGTCACGACATTGGCCTGCCGGTTGTTGTCGTAGAAGCTGTTGATCGAGCCGCCGCCGTCGGTGATCGCGGTGGCGGGAAAGCCGGCGGCGCGGATGAACTCGTTGATGGTGCGCGTATCCTGCTCGATCTCGGCCTGGACGGTCGCCGCGTCGGTGCCCGAGGCGGAGAAGTTCAGCGACCAGCTGGCGAGATTGGCGGTGACGTCGCGCTCGGCAAGGCCGCGCATGGTCACCGCGCGGTCGGCCATCCGAGCGCGCCTGAGGCCGTCGCCGAGCAGATAGCCGCCGGCGATGATCGCCACGCCAAGCACGAGCGCGGCGATGAGGATGATGTTGCGATTACCCGTCGAGCCCTCGGCCATGTTATGGTCTCCCTGACCCCGGCGGCCTCTTGCGGACGCCGGCACGGTTCATCTCGCATGTCGTCGATGAACCGTGCATTTATATCGATGAATTGAGGTCCCGCAAATGAAATATCTGCACACGATGATCCGAATCTCCAACCCTGAGGAAACGCTGCGCTTTTTCGAGCTTCTCGGCCTTCGCGAGATCCGGCGGATGGACAATGAGGCGGGTCGGTTCACCCTCATCTTCCTCGCCGCGCCCGGCGACGAGGATGCGCAGGTCGAGCTGACGCACAATTGGGACGAGGCCGGCTATGGCGAGGGCCGCAATTTCGGCCACCTCGCCTATGAGGTCGACGACGTCTACGAGACCTGCAAGCGGCTGATGGACGGTGGGGTGATCATCAACCGCCCCCCGCGAGAGGGCCGAATGGCCTTCGTCCGAACGCCCGACGGCATTTCGATCGAGCTGCTTCAGAAGGGCGGCAATCTCCCCGTCGCCGAGCCCTGGGCCTCGATGCCCAACGTGGGGCATTGGTGATGCTGGAGGTCGCCCGCATTCCCGCCCTCAGCGACAATTACATCTGGCTGGCGCACGAGCCCGAATCCGGCGAGACGGCGGTGATCGATCCCGCCGAGCCGGAGCCGGTGCTTGCGGAGGCCGCGCGCCGCGGCTGGCAGATCACCCAGATCTGGAACACCCATTGGCACCCGGATCACACGGGCGGCAACGCCGCGATCAAGGCGGCGACCGGCTGCCGGGTCACCGCCCCCGCGGCCGAGGCGGCGCGAATCCCGACGCTGGACCGCGGCGTCGGCGAAGGCGGCCGCGTGACGCTCGGCCAGCTGGAGGCGGAAGTGCTGGATGTGCCCGCCCACACCGCCGGCCACATCGCCTACCATTTTGGCTCCGAGGGCGTGATCTTCGTCGGCGACACCTTGTTCGCCATGGGCTGCGGGCGGCTGTTCGAAGGCAGCGCCGAGCAGATGCACTCCAATCTCCAGCGTCTCGCCCGGCTGCCGGCCGACACTATGGTCTATTGCGCGCACGAATATACGCTCGCCAACGGCCGCTACGCGCTCGTTGCGGAGCCCGACAATGCCGCGCTCGCCGAGCGGATGCGCGAGGTCGAGGCGGCGCGCGCGAAGGGCGTGCCGACCGTCCCGACCACGATCGGGCTGGAACGGGCGACCAATCCGTTCATGCGCGCCGGCTCGGTTTTAGAATTCGCGGAGCGACGGGCGGCGAAGGACGTTTTTAAAGGGTAAAGCCAAAAGGGGGCAATGGAGGTGAAGATGACCAAGCTTCTGACGCTCACCCTGCTCGGCTCCGCGGCGCTCGCCGCCGGCACGATCGTCGCCGCGCGCGCCGGCCCGCCGGCCGATCCGGAGGCCGAGCTGGCGCGAATCCTCGCCGGACGGGTCGAGCGGCCGGCCGTCGCCTGCGTCAACATCCGCAATCTCGGCGGCAACCGCACGGTCGGCGACGCGATCGTCTTCGGCGGCGGGATGCGGCGGATCTACGTCAACCGCCCGGCCGGCGGCTGCCCCGACCTCGAGCCCGGCCGAAGCCTGCACCTGCGGGCGACGACCGGGCAGGTCTGCCGCGGCGACATCGTCACCGTGGTCGATCACGTCTCGGGCACGAATTTCGGCGGCTGCGGCCTGGGCGATTTCACGCCCTACGATCGGGCGAACTGAGCGGCGGCGCGCACGCACTACTCCCCGCTCATCCTGAGGAGGGACTGAGCCTGGCGAAGGCCCGTCTCGAAGGACCGTTCGGCACCTCTGGGGTCCTTCGAGACGCCGTTTCGACAAGCTCAACGGCTCCTCAGGATGAGCGGATAAGGCGGTTGCAGTGCTCTACCTTTTGTAGAGCCCGTCCAGCCGCTCGCCGTATGCCTCCTTGATGACGTGGCGGCGGATCTTGATCGAGGGGGTGAGCATTGCGTTCTCGACCGTGAACGGCTCGTCGGCGACGATGAACCGGCGCACCTTCTCGATCACGCTCAAATCCGCATTGACCCGGTCCACCGCGGCGGAAAGCGCCTTCACATAATCGGGATCGTGGGCAAGCTCGTGGAACGCGCATTTGCGGTGCTGGCGCGCGCACCATTCGGCGGTCCATTCGGGATCGGGCACGATCAGCCCGACCAGATAGGGCCGCTTGTCGCCGGCGACCATCGCCTGGACGATTTCCGGCTGGAGCGTCAGCATCCCCTCGACCTTGGCCGGAGCGACATTGTCGCCCTTGTCGAGGATGATGATGTCTTTCTTCCGGTCGGTAATGACGATCCGGCCCTTGTCGTCGATATGGCCGATGTCGCCGGTGTGAAGCCATCCGTCGACGATCGTCCGCTCGGTCAGCGCCTCGTTGCGCCAATAGCCCATCATGACCAGCTCGCCGCGCACCAGGATCTCGCCGTCGTCGGCGATCCTGATTTCGGTATTCTTCATGGGCGGGCCGACCGTGTCCATCTTAAGCCCGGCGCTGGGCCGGTTACACGACATGACCGGGCCGGATTCGGTCTGGCCGTAGCCCTGAAGCAGGGTGAGGCCGAGCGAGTGGAAGAAAATTCCGACGTCCGGGTTGAGCGGCGCTCCCCCCGAGACCATCGCCTTGATCCGCCCGCCGAACCGGGCGGCGATCTTCCGCCTCAAAGTGCGGCCGAGCAGGAAATCCATCGGCTTGTCCCACAAGGGCACCGCGCCCGCATAATCCTTGGCCCCGATCGAAAGCGCCCGGTCCATCAGATAGTTGGTCAGCTTCCCCTGCTTTTCGACCTGCTTGAGAATGCGCTGGCGGAGCACCTCGAACAGGCGCGGCACGACGACCATGATCGTCGGCTTCACCTCCTCGATGTTCGACGCGAGCTTCTCCAGCCCTTCCGAATAATAGATCTGCGCGGCGAGGCCGATCGGGAAGAGCTGCCCGCCCGTATGCTCGTAGGCGTGGCTCGCGGGCAGGAAGGAGAGGAAAATCTCGTCGTCCCAGCCGAAATCCTCGGCGATCAGCGCCGTGCAGCCCTCGACATTGTGAAGCAGCGCCCCGTGATGCTGCATCACGCCGCGCGGGGCGCCGCCGGTGCCGGAGGTGTAGATGATGCAGGCGAGGTCCGAGCGCCTGAACGCCGCCCCGCGGGCCGTGGCCTCGACGTCGGCCTGCTCCGCGGCGATCAGGGCAGCCCAATCGTGGAAGGCGACGTTGCCGGACTGGCCGACGTTGAGCGGCTCGATTCCGATCGCCGCCTCGCACGAATTGGAGCGCAATGCGGCGGGAAGCAAAGTCTTGGCCAGCTTCGCCGTCGAGACGATCACCGCGCGGGCGCCGCTGTCGTCGAGAATGTGCTGGTGGTCGCGCTCGGTATTGGTGGTGTAGGTCGGCACGGTCACGCAGCCCGCAGCCATGATCGCCAAGTCGGAGATCAGCCATTCCGGGCGGTTCTCGGAGACCAGCATCACGCGATCGCCGGCCGTGAGCCCGATCCGCTTCAGCGCCGCCGCGAGCCCCGCGACCTTTTCCGCGGACTCGCGCCAACTGGTCGAGCGCCATTCGCCTCCCTGCTTGGCCCAGAGAAACGGCGAATCGCCTTTCTCCTTCGCCCGGGCGAAAAACATGGCGACCAGATTTTCGAAATGCTCCAGCTGACGCATCGCCCCTCCCGCACGGTTTGCCCGTGTCGAGCGTCCGTCTTAGCGAGCCGCCGGCCCCTGCGCCACCCAGACGCCCTCGCTGCGCGGGTCCGCCGCACCGACCCAACGGCCGTCCACGCGCTCGATCGCATTGGCCTTGTAGCCGGGCTCGACGATGACTGCGTTCTGGCCGAGCGCCTGGAGCGCCGGGATCATTGCCTCCAGCCTCGTGCCGCGCTCGATCGTCACCCGGTCGCCCATGCCGATGATCTGCGGAAGAGCGATCGCCTCCTCAGCGCTCATGTCCCAGTCGATCACCGCGATCAGCGCCTTGGCGACCTGGGCGATAATCGTCGAGCCGCCGGCGGCGCCGATCGCGATCCGCACGCGGCCGTCGGGGCCATAGACGATCGTCGGCGACATCGAGCTTCGCGGACGCTTCCCGCCCTCGACGCGGTTGGCGGTCGGAACGCCGTTCAGGTCGGGCGCGGAATTGAAGTCGGTCAGCTCGTTGTTGAGGTACAGGCCATTGACCGTCAGCCCCGAGCCGAACGCGCTCTCGATCGTCGACGTATAGGAGGCGACATTGCCCGCCCTGTCGACGGCGACGAAATGCGAGGTCCCCCCTTCGTCAGGCACCGGCGCCGGAGCGCGGGCGTCGGCGCCGGGGGGTGTGCCCGCGGTGACGTGGGCGATCGCGCGCTCGGGCGAGATGAGTCGGGAACGGCCCGCGAGATAGGCCGGGTCCATCAGCCCGGCGACCGGCACGCGCACGAAATCGGCATCGCCCAGATAGGCGTCGCGGTCGGCGTAGGCGAGCCGCATCGATTCGGCGATCAGGTGCCATGACGTCGCATTGTCCCGACCCAGCGCGCGCAGGTCGAAGCGCTCGAGCTGCTTGAGGATGGCGAACACCGTCGTCTCGCCCGAGGAGGGCGGCCCCATCCCGCAGATGCGGTAGCCGCGATAGGTGCCGCAGGGCGAGGCGAGCTCCTGCGCCTGATAGGTGGCGAGATCGTCGCGGGTCATGGTCGAAGGATTGCGCGGCGCGTTGCGCAGCGTATCGACCAGCGCCCGCGCGGCGGCGCCGGTGTAGAAATGCTCCGGCCCGCGCGCGGCGAGGGCCGTCAGGAAGGCGGCGAGCGCGGGATTGCGCACCAGCGTCCCCGCCGCCTTCGGAGTCCCGTCGGCCTGGTAGAAGAGCGCCCGCCCCCCGGGCGAGAAGCCGGCCAGCGAGCCCGGCGAGGCCAAAGCGCGGTAGAGGCGCGGACTGATCTCGAAGCCGTCGCGGGCGAGGCGGATGGCCGGCCGGAACAGCCGCGCCCAGGCGAGCCGCCCGTGCCGCTCGTGCGCCAGCTCCATCAGCCGGACATTGCCCGGAACGCCGACGCTCATCCCGCCCGCCACCACGTCGCGATGGTCGCGCGGGCGGCCATCGGGGCCGAGGAAATAGGAAGGCGTCGCCGCGTGCGGCGCGGTCTCGCGGCCGTTGAAGCTGGAAAGCCGGCCGCTCGCCTGGTCGTGATAGACGAGGAAGCCGCCGCCGCCGATGCCCGAGCTTTGCGGCTCGACCACGGTCAGCGCGAGCATCGTCGCGAAGGCGGCGTCTGCCGCCGTGCCCCCCTCGCGCAAGATCTCGACTCCGGCCCGGGCGGCGCGGGGATCGGCGGCGGACACGCCCTGCGCGATCGCCGCGACGGGGGCGAGGAATAGGGCAAGGGCGAGCAAGAGGCGGTGCAGCATCATTCCGGCTTTTCAGTCCCGATCGCATCCGTCAAGCGCCCGAAGCCGTGGAGCGTCAGCAAGCGCCTCAACTCGCCGATGATTTCCTCGGCCAGGCCGGGCCCATGATAGACGAGCGCCGAATAGAGCTGGACCAGGCTCGCCCCGGCGCGGATGCGGTCGAAGGCGTCCACCCCGTTCTCGATGCCGCCCGCGGCGATCAGCGGCAGCGCCCCGCCCGTCGCGCGCCGAAAGTCGCGCAGCCGCGCCAGCGCCAGCGCCTTGAGCGGAGCCCCCGAAAGCCCGCCCGCCTCGTCTTTGTGGCGCGATCTGAGCATCGGCCGGCTCAGCGTCGTGTTGGCGACGATCAGCGCGTCGACCTTGCGCTCGATCGCCACGGCGGCGATGTCGTCGATCTCGCCGCCCTCCAGATCCGGCGCGACCTTGAGGAACACCGGCGGCCCGGCGCCGCGCGCCTCCATCACGCCGGCGAGCAATTCGCCCAGCGCGCCTTTGTCCTGCAGGCCGCGAAGCCCCGGCGTGTTGGGCGAGGAAATGTTGACGGTGAGATAGTCGGCATGCCCCGTCATCGCCGCAATCCCCGCCGAATAATCCGCGACACGGTCGGCGCTGTCCTTGTTGGCCCCTATGTTGACGCCCACGATCCCGCGTCGCCGGTCGCGTCCCTCGAGCCGCCGCATAGCTGCGGCCTGCCCCTGACTGTTGAAGCCCATCCGGTTGATCACCGCCCGGTCCTCGACCAGGCGGAACAGGCGCGGGCGCTCGTTCCCTGCCTGCGGCCGCGGTGTCACCGTGCCGACCTCGACGAAGCCGAAGCCGAAGCCGAGCATCTGGCGGTAAACCTCGGCATCCTTGTCGAACCCTGCGGCAAGGCCGACCGGATTGGGGAAGTCGAGCCCCGCGACGCTCACCGCGAGCGCGGGATCGCGGTCGGCGGGCCGCCCCGGCGGAAGCAGCTTCAGCGCGGCGATCGTGGCGCGATGCGCCCGCTCCGCGTCGAGCGCGAAGGCGAAAGGCCGGACGAGGGGATAGAGCGCCATCGCCCTCTCCTGTCATTGCGAGCGCAGCGAAGCAATCCAGTCCCGTGCTGGATCGCCGCGTCGCTTCGCTCCTCGCGATGACGGTTGATTTTCGTGCCTAAGACGACCAAAGGTCCAATCGGAACGAATCGATCCGATTGAGCCCGAGCCCATGCGCCTGTCCAGCCTCGCCGATTATGCCGTCGTGATGATGTCGGCCGCCGCGCGCCATTGCGGCCAAGCCGGGCTCGTGCCGGCGTCCAACGGAAAGCGCCCGAAGGTCAACGCGACGACGCTCGCCGCCGAGACCGGCATCCCGCTCCCCACCGCGCAGAAGCTGGTCAGCCGCCTGTCGACCGCCGGCCTGCTCGAATCGAGCCGCGGCACCGGGGGCGGAGTCCGCCTCGCGCGGCCTCCCGCCGCGATCAGCCTCGCCGACATCGTCGAGGCGGTCGAAGGACCCATCGAGATGACCAGCTGCGTCGACTCGGAGCGCCACGATTGTGTCCTCGAAGGGGCCTGCCAGGTCCGCCCCCACATGGGTGTCGTCAACCACGCGGTGCGCGGCGCACTGGCGGGGGTATCGCTGGCACAATTGTCCCGCTCCCCGGCCCAGGCCGGGACGAAGTCCTGGACCCCGACCTTCGCCGGGGAACAAGCGCGATGAGCGAGGTGCGCAACAAGGAAGCCCAGGACGCGGTCGACCGCGCCTCGACCTACGAATGGGGCTTCACCTCCGACATCGAGCAGGAGTTCGCGCCCAAGGGCCTCGATGAGGACACCGTCCGCTTCATCTCCGCCAAGAAGCAGGAGCCGGAGTGGATGCTCGACTGGCGGCTCAAGGCCTATCGCGCCTGGCTGACGATGGAGGAGGTGAGCTGGGCCAAGCTCGACATCCCCGAAATCGATTTCCAGGACGCTTATTATTACGCCGCGCCCAAGGCCAAGCCCAAGCTCGCCAGCCTCGACGAGCTCGATCCCGAGATTTTGCGAGTCTACGAAAAGCTCGGAATCCCGATCGAGGAGCAGAAGGTGCTCGCCGGAGTCGAGGGCGCGCGCAAGGTTGCGGTGGACGCGGTGTTCGACAGCGTCTCGGTCGCCACCACCTTCCGCAAGGAGCTGGAAGCGGCCGGGGTCATCTTCCGCTCCATCTCCGAGGCGATCCGCGACTATCCGGATCTGGTCCGCCAATATCTCGGCTCGGTGGTCCCCCAGCGAGACAATTATTTCGCGTGCCTCAACAGCGCGGTCTTTTCCGACGGCACCTTCGTCTACGTGCCGGAAGGCGTGCGCTGCCCGATGGAGCTCTCCACCTATTTCCGGATCAACGCCGAGAATACCGGCCAGTTCGAGCGCACGCTGATCGTCGCCGACAAGGGCAGCTACGTCTCCTACCTCGAAGGCTGCACCGCGCCGATGCGCGACGAGAACCAGCTCCACGCGGCGGTGGTCGAGATCTACGCCCACGAGGATGCGGAGGTGAAATACTCCACCGTCCAGAACTGGTATCCGGGCGATGCCGAGGGGAAGGGCGGCATCTACAATTTCGTCACCAAGCGGGCGATGTGCGCCGGAGCGCGCTCGAAGGTCTCGTGGACCCAGGTCGAGACCGGAAGCGCGATTACCTGGAAATATCCGTCCTGCATCCTGAAGGGCGAGGGCAGCGTCGGCGAATTCTATTCGGTCGCGGTCACCAACAATCGCCAGCAGGCCGATACCGGCACCAAGATGATCCACATCGGCGCCGGCAGCCGCTCGACGATCGTCTCCAAGGGGATCAGCGCCGGCAAGTCGAACAACACCTATCGCGGCCTCGTCCGGGTCAACGGCGGCGCCGAGAACGTGCGCAACTTCACCCAGTGCGATTCACTGCTGCTCGGCGACCAATGCGGCGCCCACACCGTGCCCTATATCGAGGTTCGCAACCCCACCGCGCAGATCGAGCATGAGGCGACCACCTCGAAGATCAGCGACGACCAGCTCTTCTACGCGATGTCGCGCGGCCTCAGCGCGGAGGATTCGGTCGCCCTGATCGTCAACGGCTTCGCCCGCGAGGTGCTCAAGCAGCTGCCGATGGAGTTCGCGGTCGAGGCGCAGAAATTGCTGGGGATCAGCCTTGAGGGGAGCGTCGGATGATCCTTGTTGCCGCGCTGCTGCTCGCCCAGGCCTCTCCTGCCGTTGCGAGGCCGAACGTTCCTCATGACGGCGTCGAGATCCCCAATCCGATCGCGCCGCCGGTTGAACGTTACATGCTCTGCCTCAGGCGGGAGATGGACCAGCGCGGCGGCATGAGCACGGCCGATCGCCAACGCTACCGGGACGCTGTCGAGGATTCGATTGACGCCTGCGGCCACACGAGGCGGACTACGCTTGCCGAGGCGGACCGGCTGCTCTCCCGAGAGCGTGATTATCGCGAGTCAGCTTATCGCGCCGCCGAGGTTCACCGCGTCTTCCGGGAATCGGAGCAGCAGATGCGCGACATGCCCGAGATTCTGGACGAGGAACGCCGCTATGGCGCTGGAGCCGCGGCGCGGCGCGAAGCGATGGCGCCGATCGACATCCCCTATCAGATCATGCCCGCATTCCAGACTTATGCGGCTTGCGTCAGCGGTCGCCTGAACGGCGATCCGCGCTTCGACGGCGCCGATCCGCAGATGCTCCGCCAGGCAAATCAGGACGCGCTGGCCGGCTGCCGCGAGGTGCGCGCGCAGCAGCTTGCGCGGGCGCTCGAATTGCAGACCGACAACCGGCTGTATGGCGGTCAGGCCAACGCGCAGGCGGCGGTGCGGCGCGCCTTCGATCGGTTCGACAGCGACTATCTGATCGAGGCCACGGTGCCCGCCACGCCCGGCGAAGACGCGGCGCCCAAGGATAAGTGATGCTCCAAATCGAAAACCTCCACGCCAATGTCGACGGCAAGGCGATCCTCAAGGGAATCAGCCTCGCGCTGAATCCTGGCGAGATCCATGCGATCATGGGGCCGAACGGGTCGGGCAAGTCGACTTTGTCCTACGTGCTCGCCGGGCGGCCGGGCTATGAGGTGACCGAAGGCTCGGTGATCTTTACTCCGCCTGCGTGCTCCGGCGAAGGCCGGAGCGTTTCGTCGCAGGCTTCGGGCGCGGGCGAGCAGGGCTCCGGCCTTGGCCGGAGCACAAGTGAGCCTATCGACCTGCTCGCGCTGGAGCCGCACGAGCGAGCGGCCAACGGCATGTTTCTCGGCTTCCAGTACCCGGTCGAGATTCCCGGCGTCTCGGGCGTCCAGTTCCTGCGCACCGCGCTCAACGCCCAGCGCCGCGCGCGCGGCGAGGCGGAATTGTCGGCGGGCGATTTCCTGCGCCTCGCCCGCGCCCAGGCCGACGCGCTCGGGCTCGATTTCGAGATGATGAAGCGTAGCGTCAACGTCGGCTTCTCTGGCGGTGAGAAGAAGCGAAACGAGATGGTCCAGATGGGGATCATCGATCCGAGGCTCGCCATCCTCGACGAGACCGATTCCGGCCTCGACATCGACGCGCTGCGAATCGTCGGCGAAGGGATCAACCGGATCATGCGCAAGCCCGACAAGGCCGTGCTGCTGATCACCCACTACCAGCGCCTGCTCGACATCGTGGAGCCCGATTTCGTCCACGTCCTCGCCGGCGGCCGGATCGTCCGCTCCGGCGGCGCCGAGCTCGCCCACGAGCTCGAGCGCGAAGGCTATGGGGAGATCGCTGCGTGAGCGCGGCCTTCCAATTCCTCCCCGGAACGGGAAGGGGGACCGTGCGAAGCATGGTGGAGGGGTCGGGGCCTTGCCACGCCCGCTTGCGCCGTCGACCCCACCACCACGCCGCTTCGCGTCGCGGTCCCCCTCGCCGTTCCGGGGAGGAGTTTGCGGCCCCTTTCCTACATGCCCCGAATCGTGCTTACATCGCTCCGATGCGCGACCGTCGCCCAGGCCTGCAAACAGGGACTGGCGGCGCGCTCGGGTCCGTGACTTTTTTTGCCCCAGGGAACCGGAAACTTCGGAAACTTCCGTTCAGGTTCGGGCGCGCCTGATGCCCCTCGACCTTCCCTCGAACCGCACGGAAGGCTGGCGCTGGAGCGATCTCTCCGCGCTTCCGGCGCTGGCTGAGGCGGCGCCCTCGGGGAAGGTTCCGGACGCGCTGCCCTGGATCGATTGCGACAAGGGCGTGCGGCTGCTGTTCGTCGACGGCGCTCTGCGCTCCGGCGACGTCGAATTCGCCCCGCTCAACATCGAGACCCGCCATCCGCTCGGCGGCCTCGCGGGCAAGAGCGGCTGGTCGCTGCGTCTCGGGCGGGATCAGGCGGCGCCCGGCCTCGTCCAGATCGTCCACGTCTCGACAGGCGCCGCCGACCATCTCGCGGCCGAGATGGTGCTCGATGCCGACGCGCAATGCTCGGTGGTCGAGACCTTCGTCGGCCAGGGCTGGGCCAACCGCCTGACCGCGATCCGCCTCGGCAAGAGCGCCCGGCTGATGCTGAGCCGGCGGCTGCTTGGGGAAAGCGGCTTCGTCAGCCTCACCGACCAGGCGGAATTGGGCGCGGGCGCGAGCCTGACGACGACCATGCTCGCGGCGGGCGGCGCAGACACCAGGCTCGACGGCGAGATTCTCCTCACTGGGGAGGAGGCCTATGCCGAGGCCGGTGGCGCGCTGCTCGCCCGCGGCCGTCAGCGGCACGATGCCAACCTCGTCATCCGCCACGCGGTGCCGAACGGCGTGAGCCGCCAGGTCTGGCGCTCGGTGGCGGACGACCGTTCCGCCTGCTCGGTCGCTGCCCGGGTCGAGGTCGCGCGCGGTGCGCAGAAGACCGACGCCGAGCAGAGCCTCAAGGGGCTCCTTCTGGCCCGCTCGGCAGTAATCAACGCCAAGCCCGAGCTCGAAATCTTCGCCGACGACGTCAAATGCGCGCACGGCGCGACGGTCGGCGAGCTCGACCGGGGCGCGCTCTTCTACCTCGAAAGCCGCGGCGTCGAGCCCGCCGAAGCGAAGAGCCTCCTGACCCGCGCCTTCGTCGCCGACGCGCTCGACCGGATCGGGGAGGAGGAGGTGCGCGCGACATTCTACGCGGATGCCGAGGAGTGGTTCGGAGGAGCCAAGCCCCTCCCCTTCAGGGGAGGGGTTGGGGTGGGGCCTGTCACGCAGCACGGCGTCTCGTCCACATCCCCCACCCCCGTCTCCTCCCCTGAAGGGGAGGGGTGAAGTGGACATGGCAGCTTCCACCCGCCCGCTCGACTGGCTCGCCGACTTCCCGGCGATCCCCGAAGGCTGGGCCTATCTCGACAGCGCGGCGACCGCGCAGAAGCCCAAAATGGTGATCGACGCGGTCGCCCGCGCCTATGGCGAGACCTACGCGACCGTCCATCGCGGCGTCTATCAGCGCTCGGCGGAGATGACGCTCGCCTTCGAGGCCAGCCGCGCCCGGGTCGCCCGCTTCATCGGCGCCGCCGCGGCGGAGGAGATCGTCTTCGTCCGCGGCGCGACCGAGGGGATCAACCTCGTCGCGCAGAGCTGGGGCCGCGACCACCTCAAGCCCGGCGACCGGATTCTGCTCTCGACGCTCGAGCACCACAGCAACATCGTCCCCTGGCAGATGACGGGAGCGGAGATCGACGTCGTTCCACTGACCGACGATCATCGCATCGACCTCGACGCGATGGCGGCGATGATCCGGCCCGAGCACAAGCTGGTCGCCCTCGCCCACGTCTCCAACGTGCTCGGCTCCACGCTCGACGCGAAGCGCGCCGCGGATATCGCCCATTCGGTCGGCGCGAAGCTGCTGCTCGACGGCTGCCAGGCGGTGCCGCGCATGCCGGTCGACGTCCGCGATCTCGATTGCGATTTCTACGTCTTCTCCGGCCACAAGCTCTACGGCCCCACGGGCATCGGTGTGCTCTGGGCGCGCGCGGAGATCCTCGAGGCCATGCCGCCCTGGCAGGGCGGCGGAGCGATGATCGACAGGGTGACGTTCGATCGCACCACCTACGCCCCGCCGCCGGCCCGGTTCGAGGCGGGGACTCCGCACGTCGTCGGCGTTGTCGGCCTGCACGCGGCGATCGACTATGTCGACGGCATCGGCCTCGGCTCGATCCGCGCCCACGAGGCCGCCCTGGTCCGCGAGACGCGCGACGCCCTGCGCGGCCTCAATTCGGTGCGCCTGTTCGGCCCCGAGAATTCGGCCGGCATCGTCAGCTTCGCGGTCGAGGGGGTTCATCCGCACGACGTCGGCACCATATTGGACGAGGAGCATGTCGCGGTCCGCGCCGGCCATCATTGCGCCCAGCCGCTGATGGCCGCGCTGGGGGTCGACGCGACGGCGCGGGCCAGCTTCGGAGTCTATAACGGGCCGCGCGACATCGAGGCGCTGGTGCGCGGAATCGAACGGGTAACGAGGATCTTCGGGTGAGCATCGTGTGATGGAGCAGGAACGCAAGATCGAGGTCGAGGAGGTCGAAGGCGTCGCGCCGCCGCCCAAGGCGCGCGTCGAGGACGTGCGCGAGGGCTATGAGCGCAAGCGCGACTATCTCGAAGGCTTCCTCTCCAGGCCGCCGCCCTCGGCCGAGCCAACGCCGGCCGAGCCTGGCGGCGACCTCTACGAGCAGGTGATCGCCGCGCTGAAGGACATTTACGACCCCGAAATCCCGGTCAACATCTACGATCTCGGGCTGATCTACGACGTCGAGATCACTCCCGAGCATCACGCCCGGATCAAGATGACTTTGACCACGCCGCACTGCCCCGTCGCCGAGTCCATGCCCGGCGAGGTCGAGCTTCGGGTCGGCGCGGTGCCGGGCATCGGCGATGCCGAGGTCGAATTGGTCTGGCAGCCGCCCTGGGACCCGCAGAAGATGACCGACGAGGCCCGGCTTGAACTGGGGATGTTGTGATGGTGCGACCGCACGCCCTAACCCGTTCGTCCCGAGCGAAGTCGAGGGACCCCGCCGAGCGAAGCCGAGGCTCTTTCTCGCTGCCGCTCGAAGGGGTGTCTCGACTTCGCTCGACACGAACGGATCAGAGGGGCATCGGGAGATGACGGTGCAGCAGAGAGCCCGACCCGCCGCCGTCACCCTCACTCCAGCCGCCGAGGCCCGCGTCGCCGAATTGATGGCGCGCGCGCCCGAGGGCGCGATCGGGGTCAAGCTGTCGACCCCGCGCCGCGGCTGTTCGGGCCTCGCTTACTCGGTCGATTACGTCACCGAGGAGGCGAAGTTCGACGAGAAGATCGAGACGCCGGGCGGCGCCTTCTATATCGACGGCGCGTCGGTCCTCTATCTCGTCGGATCGACGATGGACTGGCGCGAGGACGATTTCGTTGCCGGATTCGTCTTCGAAAATCCCAACGCCAAGGGCGCCTGCGGCTGCGGCGAGAGCTTCACCGTCTAAGCCCAAACCTTCAAGGAGAATTCGACGATGGCAGACGTGCGCGGCCGCACCTTCACTGGCGGCGAACAGGTGCGGGTGGACGATACCGCCTTTTTCGATTGCACCTTCGACGGCGCGCAGCTGCGCTATGGCGGCGGCGGCCTGCCGCGCTTCGAGAATTGCAATTTCGCCGACGCGAACTGGTATTACGACGATGCGGCGCTTCGCACGATCCAGCTGCTCCAGGCCTTCGCCAACGAGGGCGGAGTCGGCCGCGCCTTCATCGAGGATCTCTTCAGGCCCGGAAATTATATCGGCGAATAGCTCAGACGGGGCGCGGCACGCCGGGCCGGCCGGGCGCGCAGTCGAGCGCCGCGCGGTCCCAGCCGGCGAGGTCCGCGGCCGCCGCGTAGGTCGATTCCAGGAAGGCGAGGAGCGCCGAATCGGGGTCGGGTGCGCCGCGGACCTCTTCGTAGTCGAGCACGAACTCGCCCAAAGCGGGGTCGAAACGGGCCTCGCCCGGAGCGACATCGGCCTCCCCGAAGCCGGAGGGCTGCGGATAGGCGTAGGAATAGAAGAACGGCCCGCCCGGAGCGCCCGCTCCGCCGGGCCAGAAGCCGGCGCTGGACACTTCGTGGCTATAGGCCTCGCGGGTCACGTCGTCGGGCAGGTTGGGAATGCCGCCGGGATGGAGCGGCGCCCTCCGGCCCGAGAAGCGGGTGACGGCGAGATCGAAGCTGCCCCAGAAGAAGTGGACCGGGCTCACCTTGCCGAGGAAGGACGAGCGGAACAGCCGGAAGACCCGGTCCGCCTGGAGCAGGGCGCCGTGGAGACGGCGGGCAGTGTCCCGATCGTAGGCGCGAGGCTCCCGGTCGGCAGCGAAGGGAGTGGCAGGTTCGACTTCGTTGGGAACGGCGTAGATACGGACGTCGTGGCCCGCCTCCAACAGCATCGCGAGTCCCCTGGCGTGAAAATCGGCAACCGACATCGGCGCCAGCGGGACTGCCCGGCGTCCCTGCGCGTCCTCCAGCACCAGCGCGTGATCGACGAGATCGAAGCCGAGCGTGAACGTGCCAGCCTTGGAATGGATCGGCTCGGTGATCAGGCCGCGCGGGGTCACGTGAAGAGTCAGGTGCCAGCCATGGTTGCGCCATGGCGACAGCGCCGTCGGCACCTTCCCCACCACCTGAGAGAAGAGGTGCAGCGCGACGATCGTCGGCCGATCGTCGGCGGTAAGGACGGGCCACGCGTTCATGCGCCATCTCTAGCCCAATGCTCGGGGGTTTTCATGCGCTCCCTTTCTCCTCTAGGGGCGAGGCATGGGCAGCGACCTCGACGTTATGAAAGACGACTGGCTCGGCCGGATCGAAGCGGCGGCTGATTTGCCGGCGCTCGAGGCGGCGCGAGTCGCGGCTCTGGGCAAGCAGGGCGCCGTGACGGGACTGCTCAAGACCCTCGGCGCCATGTCGCCCGAGGAGCGCCAGGCCGAGGGGCCGCGAATCCACGGCCTGCGCGAGGCGGTGACCGAGGCGCTTGCGGCGCGGAAGAACGCGCTTGAGGAGGCCGATCTCGAGCGCCGGCTGGCGACCGAGCGGATCGACATGACGCTGCCGGTCGCGCTTTCGGCCGAGGGCAGCGTCCATCCGATCAGCCAGGTGCTCGACGAGCTGGCCGAAATCTTCGCCGATCTCGGCTTCTCGGTCGCGACCGGCCCCGAGATCGAGGACGACTGGCACAATTTCACAGCGCTCAACATCCCCGAAAGCCATCCGGCGCGGGCGATGCACGACACCTTCTACTTCGACCGGGCGGACGAAAGCGGCCGCCCGATGCTTCTGCGCACCCACACCTCGCCGGTGCAGATCCGCGCCATGCAGACGCAGAAGCCGCCGCTCTACCTGATCGCGCCGGGCCGCGTGTACCGCTCCGACAGCGATGCGACCCACACGCCGATGTTCCATCAGGTGGAGGGGCTGGTAATCGATCGCGGAATCACGCTCGGCCATCTCAAATGGACTCTGGAGACCTTCCTCAAGGCCTTTTTCGAGCGCGACGACATCGTCCTTCGGCTGCGACCGTCCTACTTCCCCTTCACCGAGCCCTCGGCCGAGGTGGATATCGGCTACCGCATCGAGAAAGGCCGGCGCGTGCTCGGCGGCAGCGACCATTGGATGGAGCTTCTCGGCTCCGGAATGGTCCACCCGCGCGTGCTCGCCAATTGCGGGCTCGATCCCGACGAATGGCAGGGCTTCGCCTTCGGCTGCGGGATCGACCGGCTGGCGATGCTCAAATACGGAATGGACGACCTGCGCGCCTTCTTCGACGGCGACCTTCGCTGGCTGAAGCATTACGGCTTTGGCGCGCTCGACGTTCCGACCCTCTCGGGAGGCGTCGGCGCATGAAGTTCACCCTTTCGTGGCTGAAGGAGCATCTCGAGACGGATGCGACTTTGGACGAAATCGTCGCGGCGCTCACCCGCGTCGGCCTCGAGGTCGAGGGCGTCGAGAACGCGGCCGAAAAGCTCGCGCCCTTCGTCGTCGCGGAGGTGCTGACCGCGGCACCGCACCCGCAGGCCGACAAGCTCCAGGTGCTCACGGTCGACGCGGGCACCGGCGAGACGATCCAGGTCGTCTGCGGCGCGCCCAATGCGCGCGCCGGCCTCAAAGGCGTGTTCGGCGCCCCCGGCGCCTATGTGCCGGGCAGCGACCTGACGCTGAAGGTGGCGGCAATTCGCGGAGTCGAGAGCCGCGGAATGATGTGCTCGGTGCGCGAGCTTGAGCTCGGCGACGCGCATGAAGGGATCATCGAGCTTCCCGTCGACGCGCCGGTCGGTGCCGCTTATGCCGAGTGGGCCGGGCTCGACGACCCGGCGATCGACGTCTCCGTCACCCCCAACCGGCAGGACGCGATGGGGGTCCAGGGAATCGCCCGCGATCTCGCCGCGGCGGGTCTCGGCACGCTGAAGCCGGTCGAGGCGCCGCCGGTCGCGGGCACTTATCCCTGTCCGATCGAGATCCGCACCGACGACCCGCAAGGCTGCCCCGCTTTCTACGGCCGCGTCATCCGCGGGGTGCGCAACGGCCCCTCGCCCGACTGGCTGCAGCGGCGGCTGAAGGCGGTCGGACAGCGGCCGATCAGCGCCCTGGTCGATCTCACCAACTACATCATGCTGACCTACGGCCGGCCGCTCCACGTCTACGACCTGGCGACCCTGAAAGGCGCGCTCGTCGCCCGCCGCGCGCGCGACGGCGAGGAGGTGCTGGCGCTCAACGGCAAGAGCTACCGGCTCGATCCCTCGATGACCGTGATCGCCGACGATGAAGCCGTCCACGACATCGGCGGGATCATGGGCGGCGAGCATAGCGGAGTCACCGAAGCGACCGCCGACATCCTCATCGAATGCGCCTATTTCGATCCCGAGCATATCGCTCTGACCGGACAAAAGCTGGCCCTCTTCTCGGACGCGCGGAGCCGGTTCGAGCGCGGCGTCGATCCCGCCTTCCTCGAGGATGGGCTGCAGCTGGCGACGGCGATGGCGATCGATCTGGCGGGCGGCGAGCCGTCCCAAGTCGTCCGCGCCGGCGCGCCTCCGCAAGCGGCCAAGGTCATCGCCTACGATCCCGCCCGCTGCGCCGCCCTCGGCGGCCTCGACGTGCCGGACGACCGCCAGCAGGACATCCTTCAGCGGCTCGGCTTCACCGTGACTCGGGGCGATGTCTGGCAAATCGCGGTTCCGAGCTGGCGGCGCGACGTGGACGGCGCGGCCGACCTTGTCGAGGAGGTCGTTCGGATCGAGGGCATCGACAATGTCCCTTCGACCGCGCTGCCGCGCGCGCCCGGCGTCGCCCGCCCGACGGCGACCGCCGAGCAGCTGGTCGAGCGCGACGCGCGGCGGGCCGCTGCCGCGCGCGGGCTCAACGAGGCGGTCACCTGGAGCTTCATTTCCGAAGCCGAGGCCGCGCCCTTCGGTGGCTCCGCCTGGCTGCTCGCCAATCCGATCAGCGAGGAGATGAAGGCGATGCGCCCTTCGCTCCTGCCCGGTCTGCTCGCCGCCGCAGCGCGCAACATCGCCCGCGGCGCCGAAAGCGTGCGCCTGTTCGAGATCGGACGGCGCTACCTGGATGAGGGCGAGCGGCCGACGATCGGCCTGGTCCTCGCAGGCCCACGCGCCGCGCGCCACTGGAGCGGCAAAAGCAGTTCGGTCGACGCCTATGACGCCAAGGCGGAGGCGCTCGCTTTGCTTGCCGCCGCCGGCGCTCCGGTCGACAATCTGCAGGTCGTGGGCGAGGCCTCCCAAGTCTATCACCCCGGCCAGTCCGGCCGCCTGTGCCTCGGCCCGAAGAACGCGCTCGCCGAGTTCGGCGCCTTGCATCCCAGGACCGCCAAGGCGTTCGACCTCGACGGCCCGGTCGTCGCGGCGGAAATCTTCCTCGACGCGATCCCGCAGAAGCGCGGCGGCGCCGGCCATATGCGGAGCGCCTATGCGCCGCCCGCGCTCCAGGCGGTGAAGCGCGACTTCGCCTTCCTCGTCACCGCCGATCTGCCGGCCGACCAGCTGCTGCGCGCCGTGCGCGGCGCGGACAAGACGGCGATTGCCGGCGTGGGCCTGTTCGACGTCTTCACCGGCCAAGGCGTTCCGCAGGGCCGGAAATCGCTGGCGATCGAGGTCACGCTCCAGCCCGGCGAGAAGAGCTTCACCGAAGAGGAGATCAAGGCCATCTCCGAGCGCATCGTCGCCGCCGCTGCAAAGCTCGGGGCGAATTTGCGCGCCTGATGGCGGGCGAAGCGGACATTCGCGCCGCTTTCGCACAGCAGGCCTTTTACTGCGATTCGCTCTTCGCGCCCCTTACCGGACTGGTCTGCGCCTTGCTGGGAGAGCGGCTCGATCGCACCACCCTGATCGGCCGGCGCGTCCTGGAGTGGCCCGGCAATCCCGCCCCGATCGGCGACGCGCTCGCGCTTAGGGTCTACGGCGGCCTCCATTTTCTGGTCCGGAACGGCACGGCGCCCCACCTGGCGGCGCTCTATCCGCCCGCGCCGCTGCCGCATCCGGATCGGCTCTGGGACGCGCTGTCGCGGCTGCTCGACGAGGAAAGGCTCGCCGCCTGGCTCGACGGCCCGCCCCAGACCAACGAAGTCGGCCGCGCCGCGGTGCTGATGAGCGGGCTGCTGGTCGTCGCTCACCGGTTCGGCCTGCCGCTCCGGCTCTATGAGCTCGGCGCCAGCGCCGGCCTCAACCTCAACCTCGACCGCTATCGCTACGACCTCGGCGGCCGCGCGGCGGGCGACGCGGCCTCGCCGCTGTTGCTTAAACCCGATTGGTCGGGCCCGCCCCCGCCCGACGCGCGGATATCCATCGAGGACCGCGCGGGCGTCGATCTCGACCCCGTTCCGCTGCCCGCCGGACGCGAGCGGCTGCTCGCCTATGTCTGGGCCGACCAGACGGAGCGGATCGCCCGCCTCGAGTCCGCGCTGGAGATCGCCGCTATCGCGCCGCCGCGGATCGACCAGGGCGACGCCGCGGAGTGGATCGAGGCCGCGCTCGCGCCGGAGCCCGAGCCCGGCGTCGCGCGCGTCGTGATGCACTCGGTCGCCTACCATTACTTCCCCGTGGACCGACGCGGACGAATCGCCCGGCATATCGAAGCGGTCGGCGCTGCGGCGAGCGCAGGCGCCCCGCTCGCCTGGCTGCGCTACGAGGAGAATGAGGGTGAGGGCCGGTTCAGCCTGCGGCTGCGGACCTGGCCGGGCGAGGATATGCTGCTCGCCTGGACCCATCCTCACGGACAGTCGGTGGAGTGGCTCGCTACTGCGTCTGAACCAGTTCGTCGGTGACATTCCAATAGCCGTCCAGCCACTGCACGATCTCCTGCGCGGCGGGATGGGCGAAGGCCGAATAGCGCAGGTGCAGCGCCGCGCGCCGCTCGCCAAGCCGGTCGAGCCCGCGGTCCTGAAGAGTGAGGACGTCCTTCGCCAAGCGCCCGGCAAGCTCCTCGCCGAGCACCGCTCGGGCCGCGCGGTCGAACGCCGCGCGATATTGATAGGCGTCTCCTTGCGCGTAGCTTTCGGCCAGAGTCAGCAGCGGCACCCGGCTGAGCAAGGGCTGGGAAGCCGGGTTCACGCCGTGCCCCGCAATGTGCGCGCCGATCGCGGCCGGGCGGCCGGTGAAGGCGCGCAGGTGCAGATGCTGCGACATTCGGGCGCCGTCGTTGACCGGGTAATTGTCCCACAGCACGGGCTTTCTCCGAAGCTGCTCGGCGACTCGCGCGAGGTGGCCGGGGCTGAATTCGCGGCTGCACACCTCCTCGCCGGTCCAGAAGATCCGGATCGCGGGATCGAGCAGGCGGCCGAGCTGCTCGAGATAGAGGGGAGGCCTTTGGCCGAAGGCGACGTCGAGGATCGGATCGTCCGAATAATAAGAGGGGCAGCACAGGATCCGGCTCACGCCGCTGCGCTCGGCGGCGAAGTGAACGATCGCCGCCTGGCGCTGGGCGAGGTCGGGAACGTCGCCGCGCATGTCGTCGAACAGGATGGCGAGGTCGTCGGGCTTCAGGTGCGCGAGCGCTGCGAGCTTGGCCGCGAGCCGGTCCTGCCAGCCGCGCTCCGGATGGAGGTGAAGCTCGAACGGGCTGAGGCCGATGCCGAAGCGAACGCCCTCGCGCCGGCACGTCTCGCGCAGCGCGAGCAACAGCGCCAGCTCGGGCTCCGGGTGCGGCTCCTGCCAGCGGCGGCGGAGATAGGCGTCGGCCTTGGGCGCGTAGAGATAGGAGCGATAGCCGTGGGGGCCGAGGAAGCGCACGGCTTCGTCGCGCTGCGCCCACGTCCAGGGGCGGCCGAAAAAGCCTTCGATGATCCCAAGCTCCGGAGTCACGCCCCAGTCTCCAAAGCATTGATGGCGGCGTGGACCCGGGATTCGATCTCGTCGCGCTTGAGGCCGGGCGGAATCGTCTCGCCGAAGCGGAAGGTGACGATTCCCGGCCGCTTGACGAAGCTGTTGCGCGGCGAAAGCCGGCCGCTGTCGAGCGCCACCGGGACGACCGGCAGCTTCAGTGCGCGGTAGAGCCCGGCGAAGCCAGGCTGGAGCGGCGGAGTTTCGCCGGGCGGAACGCGTGTGCCCTCGGGGTAGATCAGGATCGGGCGGCCCTCGGCGCTCGCCTGCTCGGCGGCGCGCATCATCTGCCTGAGCGCCGTCGCGCCGGCCGAGCGATCAACCGGAATGACGCCATAGCGTCGCACCACCCAGCCCCAGAGCGGAATGCCGATGAGCTCGCGCTTCAGCACCATCGCCGGCTCGTTGAGCATCAGCACGATTTCCAGCGTCTCGTACATCGATTGATGCTTGACCGCGACGAGCACCGCCCCGCGCGGCGGATCGCCCTCAACGCGGGTGCGGATGCCGAGAATGTGGCGCGCACACCAGCGGTGGGCTCGCGCCCAGAGATGGGCCCAGGACCGCAGGGCATGAGTCCCCAACAGGCTGACGGGAAAGGAGAGGAGCACCGCCACCACCGTCCAGCCGTAGAAGACCAAAGCGAAGAGGAGCGAGCGCAAGAGCGCCATGCCGAAGCCCTAGATTCCGACGAGATCGGCGGCCCGGCCGAGCAGATATTTGTTATATTCGACGAAGATCGCCCGGAAATCGGCCTGGGTCGGAACCCCGTCGGCAACGATCGAGACCTCGTCGCCGACGCGCTTGCGCAGCTCGTATTTGGCACGGCGCATGTGAAGATCGTTGGTAACCAGCCGGATCGAACGGACGTGGCGCCGGTCGAGCCAGCGGGCGACCTCGTCCGCGTTGGAGCGGGTATCGAACGCTTCGCGCCCAAGCGTGATGCAACAGGCGAAAAGGCGCGGATCGACGCTATAGGCGGCCTCCAGCTCCTCCGGCCGAACGGTGCGGGCGACGCCGGAGATCAGCATCTGGCGCGAAAGCCCGCGTTGCATCAGCTCGAAGCCGCGGTCGAGCCGGCCCGAGCCGCCGGTGAGGACGACGATCGCCTCGGTCCGTTCCTCGCCCGCCGGGCGGGGGAGAAGGATGGCGAACAAGGCGTAGCCGATCAGATAGACCAGCAAGCCGAAAGCGATCAGGCGGAACAGCCAGCGGATCATAGCATCCGCCCCAGGGCTTTGAGAATCGTCAGGCGCGCGACCAGCATGGCGAGGAAAACGCCGAAAGCCGGCAAAGCGACCAAAACGCCCCATGCGGGCGCCGGCACCGCGGCCGAGCCGAGCAGCTCGGAGCCCAGCGCGGAGACTCGCTCGCCGATGCCGATCAGGACCAGCGCCGCGAGGATGAAGCCGAGCAGGCCGCCGAACAAAGCGTCGAGCGCGATCCGCCGCTGGAACAGCCGCGCGACCTGGACGTCGGTCGCGCCCATGAGATGGAGGATCTCGATCGTTCCGCGATGCGTGTCGAGCGCCGCGCGCGCGGCGAGCACCACGGTCGCCGCCGTCGCTCCGACCATCAGCAGGACGAGGCCGACCGCGAGCCATTTGAGCGCGCCGATCAGCGAGGCGAGCGGCGCCAGCCATTGGCCGTTGTCGTCGACCCGAGCGGCGGGCGCGGCGGCGGCGACTGCGCCGCGAAGGCGATCGAGCGAGCGATGGGCCTCTGCAGTCATGTCGACGTCGATCAGTGCCGGTACCGGAATGTCGCTCTCGAGCCCGCCCGCCCCGAGCCAGGGCTCGAGCAGCCGTTGCACCTCCGTCTCGGGCACCGGCCGCACCGCGGTGACTCCGGGAAGGTTCTGAACCGCGCGCGCGGCCGCCGCCGCCTGGGCGCGGCGCAGGTCCGGATTGGCTTCGACGACCTGGATGGTGATCCGGGTCCCGATCTGCGCGTCGAAGCGCGAGGCGGCGCCGGCGAGGCCGAGCCCCGCCGCCGCGGCGAGAACGGTCAGGAACATCATGATCGCGATGACCCACGGCATCGGCCCGGCCACCCGGCCTTCGGGAAGCAGACCCTTTTCGGCCGTTCCGAACTTGCGCGCGTCGGCCCTCATGCCTCGGGCCTCTTGGGCGGATGGCGCAGCGCCCCGGTGGGGTCCGCGACCTGGCCGCGGTCCAGCCGGAGCATCTCCGAACGCGGCACCTCGGTCAGCAGATGGAGATCGTGGGTCGCGACGATGATCGTCGTGCCGAGCTTGTTGAGGCTGTCGAACAGATAGAGCAGGCGCCGCGCCATGTCCGGATCGACGTTGCCCGTCGGCTCGTCGGCGACCAGCAGTTCGGGCCGGCCGATCACCGCGCGGGCGATGGCGACGCGCTGCTGCTCTCCGCCCGACAGGGTCGCCGGGCGAGCACTCGCCCGGTCTGCGAGCCCCACCCAGGCCAGCATCTCGTTGACCGGATTTTCCAAATCCTTGTCCTCGACCCCGGCCACCCGCAGCGGAAGCGCGACATTGTCGAAAGTGGAGAGATGCGGAACGAGGCGGAAATCCTGGAAGACCACGCCGATCCGCCGCCTGAAGCCCGGGAGCCGCCCGCGAGGCATCGTGACGATGTCCTCGCCGAACAGCCGAATCAGCCCGCGGCTCGGCCGGAGCGCGAGATAAAGCAGCTTCAGCAGCGAAGTCTTGCCGGCGCCCGACGGGCCGGTGAGGAAGTAGAACCCGCCTTCGCGAAGGGAAAAGGAGAGATCGGACAGCGTCTCGGCGCCGGTGCCGTAGCGCAGCCCGACATTTTCGAACTGGACGATCGACCCGGCGTTCAGAGCGGCCTCCCCGGCACCTTCATGGCCCCGCAATGGCATGACCGCAGCGCCCCAACAAGCGTCTCGCGCGCCTGTCGCGCCTTCCGGCGCGCTTGCCACGACGGAACCGACCGTGCTTAGAGTCGCTTCCTGCGTTCGGAGTGCTTGACGCCAATGATCCTCTCCTGCCCGTCCTGCAAGACCCGCTACGTCGTGCCGGACAGCGCGATCGGGCCGACCGGCCGCAAGGTGCGCTGCGCGAGCTGCCGCTTTTCCTGGGTGCAGGATCCCGCCCCGCTGGACCTCCAGGACGCCGCTCCGGCTGCGCCGCCTCCCCCCGCTGGGCCGGGGCCGCGGGAGGAGCCGCCGCCCCCGCCCTCCTGGCGCGAGCCCGCTCCCGAGGCGCCGCCGCCCGTCTATCCCCAATCGGGGCGGCCCCGGCGCAACTGGGGACGGATCTGGACGATCGTCGCGGTGGTCGCGGCGGCGCTGATGATCGGTGCCGTGCTCGCGCTCCAATATTTCGGGCTGCCCGGAGTCGGCCGGAGCTTCGGCATCCCGGTGCGCACGGTCAGCAACCTCGACATACGCGGCCAGGCGGACCGGCGGCGGCTGGAGAGCGGCAACGAGCTTCTCGCCGTCCATGGCGAGATCGCCAACCAGACCGACGAGGTGCAGCGAGTCCCGCAGATCCGCGCCGAGCTCAAGGACGGGCAGGGCCGGGTGGTTTACGCCTGGTCGATCGCTCCGCCGGTGCGCGAGCTTCAGGCGCGCGGCCGCGTTCCGTTCGACAGCGCCGAGATGGACGTGCCGCGCGGCGGCCGCACCTTGAGCCTCAGCTTCGGCCCGATATCCTGAGCACGAAGGCCAGCCGGCCGAACTGAAGCGAGGCACAGGCGAGCATTCCCAGGCCCGCCGCATAAGCGAGCCCGTCCGGCCCCCATCCCCGAGCGACCAGCAGCCAGCCGAGGCCGCCGGTGACGACGAAGAAGCCGGCGATCCCGTTGAGCCCCGCCCAGACCTGCTCGCCCAATGAGCGCAAGGCCGCGCCGAACACATATTGAAGCCCGTCGAAGACGAGGAAGGCGGCCATGATCCCCAGCATCGAGGCGGCGAGCGACAGCACCTCGGGATCGTCGGAGAAGGGCAGCACCAGAATTCGAGCGAACAGGACGAGCGCGAGGGACAGGATGCCCAAGGTTCCCAAAGCGAGCCCGCCGGCGATCAGGCTTCGCGACCACGCCCGATCGCGCTCGCCCGCGCCGACCGCGTTGCCGACCCGAACGCCGGCGGCCGAGCCGAAGCCCATCGACAGCGCGAAGACGAGGTTGTGAAGCGAGAGCATCGCCTGGAAGCCGGCCGCGGGCGCGTTGCCGAGCCGTGTGGAGAGCACCATCAGCCAGGCGAAGCCCGCCAGCTCGAGCGACGCGCCGATCGCCGGAACGAGGCCGAACCAGGCAAGCTCCGGAACGCCCTTCAGCGCGCGGCGGAGCGCCGCCGGTCCGAAATCGCGCACGCGGCGCTCCCCGGCGCGCGGCAGCAGCCAGATCAAGGCGAGCATGAAGACGGTGCCGAGCCAGGAGGTGGTGGCGGTTGCGTAAGCGGCGCCCACCGCGCCCAGCGCCGGCAGCCCCAGATGCCCGCCGACCCACGCCCAGGCCAGCACGGCGTTGACCGGCAGCATGCACAGATTGACGGTCATCACCCGCCGCGGCCGGCTGATTCCTTCGAGGAAGTAGGACGAGGCCGCGAGCACCAATTGCGCCGGAAAGGCGAGCGCCATCGCCTGAACGACCGCCGCGCCCGGCCGGAGCAGGCTCGGCTCGACGCCGACCAGGGCGAGAAGATCGTAGGCCCACAGCCCCAGAACGGCGAAGATCATCACGCCGAGGACGAGCCCGAGCGCGAGGCCCGAGCGAAAGATATCGCCCGTCTCCGCGAGCCGGCCGGCACCGTCTGCGCGGGAGGCGTAGACCAGAACCCCGGAAAGCCCGGAAAAGCCCATGACGATGGCGATGAAGGTCAGCGTCCGGCTCGCCGCCAGCGCGGCCAACTCCCCGGTCCCGTAATGGCCAACGACGGCGACGTCGACGATGTGCATCATCGTCCAGTTGAGGCTGGTCAGCATGATCGGCCAGGCGAGCCGCAATATGCGCTTCGCCTCCGCGATTGCAGCAGTCCGGTTGTCGTCCATCGCGCCGGCCGATAGACGGTCCCCATGCGGATCGGAATACTGACCGGCGGCGGCGACGTGCCAGGGCTCAACGCCTGCATCCGTTCGGTCGTGCTTTCGGCCGACGCGCTCGGCTGGGAGGTGACCGGCTTCCGGCGCGGCTGGGAAGGCGTGATGAAGCTCGATCCCGCCGACCCCGAAAGCCTCGCCGCTCACACGACCGCACTGACCCGCGAGGCGGTGCGCGGAATCGACCGCGCCGGCGGCACCATCCTCCACACCTCGCGCCGCGACCCGCGCACCGAGGCGGGCGGCGACCGCACCGGAGACGTTCTCTCGGTGCTCTCCCGTCTCGGCATCGACGCGATGATCACGCTCGGCGGCGATGGGACCTTGCGCTTCTCGGCCCACCTGGCGGCGCAGGGCGTGAAGGTCATCTCCATCCCCAAGACGATGGACAACGACGTCTTCGGCACCGATTATTGCATCGGCTTCTCGACCGCCGTCAGCCGCTCGGTCGAGGCGATCAACGCGCTCCGCACCACGGTTGAAAGCCACGAACGGATCGGAGTGGTCGAATTGTTCGGCCGGCGCAGCGGCGAGACGGCCTTGCTGGCAGGCTTCCTCGCCCAGGTCGACCGGACGGTGATCGCCGAGGTGCCGGCGGATCTCGGCGTCCTGCTGCCGCTGCTCGCCGAGGACAAGGCGTCGAACCCGCATCATTATGCGATGTGCGTCATCTCCGAAGGCGCTCGGATCGCCGGCGACGATGGCGGCGACGGCGACATCGCCAAGCCGGCCGCCCAGCGCGCCGACGCGGGCGTCGGCCAGCGGCTCGGACTCGCGATCCGCGAGAGACTCGGCGACGGCGTGGTCGTCCAGGAGCTCGCCTACCTGATGCGCTCGGGCGAGCCGGACGCAATGGACCGCATGGTCGGCTTCGCCTTCGGCGGCCTCGCCGTCCAGCTGCTCGATCGCGGCGAGGGCGGGCGGATGGTGACACTGTCCGACGGCAAATACGATCACGTGCCGATCGACACCTTACTTCACGGCACCAAGTCGGTCGACGTCAGCGCGCTCTACGATCGCGAAGCCTATCGCGCCCGCCTGATGCGGGTCGAGGGCATGCCGATGTTCCTCTACTGAGGGCGTTGCTTGGGCGGGAAACCGCTGCTAGAGGCCCCGCTCCTACCGGCCCGGGGCGTCCCCGGGATGCATGACGTGCGGTCGTGGCGGAACTGGTAGACGCGCAGCGTTGAGGTCGCTGTGGCCGAAAGGCCGTGGAAGTTCGAGTCTTCTCGACCGCACCAGTTTCGGCATCGCCGAGACTCCCAAGCGAAGCGCCGGGTCGTTGCTAATCCCGAGCGATGAGCGCAATCCTCCCTGAGGGGGGGGCCATTCATGACCGACGATCCATCGCCGCAAGCCGGCCGCGCGCTCGGTTTCTGGCTGGCCCTCGCGCTCATCGTCGGCAATTTCATCGGCTCGGGCATCTTCCTGCTGCCGGCGCAACTCGCGCCTTATGGCTGGAACGGCTTCTTCGGCTGGGTCGTGACCATCGCCGGCGCCCTTTGCCTCGCCTACGTCTTCGGCCGCCTCGCACGCGCAATGCCGCTCGCGCCGGGGCCTTTCGCCTATGTCGAGCGCGCGTTCGGGGCTCTGCCCGCCTTCGTCGTCACCTGGAGCTACTGGATCTCGATCATCGTCGGCAACGCCGCGCTCGGCGCCGCGGCGGTCAGTTATCTTTCGCTGTTCGCGCCGGGCCTGGCGGGCGTGCCCGGCGCCGGCGCCCTTGCCGCGATCTCGATCGTCTGGGCACTGACCGCCGCCAATTGCGTCAGCGTGCGCGCCGGCGGCGGAATCCAGACGGTGACGGTCCTCGCCAAGCTGGTGCCGCTGATCGTGGTGATCGCGGTCACTCTGATCATCCTAGCCGAAGGGCGCCAGGACGCCGCCCCGGCTTTGCGCGGGAGCGACCTCAGCTTGGGCTCGATCAGCGCCGCCGCGACTTTGACTCTCTGGGCGCTGCTCGGCGTCGAATGCGCGTCGGTCGCGGCGCGCAACGTCCGCGATCCCGGCCGCAACATTCCGCGCGCGACGATGATCGGCACACTCGTCGTCGGGCTCATCTACATCAGCGTCTCGTCGGCGGTGGCGATGCTCCTGCCGCAAGGCGAGGTCGCCCAGTCGAACGCGCCGATCGCACTCTTCGTCAGCTATTATTGGAGCGACGGCCTCGCACTCTTCGTCGGCCTGTTCGCGGCGGTGAGCTGCATCGGCGCGCTCAACGGCTTCATCATGCTCCAGGGCGAGATGCCGCTGCTGATGGCGCGAAGCGGCGGCTTTCCCGCCTGGTTCTCGCGAACGACCAGTGACGGCATTCCGGTTCGCGCGCACATCCTGTCGAGCCTGTGCACATCGCTGCTGCTCGCCGCCAATTACAGCAGCTCGCTGGCCGAGCTGTTCCAGTTCATGATCCTGCTCTCCACCTCGTCGACCCTGGTGCTCTACCTCGCCTGCTCGCTGACCGCGCTCCGCCTTCAGCAGGTTCGGGCCATTCCCTTCTCGGGCACATTGGCGCTGATCGCCCTGCTCGGCGCGGTCTATTCGGTCTGGACCCTGGCCGGCGCCGGAAAGGACGCGCTGAAGTGGGGCGCGGTGCTGCTCGTCGTCGGCGGCGCGATCTACGCGATCATGCGACTCACGCGTCCCAGCGAGCCGGCGGCGACTGCTCCCGAGTCTCCGGGATCAGCCGCCTGAGCTTGCCCGCGAAGCTGCGCAGGCAGACCTCGCTCCGCCCCAGCGGCCCGGGCGTGTAGCTGGCGCTCTCCATGCCCTGCTGGACCCGGCGGATGAGCGCCGTGTCCTCGGCGTTCACCCGCCGGTTGATCCGCCAGTTCAGGTAGCGCGCCGCCTTCATCTCGCGGCGCCACTGTTCGGGAATTTTGGCGTCCGGCAACGCATAGCTGATCTCGCGGATCAGGGTTTCGGTCGGCCCGACCGGCACGAAGTGCATGAAATCGACCTGGTCCGGATAGATGTCGATCGCGACGTTGGGCCACAGCTTGTAGTAAAGCCAGCGCCTGTCCGCGCCAGGCAGGAACGCCTGATAGGCGCGCTCGGAAAGGTTGGCAGAGGGCTTTTCGGCGAGGTCGCCCGACATGCGGTCCACATGCTCGCCTGCCTCGATCCGGTAGTCGCCGCCGAACAGCCGGGTTAGCCCGGGATGGGCGACCGTGATGTGCAGACCGTCCGAATAATTGTCGGCGACGTTCTTCCAGTTGACGTCGCGCGAGCGCAAGGTGATCCGTCCGATCGCCTCGAGCTCCTCAAGGCGATAGGGCGCGGCCTCCTCCTCGTATGGCGCCATCATCGCCGCAACGCTCGGCCCGCCGCCCTCGAGCCGGACGAAGAGGAAGCCGTGCCAGCTCTCCATCTCGACAGGGTGGAGTCCGAGCGCCGCCGGATCAAGCGCCGGATAATCCTCGCGCATCGGCACGCCGACCAGCCGCCCGTCGATGGCGTAGGTCCAGGCGTGATAGGGACAGGTCAGCCGCTTCGCGCAGCCGGCTTCGCCGTCGAGGAGGCGCGAGCCGCGATGGCGGCAGACATTGGCGAAGGCGCGAACCTGCCCGTCCTGCCCGCGGATCGCGATCACGCTTTCGCCCAGAAGCTCCAATGTGCGCCAGTCCCCGGCTTCGGGAATGTCGTTCGCATGGCAGACGATCTGCCACGAAGGCCGGATCAGCCGCGCCATCTCGACCCGGAAATAGTCGGCGTCGTGATAGACCCAGCCCGGCAGGCTCATATCGTCGAGCGTATCGGGCTCTGGATGAAGGAGGCGCACGATCTCGGACATGGCGCGGGCCTAGCACAGCCGGGCCCGAAAGTCCCCGTGGCCCGATTGACCGCGGCGGCGGGCGGCTCCACATTCCTATCATGGAAAAGATGGACCTCCCCGAAGAGGAATGGCGCAAGCGCCTGTCGCCCGAGCAATATCGCGTGCTCCGCGAAGGGGGGACGGAACGGGCCTTCGCCGGCCTCCTGTGGGACAATCACGAGAAGGGCGGGTATCGCTGCGCGGCCTGTGGGGAGATGTTGTTCAACAGCGACACCAAGTTCGACAGCGGCAGCGGCTGGCCGAGCTTCACCGGCCCCGAGGCCCGGGACAAAGTGACTTTGCACCAGGATACCGCCCACGGAATGGTCCGCACCGAGGTGCGCTGCGCCAAATGCGGCGGGCATCTCGGCCACGTCTTTCCCGATGGCCCGGGTCCGGAGGGCCTGCGCTACTGCATCAACTCGGCCGCTCTGGATTTCGAGAAGCGGGACGAGGCGAAGTAAGCCGCGGTTAAGGCCCTAAGGCTTCTGCTTGCCGCCATGACTCGCCGACTCTATCCCTGACCGTCGATGGCATCTGCCCCTCCCCAGCGCTCCCGCTTCCGGCGCATCGTCGTCACCGGCCTGAAGGTCGCGGCCTATGGCCTGGTGGTGGCGCTGATCGCGCTCGCAGTGGCGGTCGCGGTCGCGGTCAGCCAGCTGCCGAGCTATGCCGAGCTGACCCGTCGCGACAATCTCGGCCAGATGGTGCGCGTTCGCGCGGCCAACGGGGCGATCATCCAGTCGATGGGGCCGGTGTTCGGCGAATGGCTTGCCTTCGACCGAATCCCCCCGGTGATGCGCGACGCGATGGTCGCGGTCGAGGACCGGCGCTTCCGAAGCCATGTCGGAGTCGATCCGATCGGCATCGTCCGAGCGTTCATGATCCGATTCCAGCAGGGACGCTGGCGGCAGGGCGGATCGACCATCACCCAGCAGCTCGCCCGAAACATCTTCCTCAACAACGACCGCAGCTTCGCGCGCAAGCTTCGCGAGGCGATCCTCGCCATGGCGCTGGAGTGGCGCTTCTCGAAGGACCAGATCCTCGAGCTCTACCTCAACCGCGTCTATTTCGGCGGCGGCGCCTACGGCATCGATGCCGCCTCGCGTCGCTTCTTCGGCCACAGCGCGACCGAAATGAGCGTCGCCGAGGCGGCGATCGTCTCCGGCCTCGTCAAGGCGCCCTCCAACTATTCGCCGACGGCCGACCGCGAGGCGGCGCGCGGGCGCGCTTCGGTGTCGCTCGACCTGATGGTGCAGAACGGGACGATCACTCCGGCCGAGGCGGCCGACGCCCACCCGGAGGACGTCCAGTTCGTCCAAACCGTCGAGCGCCAGGACGAGATGCGCTACTTCACCGACTGGGTGCTGCCGCAGCTCGACACGCTGATCGACGAGAGCATCGCACCGCTCGACGTATGGACCACGCTCGATCCGAACATGCAGCGCACGGCGATGGCGACGATCAACGCCAACGCTCCGGAGGGCGCGCAGGGCGCCCTGGTCTCGCTCGACCGGGACGGGGCGGTGCGCGCGATGGTCGGCGGCCGCGACTATGTCCATTCGAGCTACAACCGCGCGACCCAGGCGATCCGCCAGCCCGGCTCCTCGTTCAAGCTGTTCGTCTACATGACCGCGATCGAAGCCGGCTTCCGGCCGGACACGATCGTCCACGACGATCCGATCACCATCAACGGCTGGACCCCGCGCAACGACAATGGCCGCCATGTCGGCCCCGTGCCGATGCGCGTCGCCTTCGCTTATTCGATCAACACCGTGGCGGTCCGCCTCGCCCAGGAAGTGGGCACGCGCGCGGTCGCCGACATGGCCCAGCGCTTCGGAATCACCAGCCGGATCGATACCAACCCGAGCATGGCGCTCGGCTCCTCGGCCGTGCGGCTGATCGACATGGCCCGAGCCTACGCCTCGGTCGCCCGAGGGGGCGTGGCGGTGACTCCCTACGGCATTCGGCGGGTAACGACCGCCGACGGCACCTTGCTCTACCAGCATCAGGACGATCAATCGCGCGTGCTGGTGGCGCCATGGGTCGCGGCGCAGATGACCGACCTGCTCCAGGGCGTCGTCCTGCACGGCACCGGGCGCGCCGCCGATCTCGGCCGGCCGACGGCGGGCAAGACCGGGACCACGACCTCGAACAAGGACGGCTGGTTCATCGGCTTTTCAAGCGGTCTGACCACGGGCGTGTGGTTCGGCCGCGACGACAATCGCGCGCTCCCGGGCCTCGCCGGCGGGCGCAACCCGGCGCGCGCCTTCCACGATTTCATGATCCGCGCCGTCGCCCGGCGGCCGGTCGAGCCTTTCGCCACAGAGGCGGCGGCGCCCGACTGGCAGAGCGAGGGCGGCAACGAAATCTGGTACGCTCCCCCCGAGGACCAGCCTTTGGTCGATGCCGACGGCAACCCGGTGGAGGCCGCGCCTCCGCCGCCCGAGGAGGAGCCTGCGCCGGACGTGCCCGACGAAGCCGTTCGCCCGAAGGAGGAGCGGCCGGACCGGCTCGACCAGGAATGGCTCGACCGGGCGATCGACCGTCCCCGCCGCCCAGAGCCGCGCCCGCGCGAGCCTCGGCGGAGCGAGCCCCAGGACCGCCGCGAGCCTTACCTCACTTGATTCCGTAGCGGTGCAGGGCTGCGCCTTCGCGCCTCAGCCAGGCGCGGGCCGGCGCGGGATCGGCGCCGAGCAGCTCGGCGACCAAGGCGTGGAACGCAGCGCCATGGTTGAGGTGCACGCGGTGCGCCACTTCGTGCGCGACGGTCGCGCGGCGAACGAATTCGGGCGCGAGGATCAGCCGCCAGCTGTAGCGGATAGCGCCACCGGCAGAGCAGCTCCCCCAGCGCGACACCGGATCCCCCACCCCGACACGGGCCACGGTAACGCCCGCCAGATGGGCGAATTCGGCCGTTTCCCGCCCCAGCAGGTCGAGCGCGTGGCTCTTGAGCCAGCGGATCATTCTCCCCTGCACCCCTTCGATCGGCCCGCCGACGAGCAGCCGCCCTTCGCCGCGCTCTATCCGCCGCGGCCGCTCCGGATCCCAATCGATCCGGTGGGGCAGTCCGTAGAGCGGGACGATGCTTTCGGGAGCGAGCGGCACCGATTGCGGCACCGCCGCGAGCGCGCGCTCGACCCACTCGCGATGGCCCTCGGCCCAGGCCAGAGCGCGGCGATGGGACATGCGCGGGGGAACGGTCAGGGTCACGGCGCCGGTGCGCGGATCGACCCGCAGGCGCAGCCGCCGCGCGCGCGGCGATTCGCGCAGCACGAGCGGCGCGCCGCTGAGCGTCAGCTCAGAGCGGGCGGTCGACGAGGTGATGTTCGAGATCGCCCGCTTCATCTTCCGAAACCGTCCAGCCGCGTACCGACATGCCCGCCTCGTGCACCGTTTCCCGGCTGCCGCTGATCAGATGGTGCCACTCGTATAGCGGTTGGCCCTCCGCCCTCAGGCGGTAGGCGCAGGTCGAGGGCAGCCAGTCGATGCCGGCGACATTGCCGGCGTCGAGCCGGACGCAATCGGGGACGAAGGCGCGCCGAAGCCGGTAGTTGGAGCATCGGCAGCTGCGCCGGTCGAGCAACCGGCAGGCGACGTTGGTCGGCAGAAGCTCGCTGGTCTCCTCGTCCTCGAGCTTGTGGATGCAGCACTTGCCGCAGCCGTCGCAGAGCGCTTCCCACTCCGCCCGATCGAGGGCGCCCAGCGGCAATTCCCAGAAGCGCTCCCTCATCGCACCCAGCGCGCGAGCTCGGCGGCCACCCCGGCCGGCCCCTGGTCGTGAGGAATCATCGCGATCGGCTCGCCCTGCGGACCGTAGAGCACCATCATTCGCGTGTGATTGACCATATAGCCCCCGCCGGCGCCGGGCTCGCCCCGTTCGTAGAAGACCCGGTATCTGCGCGCCGCTTCCGCGATTTCCGCCTCGCTCCCGGTGAGTCCGATCAGCCGCGGGTGGAAATGGGCGACGAAGGCGCGAAGCACGGCGGGCGTGTCGCGCGCCGGATCGACGGTGATGAAGATCGGCTGGACCCTGGCCGCGCGCGCGGAGTCCTCCGCCTCGAACTGCCGGAGACCGGCGCCGACCACCTGCATGTCGACCGGGCAGACGTCGGGACAGAAGGTGTAGCCGAAATAGACCAGTCTATATTTGCCGGCGAAGGCCGAGTCCGAGACTCGCCTACCGTTCTGATCGGTGAGCGTGAACGGCCCGCCCATCGTCGCGCCCTGGAGCGGCGGCGCGGGCGGCGCCCCGGAGCAGCCTCCCAGCGCGAGCGCCATCGCGGCAAGCGGCAAGAGGAAGAGACGCAAGGGCATGCTTTCGTTCATGACAGGCTTAGCCGTGCTTTGCTAAGGTCCGCGCTCAAAGTCGAATGAAATCGGGGTTACGGACAATATGGACAGGACCAACGGGCTGCGGCTCGGCTTCGCCGTGCTGGCGCTGATCGCGGCGCCGCTGGCGGCCCAGGGCTTCTCGGAAGGCTATACCTTCCTCAAGGCGGTGCGCGAACGCGACGGCGCCACCACCGAACGGATCCTTTCCAATCCATCCTCGACTGCGGTCAACGCACGGGATTCGGGCAGCGGGGAGGGCGCGCTCCACATCCTCGTGCGCGGACGCGACCTCACCTGGCTCTCCTTCCTGCTCAGCCGGGGCGCCCGGCCGGACGCACCGAATAACGACGGCGCGACTCCGCTGATCCTCGCGGCGCAGATCGGCTGGACCGACGGCGCTCAGGAGCTGCTGGCGCGCGGCGCCAACGTGAATCTCGGCAACCGCCGCGGCGAGACTCCGCTGATCGTCGCCGCGCAGACTCGGGACGTCGCGATGGTGCGCCTGCTGCTCGCGGCTCGGGCCGATCCGAACCAGAGCGATCACGTGTCGGGCAATACGGCGATCGATTATGCCCGCCAGGATCCGCGCGCGGCGCAAGTGCTCCGCCTGCTCGAGCAATCCGCCGCCCAGCGCCGCCCGGCCAACGCCGCCGGGCCGACCCGCTAGAGTCGGCACTCGATTAGCCTGGGTGGTTTCATTTGATTGCAGAGTCATCCCGGCGAAAGCCGGGACCCATGAACGCGGCCTTCGATGTGAAGCGGGACCGCCGCCGCCAGCCATCGACCGCTTCGGTTCATGGGCCCCGGCTTTCGCCGGGGTGACTCCTGCATTGGCAGCGACACTTCGACTTTCTAATTGAGTCCGGACTCTAGTCGAGCCCCCCGAGCCCCGGATCGAGGCTTCCGGCCAGCCGCCGCGCGGCGCGACGGGCGAAGCGCAGGGTTTCGACCTTGCGGCGCGCGGCCGCGAGCGGGATGCAGGGCGCGGGTCGAATGACCTCGGCGTCGTAGCGGTCGGCCACGATCAGCCCTGCGCAATCAGGCCCATGGCAATCCCCGTCGAACGGCGTCAGGTCGAAACCGACCGGCACGGCCCAGAAGAAATAGTCGCAATAATCGAGATAGTCGGTCCATTTGCCGTCGCCGAGCAGATCGGCCCGCGACACCTTGATCTCGACGATCGTCAGCTTCCCGCCCGGATCGACCGCCATCATGTCCGCGCGCCGCCCATTGGGCAGCGGCACTTCGCACAAAGCATAGCTGTCGCCGCGGAAAAGCAGCCGGCCGACGCCTCGCGCGACGTCCCGCGCAATCAGCGGGGCGTCGGCGAAGCAGGACGAATCGGGCAGGCTGGCCATGCGCCAGCCTAGAATGAAACGGGAACGGTGAAAACCGGCTAGCGGTAGAAGATGTGATTTCCCACCGCGGCGACCCGGGTCAGGCGCCAGCCGGGATGAGCGCGGCGGGCGTGGAAGAACAGGGCGCGGGGTGCCCCGCCGTCGGCAAGGTCGCGCTGCGCGATCTCGGCGATCGCCACCGCGGTGCGCCAGTCGCGCGACGCTTGCGGAGCGGCGGGGATGTGGCCGCCGTGGACGAAGGAGAACTGGCCGCGCTGGCGCACGACTCCGCAGACGGTCGAGGCAAACCGGCCCGAATGGGAGCGGTTGATGATCACCTCGGCGACGGCCAGCTGGCCGGAGAGCGGCTCGCCCTTCGATTCCCAATAGACGGCGCGGGCGAGGCAATCGGTCTGCTCGTCCGAAGCGTCCGAGCTGGCGAGATCCTGAACGAGCTGGCTCAGGCTGCGGCCGTTCCGCTCGGAGGCCTGATCGTCGGATTCGTCCCCGGGGGTGGCTTGCGGAAAGGCAGGGGCTAGGGCGTGGGTAACGACCGGGGCCTGAGCTTCGAAGCCCCCTGCGGGGCGAGGCGAATCGGTCAGGTCGTTGAGGCCGAGATTCTGGGCCGTGAGACCGGCGCTCTGGTGAGCCGTATAAGCGACCGCCGGGGCGGTATCCGCCTGGGAGGCGATCGACGGGCCGGCAAGGCCGCCGGCGGCGCAAAATGTAAGGGCAGCCGCGGTCAATGCCGCAGCGCGGGAAAGGCGTCGCATTGGAACTCTGTTCTTTGCGGTGAGCGGATCGAACACGGTGGGTCACTCAACCACCGCTGATCGCCCCCCGTCTCGCGTGGCCGCCCAGCCCTTCACGTCAGGGAATGGGCGCCCCCCGCTCTACGCTCGAAGTGCTGGGGACGCCTTCGCCCGGCCGCGAAAAGGGGTCAACCTGAGTCGTTCATTTCAGCGGCGAACCGTTCGGCTGATGCGATATCCAGTTCCAAAATCCACAGGTCAGGATCCGATTTTTGGCGCCGCTGAAGGAACTTTTCGAATTCTTCTTCGTTTTCAACATCTTCGCGCGTGCACTGCCAGGCGTAGCCCCCGTTTGCGTGCATGACTCGCTCCAAAAAGCGCGCTTTTCTGCCCTTTTCGGCGAGAATAACGGCGATCGCCCCCGCAGTCGCATCGCCCTTTGCCAGCACCGCGCCGAATCCTCCGGACTGTTCCGCACGCCGCAACAGGGCGGATGCCAGAACGGAGCTCGCGAGGCGCGTCATCAGCCGGGCCGATAGCCTTCGAGGCTGCTGAGCGGAATGTGCGAGCGCATGAAGGTGCCCGTGCCGCGCGCAGCCTCCTCGCCGTCCGCAGAGACCAGCCGCGCCTCGCCGACGAACACCCGCCGCCGGCCGCTGACCCATCTACCTTCGGCGATCATCGGGCCGGGCTTGAGCGGGCGGGTGAAGACGAGGTTGAAGGCGGTCGTCAGGAGGAAGCGGTCGCTGACCATCGAATTGCAGGCGTAGAAGGCGGCGTCGTCCATCATCTTGAAGTAGAGCGTGCCGTGCGCGGCCCCCGCGGCGTGATTGGTGTCCGGGGCGACGTCGAAGCGGATGCGCGCGAAGCCCGCCTCGACGATCTCGATCTCGGACTGGAACAGGCGGTTGATCGCCGCGTGCCGGTAGAGCGATTCGAGCGCTCGGAAATGCGCGGGTGCACCCGCCTCAGGCGGCATCGCGGGCTTCGACGCCGGCGAGAAGAGCGAAGATCGCGTCCCTCGAGCGCGCGCCGCGCAGCTTGGCGACCGTCGCCCGGTCGCGGAACACGCGGCTGACCGAGGCCAGCGCCTTTAGATGGTCGGCGCCGGCGTCGGCCGGCGACAGCAGGAGGAAGACGAGGTCGACCGGCAGCCCGTCGACCGCCTGGAAATCGATCGGCGGAGTCAGCCGCGCGAAATAGCCGAACACCTTGGCGAGCCCTTCGATCTTGCCGTGCGGGATGGCGGTGCCGGCGCCGAAGCCGGTCGAGCCGAGCTTCTCGCGCGCGTTCAGGGCGGCGACGATCTGCTTGGCCGGAACGCCGAGCTGCCGGGCCGCCGCGGCGCCGAGCTGCTGGAGCAGGGCCTTCTTGTTGGCGACCACGAGATCGGCGTCGATCGCCTGGATGGATATCAGATCGGAAAGGTCGGTCATCGTCTCGTGCACCGGTGGGGGAGCCGGCGGCCCCCTTTTGAAGGAATGGATATAGGAACGGGTCCGCTAGGCGCCAGCCCGCGCGGGTTCGACCCAGCCGATCGTGCCGTCGCCGCGGCGATAGACCATGTTGTAGGCGCCCGTCCCGCCGTTGCGGAACAGGAGCGCGTTGGTGTTCCTGAGATCGAGCAGCATCACCGCGTCCGAGACGCTCGCCGTGGGAATATCGACCTTCGTCTCGGCGATTACCGGCGGATTGTCCGCCGGCTCCTCCTCCTCCGGAGGCGGCGCGAAGACCGTATAGCCCGCGTCGGGCTCGGTCTCGGCATGGGCGCTCTGCGCGTGGCGATCCTTCAGCCGCCGCTTGTAACGGCGCAGCTGTGTCTCGATTCGGTCTGCCGCGAGCTCGAAGGCGACCGGCGCGAGCGCTCCGGCGCCCGAGCCCTTGAGAACGACGCCCTGGGGAACGTGAGCGACGATGTCGCAGGTGAAGCTGTGGTCGTAGGGGCCCCGGCCGAAGGTGACCTGGGCGGAGATGGCGCGCGAGAAAAACTTCTCGGCGAGGGCCTGCAGCCGTTCATCGACCTGCGCGCGCAGTGATTCGCCCGTGTCGATCTGATGACCCGAGACCCGGATGTCCATCTCGCTCTCCGATGTGGCTACGGGCGCGGGCCTTAAGCCCGCGTCAGCCATGCCGTCAACCGCGCGGGGCCAGCCGGTTCCAGAGCGGATCCGCGATCCTGCTCATGAACGCGGCGTGCCGCGCGAGTTCTTCCTCGGACGGGCCGTGGGGGCGAGCGGGGCGCACCGTCAAAGTGACGGGGGCTTCAGCCGTGCCCGGCACCTTCTCTATCCTTTCGTCCTCGATCAGCTCGGCGACCAGCGTGAGCCCGATCTGGCGGCCGCCGGTCAGCTCGACATAGACTTGCGCGAGCAGCTGCGCGTCGAGCAGAGCGCCATGCTTGACGCGCTGCGAGCGGTCCACGCCGAAGCGGGTGCAAAGCGCGTCGAGGCTGTGCTTGGCGCCGGGAAACTTTTGCCGGGCGATGGCCAGCGTGTCGACCATCCGCGAGGTGCAGACGAGCGGCCGGCCGCACGATTTGAGCTCGTGGTTGATGAAGCCGAAATCGAAGCTCGCATTGTGCGCGATCATCGGCGACTCGCCGATGAAGGCGAGCAGCTCCTCGCAGCGCTCATGAAAGTTCGGCTTGTCGGAGAGGAAGCGGTCGGAAAGGCCATGAACCGCCTCGGCCTCGCTCGGCATCGGGCGACAAGGATTGAAATAGCTATGGAAGGTACGGCCGGTCTCGACGCGGTTGAACAGCTCGACACAGCCGATCTCGACCATCCGGTCGCCGCCAGCCGGGCTCAGGCCGGTGGTCTCGGTGTCGAAGATGATTTCCCGCATCCCGTTCCTATGAATCCGCCGGGCCCGCAAGGCAAGCCATGATGCGCCGAACCGAAGCCCTTGTTTCTTCGAGAGAACAATCGGTCGGGATGACGAAATCGGCACGCGCGCGCTTTTCCGCGTCGGGCATTTGGTAGGCGAGGATGCGCAGGAATTTCTCGGCGGTCATGCCCGGGCGGGCGAGGGTGCGTAAGCGCTGAGTCTCAGCATCGGCTGAGACCACCGCGATCTTGTCGACCAGCTCTGCAGCGCCCTTCTCGAACAGCAGCGGGATATCGAGCACGACCACCGGAGCCTCGGCATGCGCGGCAAGGAAGGCCTCGCGCTCGCGCGCCACCGCCGGATGGATCAAGGCCTCCAGCCGCTTCAGCTCTTCGGGTTCCCCAAGCACGCGCTCCGCCAGGGCGGTCCGGTTGACCCCCTCGTCACCGGTCGTCCCTGGAAAAGCGGCCTCGATTTCGGCCACGAGCGCACCCTCGGATCCCTGCAGCCGATGCACCGCCGCATCGGCATCGAAAACCGAAACCCCCTCGTCCGCGAACATCTTCGCTACGGTCGACTTGCCCATGCCGATCGAACCGGTGAGACCGAGGACGATCATGATTCCAGCAAGGCCCGCAACTCCTCGCTTCGCCCGGCTGGCGGATAGCGCTTGAAGAAGACCGAGAAAGCCTCGGCCGCCTGGTGAACAAGCATGGTCAGACCATCCACCGCCCGCAATCCGCGGCGCCTGGCTTCGGCCAGCAGGGCTCCTTGGGCCGGATCATAAATCATATCGAACACCACCGCGGCCGGATCCAGGGCGTCCAGCCTGAACGGGGCATAAAGCGGCGCGGCATTGATCACCAGATCCGCCGCCGCAATCCGGGTCTCGTCCGTGGCCCGGCCAGCGAGGTGGAAATCGCGCAACAGCTCTTGCCCGCGTTCGACCGAGCGGTTGATCACCGTGACGTGAGCGGCCGAATAGGTGCGCAGGATATACGCTGCCGCTCTGGCGGCACCGCCAGCGCCGATCACGATGGCGGTGAGGCCCGAAGAAGCGATGTGGTCCAGACAGCGCGCAACGCCGTGAACGTCGGTATTTCTGCCGTGGAGCCGCCCATCCTCGCCCCGCCCGATCGCGTTGACCGCGCCGATCTGTCGCGCTTGGCGATGAACCGTATCCAGCCGGTTCACCACGCATTGCTTGAGCGGCATGGTGAGGTTGCAGCCCCGCCAATCCGGGTCGGCGCGCCGCGCGTCGAGATAATCGTCCAACTCGTTCGCCGTCACCCGAGTCGCGCGATAATCGCCCTCGACGCCGAGCGCCTTCAACCAGAAATTGTGAATCAGCGGCGACTTGCTATGGGCGATCGGATCGCCGATCACCTCGGCATAAGGGACGCCCATCAGCTTTTGAGCACGCCGCGCTCGCGCAGATAGGCGAGCAACGGAAGCAGCGGCAGACCGAGGACGGCGAAGTGGCTGCCGTCGATCTCATCGAACAGCTGCGCCCCAGGCCCCTCGACGCGGTAGCCGCCGACATTCCAGCGGACCGCTTCATATTCCGCGTCCAGATAGGCTTTTAGAAAGGCCTCGCTCAGCGGCCGAACATCGAGCGCGACGCTCTCGGTTTCGCCCCAGACCCGCTCGCCATTCTCGGCAATCGCCGCGGCGCTGTGCAGATAATGGGTAGCGCCGCCGAGGCGCCGCAGTTGCTCGTGCGCTTCTTCGCGCGAGGCGGGCTTGCTCAGCATCGTGCCGTCGTCGAGTTCCAGCACCTGATCGGCGCCGATCACCAGCGCATCGGCCGCCGCGACCACGCTCTTCGCCTTCATCTCGGCGAGCATCTCCGCCATGTCGCGCGGCTCGAAGCCGGCGGCGGCGAGGCCGGCCTTGGCCTCCTCCTCGTCGAGCGGCGCCGCGACGCATTCGAACGGCACGCCGGCCGCCTCCAGCATCTTGCGGCGCGTTTCGCTCTGCGATGCGAGAAGCAGCCTCACGCCCGCGACGCCTCGAGCCGCTCGGTGCATAGCCGAATGATCGCCACCGCGGTTTCTTCGATCGAACGACGGGTGACGTCGATCACCGGCCAGCCCTGATCGGCGAACATCCGGCGGGCGAAGGCGAGCTCGGCGTTGACCGCCTCCATGTCGACATAGTCGGTCTCCGGCGCCTGGTTGAGCGAGAGCAGGCGGTTGCGCCGGATGGCGATCAGCCGCTCGGGGTTGGCCGTGAGCCCGACGACGAGCGGATGCTTGAGCTGGAAGAGGTTCGGGGGGGGCGGCGATGAAGGGACCAAGGGAATGTTCGCCACCTTGTAGCCGCGATTGGCGAGATAGATGCTCGTCGGTGTCTTCGACGTTCGCGACACGCCCGCCAGGACGATGTCCGCTTCCTCCCAATTCTCCGATCCGATGCCGTCGTCATGGGCGATGGTGAACTGGATCGCGTCGACCCGGGCGAAATAAGCGGCGTCGAGCGCGTGCTGGCGGCCGGCGCGCCCTTTCGCAGCCTCCCCACTGACCGCCGCCAGAGCGTCGATCACCGGATCGAGGACGGAGACCGCGTTGATCTTGCGCTGCCGGCATTTGCGCTCGAGCTCGCGCCTGATCGTCGGATTGACGACGGTGTAGAGGACCAGCCCCGGCCGGGTCTCGACATCGTCCAGCACGCGGTCGAGATGGCCCTCGGAGCGCACCATCGGCCACAGGTGGCGCAGCGCCTCGACTCCGTCGAACTGGGCGAGACAGGCCTTGGCGACCATGTCCAGCGTCTCGCCGGTCGAGTCCGAGAGAAGATGCAGGTGAAGCTGCTGCACGCGCCCCGCGCCCCTGTGGAAAAATATGGGGAAATCGCTAGCGGAAGGCTCGGGGCAAACTCAAGGAAAGCTTTGGTCCAGAGTCGCGCATCGATTCGCCCACAGCGGCGCGCACAATGGAAAAAACCCACACGGCGCCTGTGAATTGCGGGGAAGGCGCGCGCGACTCCGCGCAAACCCGCGAGTCTCGCGCCGTCAAGCTGTTGGCAAAATCCGTGGGAGCCAATAAACCCCGCTCATCTCCCTACTATCACCTTCAACAGACTCTCTTAGAATCTAATATAATAGATAAGGGAGCGGAGCTTCCCGCCTTGACGCCCGATATCTCCAAGCCTCTTCTCAACGTCCTAAGGGGCGGAAAACAAAGCGTTCCTCCGATATGGCTGATGCGCCAGGCCGGGCGCTACCTTCCCGAGTATCGGAAGCTGCGGGCGGAAAAGGGGGGCTTCCTCGCGCTGGCATACGATCCGCAAGCTGCGGCGGAGATCACGCTCCAGCCGGTGCGCCGTTTCGGCTTCGACGGGGCGATCCTTTTTTCCGATATCCTGATCGTGCCCCACGCGATCGGCCAGGATTTGCGCTTCGAGGCGGGCGAAGGACCGCGCCTTTCACCGCCGCTGATCGACTCTGCGCTGACCGCGCTGGAGCGCGTTCCCAGGCGACTCGAGCCGATTTATCGGACTGTGGAGAACGTCAAGGCGATGCTGGCGCCCGAAACGACTTTGCTGGGCTTCGCGGGCAGCCCGTGGACGGTCGCGACCTATATGGTGGCGGGACAGGGAAGCCGCGACCAAGCCGAAGCGCGCGGCTATGCCTATGCCGATCCGAATGCCTTCGAAGCCATCATCGAGGCCATCGCCGAGGTCACGATCGACTATCTGTCCGGCCAGATCCGCGCCGGCGCCGATGCCGTTCAGCTGTTCGATTCGTGGTCCGGAAGCCTTGCCCCCGCGCAGTTCGAACAATGGGTGATCGCCCCGACGGCGCGGATCGTCGCGGCGCTCAAGGAGCGCCATCCCGAAACGCCGCTGATCGGCTTCCCCAAGGGCGCCGGGGCCAAGCTCGCCACTTATGCGCGCGAGACCGGCGTCGATGCGCTGGGCCTCGACGAGACGATCGATCCCGAATGGGCGGCCCGAGAATTGCCGCCGGATCTTCCGGTCCAAGGCAATCTCGACCCACTCGCCTTGCTCGCCGGCGGCGCTGCGCTTGAAAGCGCGGTGGATCGCATCCTATCTAGCTTGTCGGGGAGGCCGCACGTCTTCAACCTCGGCCACGGAATCATCAAGGAAACGCCGATCACCCACGTCGAGCAGCTGCTCGCTTTGGTGCGCCGGTGACCTTTCAAGTCGGATCGATCCTGATCGTGACCTACGCATGGCTCAAGGCCGGCCATCTGATCTTCGTGATCTTCTGGATCGCGGGACTGTTCATGCTTCCGCGATTCTACGTCTATCACCAGGAATCGGCCCCCGGCTCGGACGAGGAGCAGCGCTGGATCGAGCGCGAAAAGAAGCTGAGGAAGATCGTCATCACCCCGGCGATGATCCTCGTCTGGACGTTCGGCCTTCTGCTCGCCTGGACGATCCAGGCCTGGACCCAATATTGGTTCCTCGCCAAGTTCGCGATCGTGATCGCTTTATCCGGCTATCACGGCTGGATGATCGATTACGGCAAGAAGCTGGAGCAGGGCCTTCGCCCCGTCAGCGGGCGGGCGCTGAGGATCATGAACGAGGTGCCCGGGATCGCGGTCGTGCTGATCGTCGTGCTGGTGATCGTGAAGCCGTTTTGAGCCTTGCGCTTGCTTGACTCGGCCAAGGGCGGAGCATAGGGCGGCCTCAGTCGTTGCTCCTGCCGTCCGCGCGGGTGTTCAAGCACCACATTTTCCAATCGTTCCGAGCTTCGACGCCCGGAATCCGTATTCCAAGAGTTTCCCAAAATGCATCTGAACGATCTCAAGCAAAAGACCCCGGCGGAGCTGGTGGCGATGGCCGAGGAGCTCGGCATCGAAGGCGCCTCGACGCTGCGCAAGCAGGAGCTGATGTTCTCGATCCTCAAGGTCCGCGCCGACCAAGGCGGCGAGATCATGGGCATGGGCACGATCGAGGTTCTGCAGGACGGCTTCGGCTTCCTGCGCTCGGCCGATTCCAACTATCTGGCCGGCCCGGACGATATCTACGTCTCGCCCAATCAGGTCCGCAAGTTCGGCCTGAGGACCGGCGACACGGTCGAAGGCGAGATCCGCGGTCCCAAGGAGGGCGAGCGCTATTTCAGCCTCGTGCGCGTCTCCCAGGTCAATTACGACGATCCCGACGCCGTCCGCCACAGGGTCAATTTCGACAATCTGACGCCGCTCTACCCGGACGAGAAGCTGACGCTCGATTCGGCCGATCCGACGATCAAGGACAAGTCGGCGCGGGTGATCGACATCATCTCGCCGCAGGGCAAGGGCCAGCGCGCTCTGATCGTGGCGCCGCCGCGCACCGGCAAGACGGTGCTCCTCCAGAACATCGCACGGGCGATCACCGACAACCATCCCGAAGTCTTCCTGATCGTCCTCCTGATCGACGAGCGGCCCGAGGAAGTGACCGACATGCAGCGCTCGGTGAAGGGCGAGGTCATCTCCTCGACCTTCGACGAACCGGCCAGCCGCCACGTCCAGGTCGCCGAGATGGTGATCGAGAAGGCGAAGCGCCTCGTCGAGCACAAGAAGGACGTCGTGATCCTGCTCGATTCCATCACCCGCCTCGGCCGCGCCTACAACACCGTCGTGCCGAGCTCGGGCAAGGTGCTGACCGGCGGCGTCGACGCCAACGCGCTGCAGCGGCCGAAGCGCTTCTTCGGAGCGGCGCGCAACATCGAGGAGGGCGGCTCGCTCTCGATCATCGCCACCGCCCTAATCGACACCGGCTCCAAGATGGACGAGGTCATCTTCGAGGAGTTCAAGGGCACCGGCAATTCGGAGATCGTGCTCGACCGCAAGGTCAGCGACAAGCGCATCTTCCCCTCGCTCGACGTGGGCAAGTCCGGCACCCGCAAGGAGGAATTGCTCGTCGACCAGGCCAAGCTTTCCAAGATGTGGGTGCTGCGCCGGATCCTGATGCAGATGGGAACCGTCGACGCGATGCAGTTCCTGCTCGACAAGATGAAGGATTCCAAGACCAACGAGGATTTCTTCGCCTCGATGAACCAGTAGCGGGGCTCGCGGCGCGATGTTCAATTTCGCCGACATTTTCACCACCGCCGGCCTTGTCACTCTGGGCCAGGTGGTGCTGATCGACCTCACCATGGCCGGCGACAACGTCGTGATCATGGGCACGCTGACCTCTGGGCTTCCCGAGAAAGAGCGCAAGCGGGTGATCATGCTCGGCGTCGGCATGGCGCTGGTCTTCCTAATCGCCTTCGCGCTCATCGCCACAAGGCTGCTCCATTTCACGGGCCTGGTCCTGGCCGGGGGGCTGCTGCTGCTGTGGGTCGCCTACAACATGTACCGCGAGCTCAGGCACGCTCCGCCGCCCGGGGCGGTCGACGATCCCGACACTCCGGCGATCGAGGGCCCGCCCCGCAGCAAGTCCTTCCTCCAAGCGGCGATCCAGGTCACGCTCGCGGATCTGTCGATGAGCCTCGACAACGTGCTGGCGGTGGCTGCGACGGCGCGGGACCATCCCGCGGTCCTGTTCATCGGCCTCGCTTTGTCGGTGAGCCTGATGGGCCTCGCCGCCAACCTCGTCGCCAAGCTCGTCCAGCGCTACCGCTGGATCGCCTGGGGCGGCCTGCTCATGATCCTCTACGTCTCGCTGCGGATGGTCTATGACGGCGTGGTGGACGAGCATTACGGCATCCTGCACCTGTTGATCTGAGACCCTTTCGATGGACCTGGCGGCGCTGCTGACGACTGGCGGTTTCGCCGCTCTCACCGAGGTGTTGCTGATCGATCTCGTCCTCGCCGGCGACAATGCGGTGGTCGTCGGAGCGCTCGCCGCCGGCCTCCCCGACGCTCAGCGCAAGAAGGTCATCCTGATCGGCATCGCCGCGGCGCTGGTCCTGCGCATCCTGTTCGCGCTGCTGGTGACCCAGCTGCTCCAGGTCATCGGCCTCATTCTCGCCGGGGGCCTGCTGCTGCTCTGGGTCGCCTGGAAGATGTTCCGCGAGCTCAGGCACGACGGCCAGTCGTCCGGGGCGGGCGAGATCGAGGGCGACGAGCGTTCCGGCATCCGCAAGGCGAAGAGCTTCGCCGCGGCCGCCTGGGCGGTAGCCCTGGCCGACGTGTCGATGAGTCTCGACAACGTGCTTGCGGTCGCCGGCGCGGCGCGCGAGCACCCCTGGGTGCTCGTTGGCGGCCTGATCATGTCCGTCGCCCTGATGGGCGTCGCGGCCAACTACATCGCCAAATATATCGATCGCTACCGCTGGATTGCCTGGATCGGGCTCGCGGTCATCGTCTGGGTCGCCGGGCGGATGATCTACGACGGCGTCGTCGACCGCGAGGTCGGCGTGCTCCACTATCTTCCAATCTGATCAGGGGATCAGCAGGGTCGATCCCGTGGTCTGGCGCGCCTCGAGCGCGCGGTGCGCTTCGGCGGCATCGGCGAGCGGGAAGCGGGCGCCGATTCGAATCGGCACCGCGCCCGATCCGATCATCGCGAACAGGCGCGCCGCCGAAGCCTGCAACTCCGCCGGATCGGCGACATAGTCGGCCAGCGTCGGCCGGGTCAGGAACAGCGACCCGCCGCGCGCCAGCTCAAGCGGGCTCAGCGGCGGCACCGGGCCCGAGGCATTGCCGAAGCTGATCATCAGTCCGCGCCGTCTCAGGCAAGCCATCGAGGCCGCCCAGCTCGCCGCGCCGATGCCGTCGAAGACGCAGGCGACGCCGTGGGCGCTGACGGCCTTCACCTGGGCCGCGAGCTCGTCGAAAGTACAGGAAAGGGCGTGATCGGCACCCAGATCGGCGGCGATTCGCGCCTTCTCCTGCGACCCGGCATGGGCGATCACGCTGGCGCCGATCGCCTTCAGCCACGGCACAAGGATCGACCCGACTCCGCCGGCGGCGGCGTGGACCAGGACCCAGTCGCCCGGCTGCACCTTGGCGCAACGTTCGATCAGCATCTCGGCCGTGCAGCCCTTCAGCATCGCGGCTGCGGCGATTTCGGCATCGATGCCGTCCGGCAGCCGAACCAGCCGCTCGGCCGCGATCAGGCGGTGCGTGGCGTAGGCACCGGGCGGCGCAAGCGCGTAGGCGACCCGCTCTCCCGGTGCGAATCCGCTCTTGTCGCCGGCCTGCTCGACGATCCCGGCGGCCTCGCTGCCGAGGCCGGAGGGGAGCGCCAGCGGATAGAGGCCGGAGCGGTGGTAGGTGTCGATGAAGTTGAGGCCGATCGCCTCGTGGCGGATCAGCACCTCGCCCGGACCCGGCGTGAGCGCACCGAGCGGCTCGCGATCGATCACCTCGGGCCCGCCGGTGCGGCGAAAGACAAGGCGGTAGCGCTCCATCTAGCCGATATGCTCGGCGAAGAAGGCTTCGGTGCGGCTGTCGGCGAGCATCGCGGCGTTGCCGCTGCGCCTCTTGCCCATCTCGGCGGCGAATCCGTGATCCTCGCCCGGATAATCGTAGAGGGTAACTTTCGGATGGTCGTCCAGACCGTCGTGGATCATCGCCTGCTTGTCGGGAGTCACGAAATGGTCGGCGCCGGCGATGTGGAGCATGAGCGGGCGGGCGATGGCGTGCTTCTCGCTCATCAGCCCCTCGAGGCCGACTCCATAATAGCCGACCGAGGCGTCGATGTCGGTTCGCGCTGACGTCATGAAGGCGAGCCGGCCGCCGAGGCAATAGCCGACGCAGCCCACTTTGCCGCCTTCGGGCAGCCGCGCCCGAGCCGCTCGAATGCTTGCCTCGATATCTCTTATCCCATTGTCCTGATTGAATTTCTGCATCAGGCCGAGCGCCTGCTGAAACTGCTCGGGCTGGTCGGGATCGAGCTCGACGCCCGGCTCGAGCCGCCAGAACAGGTCGGGCGCCAGCGCGACATAGCCGAGGGCCGCCCAATGCTCGCACTTGCGGCGGATGCCCTCGTTGACCCCGAAAATCTCCTGGATGACGACCACGGCGCCGCGCGGGCTTCCTTCAGGCTCGGCCAGCCAGGCGCCGAACGCGCCGTCGCCGCCCAGCGTGTCGATCGCTATGTTGGGCATGTGATCCTCCACTTGCGTGAGCGGCGGCTATAGCCATAGAGCCGTTAGCCCAAAAGGTGCGAGAGGGAGAGAGCCGATGAAAGTCAGCGTCGACGTCGATTGCACACCGGAGGAAGCGCGGCGTTTCCTGGGGCTTCCGGATCTTACGCCCGTGCACGAGGCCTATATCGAGCGAATGAAAGCCGCCCTTGTCGACGGCGCCGCCGCCGACGGCATGGCCGAGATGATGAAGGCGTGGGGGCCGATGAACGAGGCCGGCATGGCGATGTGGCGGCAGATGCTCGGCCAGGCGGGCGCGAAGGGCGACCGCTGAGCGATTGCGGAACCAGCGCGGATACCATCTACGCCCTGTCCTCGGGCGCGCCGCCCGCCGCGGTGGCGGTTGTGCGCATCAGCGGGCCTCGCGCGGATGCAGCGCTCGCCGATTTGGCGGGGGCGCTTCCGGAGCCGCGCAGGACGCGGCTGGCGACGCTCAGGCACAATGGCGAAGTTCTTGATAAGGCGCTGATTATTCGTTTTCCCGGCCCAGCGAGCGCAACCGGCGAAGATGTCGCCGAGCTCCATCTCCACGGCGGACGAGCGGTCGTGACGGGCGTGCTGGCCGCGCTGAAGGAGATTCCCGGCTTGCGGGAGGCTGTCCCGGGAGAGTTCACTCGGCGCGCGTTCGAACATGGGCGAATCGACTTGGCCGAGGCCGAGGGCCTCGCCGATCTGCTCGAGGCGGAAACAGAGACGCAGCGCCGCGCGGCCATGAGGCTTGCGGGGGGAGCGCTTAGCCGGGAGGTCCAGCGCTGGCAGGAGCGCCTGCTTGGATTGGCCGCGGAGGTCGAGGCGGCGCTCGACTTTTCCGACGAGGACGATGTCCGTCCGCTCGCCGCCGATTTCGACGAGCGTCTCGGGACGCTTCGGCAGGAGCTTGCGAACTGGCTGGCGCGCCCGCCGGCGGAGCGGCTGAAGGACGGGATCCGGGTGGTTGTCGCCGGGCCGCCGAATGCCGGAAAATCCAGCTTGCTCAATGCGTTGGTGGCGCGGGACGCGGCCATAGTCACGGCCTTGCCCGGCACGACGCGCGACGTGATCGAAGTGCCGGCGGCCATTCGTGGGGTCGCGTTCCTCTTTATCGACACGGCCGGTCTCCGCGAGCCGGCGGATGCGATCGAGGCCATCGGCATCGACCGCGCGCGCCTGTCGCTCGAGGCCGCCGACATCCTGTTGTGGCTTGGTCCCCCCGCGGAGAGGCCCGTCAACGCGATTCAGATCCATTCCAAGGCCGACCTCGGGGCGGCGGTGCGCGAGCCGGGACTTCGGTTGTCAGCACCGACCGGCGAGGGCTTGGACCGTTTGATCGACGTTCTGGTCGAGGAAGCGCGGGCCTTGCTTCCGAGGGAAGGGGAGATTGCGCTCAACGCCCGGCATCGGACGGCCGTGGAAGACATGCTGGCCGGAATCGCGGATGCGGGCAGCGACGACCTGTTGATCGCGGCCGAGGGGCTGCGCGGCGCCCGCGCGGCAGCCGATCGGATCACTGGCGCGGCCGGCGTGGAAGACATGTTAGACGCGTTATTTGGACGGTTTTGCATCGGCAAGTGAATGTTCCACGTGGAACATCGACAGGCGGTGGATCGCGCCGGCAATTTCTTTTAAGGCGCGGTCGTGAAGTGCGATTTCGACATCATCGTCGTCGGCGGAGGCCATGCCGGCACCGAGGCTGCGGCCGCGGCGGCCCGGATGGGCGCGTCGGTCGGGCTGGTCAGCTTCAGCCGCTCGCAGATCGGCGCCATGTCGTGCAACCCGGCAATGGGCGGCCTCGGCAAGGGCCATCTGATCCGCGAGGTTGACGCGTTCGACGGGCTGATCGCCCGCGCCTCCGATCAGGCGGCAATCCACTATCGGATGCTCAACGCCAGCAAGGGCGCGGCCGTGCGCGGTCCGCGAGTCCAGGCCGACCGCAAGCGCTACAAGGAGGCGATCCACGCTCTGCTCGATGCCCAGGACGGCCTGACGATCGTCGAGGGAGAGGCCGCCGCGCTTCAGCTTCGCGGACGGCGGGTCGAGGGCCTCGCGCTGGCCAACGGCCGAAGTCTTTCCGCGCGAGCGGTCGTTCTGGCGACCGGCACTTTCCTCGGCGGCAAGCTCCATTTCGGAATGTCCGCGCGCGCGGGAGGACGCGTCGGCGAGCGCGCGGCGACCGCGCTGGCGGGGCAGCTTCGGGCGCTCGGCCTGCCGCTCGCCCGGCTGAAGACCGGGACCCCGCCTCGCCTCGACGGCCGGACGATCGACTGGTCGGGCCTAGAGCGGCAGGACTCGGACCGCGAGAGTTGGACGATGTCCCCGGTGAGCGAAGGGCGCGTTCTCCCTCAGCTGTTTTGCGCGATCACCCGCACCAACAGCCGGACCCACGACATCATCCGCGCCAATCTCGATCGCTCTCCGCTCTTCGCCGGCGAGATTAGTGGCGTCGGCCCGCGCTACTGCCCGTCGATCGAGGATAAGGTTCACCGCTTCGCCGATCGCGACGGCCACCAAGTCTTTCTGGAGCCGGAGGGGCTGGACGATCCGGCCATCTACCCAAACGGCATTTCGACCTCGCTGCCCGAGGATGTGCAACTGGCCATGGTCCGAACGATGGCGGGTCTGGAGCAGGCCGAGATCCTGCAGGCGGGCTACGCGGTCGAATATGACTATGTCGACCCGCGCATTCTGGGGCCCGACCTTTCCGTGCGCGACGTGGACGGTCTCTATCTCGCGGGCCAGATCAACGGCACCACCGGCTACGAGGAGGCCGCGGCCCAGGGGCTGGTGGCCGGTCTCAACGCCGCCGCCCGGGCAGGCGATCGTCCGGCGGTGCTGTTCGATCGCGAGGATTCCTACATCGGCGTGATGGTCGACGATCTCGTATTGCAGGGCGTCACCGAACCTTATCGGATGCTCACCGCCCGCGCCGAATACCGGCTGCGCCTCCGCGCCGACAATGCCCCCGCCAGGCTGACTCCCAAGGCGATCGCCGCCGGTTGCGTCTCCCAGACGCGCAGGAGGCATTTCGATGAGTGGCGCGCCGCGCGCACGCGCGTCGAAAATATTCTTTGCCGCAGCCGCGAGAACGGCCGCCTTGCGGACAGGCTGCGTTCTCCCGAGACCGGCGCCGAGACGCTGATCGCTGTAGAGCCGGAGCTCGCCGGAGTGCCGCCGCAGCTCCTGGAGGAAGCGATTCAGGACCATCGCTACGCGCCCTATGTCGCGCGCCAGCAGGCCGAGATCGACCGGGTGCGGGCGGACGATGCGGTGTGCCTGCCTGCCCAGCTGGACTATTCGGCCTTACCCGGCCTTTCCAATGAGATGGTCGAGCGGCTTTCCGCCGCGCGGCCGAGCACTCTTGGGGCGGCTTCGCGCGTCCGCGGGGTCACGCCTGCGGCCCTGGCGGCGATATTGGTCCATGCACGGCGTCGGGCTGCATGAAGAGCGAAGAAGAGGCTCGCGCCTGGGTCGAATCGGCGTTGGATGTTCCACGTGAAACAATGGCGCGCCTCGACCGGTTCGCGGCGCTCGTGCGGGAGGAAAATGAGCGCCAGAACCTCGTTGCCCGAGCCAGCGTTGGCCATATGTGGCTTCGGCACATAGCGGACTCGGCGCAGTTGCTGCGATTCGTTCCCGCCCGGGATTCGACCTGGCTCGATTTGGGCACCGGGGCGGGCTTTCCGGGCATGATTGCCGCCCTGCTGCATCAAGGACCCGTCACCTTGGTGGAGGAACGCCGGCTTCGCGCCGGATTCCTGAGCCGAACCGCCGAAGCGCTGGGCGTCCGAGTCGAGGTGGTCGCGGCGAAGGCGGAACGCATTGCGCCCCGTCCGTTCGACGTCATCAGCGCTCGCGCCTTCGCGCCGCTGGGCCGCCTGCTCGAGTTGGGCACAGGATTTTCCACAAATAAGAGCATCTGGCTGCTTCCAAAGGGCATAAACGCCGAGTCCGAACTGGCGGCGCTCGATCCGTCGTGGCAGGGTAGCTTCCGGCTCGAACCGAGCGTGACCGATGCCGACGCGCAGATCATCATTGCCGAGGGCGTTCGGCGCAAGGCTGGAAGGAAGAAGCCCAAGTGATCCGGATCGCGGTTGCCAATCAGAAGGGCGGCGTGGGGAAGACCACCACGGCGATCAACCTCGCGACTGCGCTGGCAGCGACGGGAAGCCGAGTGCTGCTGATCGATCTCGATCCGCAGGGCAACGCTTCCACCGGCATGGGCATCGGCCAAGCCGAGCGCGGCAGCTCGAGCTACGAATTGCTTACCGGGCGGTGCACGATCGAGCAGGCGGTCGTGCCGACCTCGATCCCCCGTCTGGACGTCATCCCGGCAACCGTCGATCTTTCCGGCGCGGAGATCGAACTCATTGAATTACAAGGAAGAACCCACCGTTTGGACACCGCGCTGGACGGCTCGGCCGACCTGCGCTGGGATGTATGCCTGATCGATTGCCCGCCGTCGCTCGGCCTTCTCACGGTCAACGCCCTGATCGCCGCCAATTCGATCCTCGTCCCGCTCCAGGCCGAATTCTTCGCGCTCGAAGGGCTTAGCCAGTTGCTGCAGACGGTCGAGCGGATCCGCGCACGGTTCAATCCGGAGCTCTCGATCCTTGGAGTGGCGCTGACCATGTACGACAAGCGCAACAACCTTTCCTCACAGGTGGCGGAGGACGTTCGGGCCTGTCTCGGCAAGGTGGTGTTCGACACGGTCATCCCGCGCAACGTCCGGCTCTCCGAAGCGCCGAGCCATGGCGTGCCCGCGCTGATCTACGATCATCGCTGCCCGGGCTCCGAAGCCTATATGGCGCTGGCCCGCGAACTGATCGCCCGCCTGCCCAAGAAGGAGAAGGAAGCGGCATGAGCGACCCCCTGCCTGCGAGAAAGCGCCCCTCGGGCCTCGGGCGCGGCCTCTCTTCGCTGCTCGGGGAGGTCGCCGTGGAGGCGCCCGTGCGCGGCGGCGAGAATGCGCAGGGTTCGGTGCAGATGATCCCGGTGGCGAGCATCGAGCCGCACCCGGGCCAGCCGCGGCGAATCTTCCAGGAAGAGGCGCTCGCCGAGCTCGCCGAATCGATCCAGGCCCGCGGCGTGATCCAGCCGATCGTCGTCCGCCCGCACGGCCACCGCTTCCAGATCGTCGCCGGCGAACGCCGCTGGCGGGCCGCCCAGCGGGCGCAGCTGCACGAGCTTCCGGCGATCGTCCGGGACTTCTCGGACGAAGAAACGCTCGAGATCGCGCTGATCGAGAATATCCAGCGCCAGGACCTCAACGCGATCGAGGAGGCACAGGCCTATCAGCGGCTGGTCGCGGATTACGGGCACACCCAGGAAGAGCTCGGCCGGATCGTCCACAAGTCGCGCAGCCATGTCGCCAACCTGTTGAGATTGCTCGATCTTCCTGCCAGCGTGCAGATCATGGTCGGCACCGGGCAGCTGAGCATGGGCCATGCGCGCGCACTGATCACCGCCAAGAATCCCGAGGCCCTGGCCGAAGAGATCGTGCGCCGCGGCCTTTCCGTGCGCGAGGCGGAGAAGCTGGCCCGCGCCGGCAAGGCGAAGAAGCCGCGCCAAGCGCCGATCGAATATAAGGGCAGCGACACCGACATTGCCGCGCTAGAGCGGCAGCTCGGCGACATGCTCGGCCTCAAGGTCGCGATCCGGCACAGCCCGCAGGGAGGCATAGTCGCGCTCGCCTATTCGAGCCTCGACCAGCTCGACATGATCTGCCAGCGGCTTTCCGGCGACAAGTTTTAGTCGGGGCGCGTGCGGGGCACGTGGCCCGGCGGAACTAGGATCCGGACTCAATCAGGAAGTCGGGTGTCGCTGCAACTCAGGGGGAGTCACCCCGGCGAAAGCCGGGGCCCATGAACCGAAGTGGTCGAGAGGCTCCCGGCGGCGATCGCGCTTCACCTCGAAGACCGTGTTCATGGGTCCCGGCCTTCGGGGTCCCCGCAAAGTACTACTTTGCGGGGTGCGCCTTCGCCGGGATGACTCTGTGAATCAAACGAAAACCGCCCGGGCCAATTGAGTACGGGCTCTACCGCAGCCGAGCCGCCTGTCGGCAGACGGCGAACAATTCCACGTCGGCGGCGATCGGGCCGACTCCGCCGGAGCTCTTCACCTGCCGCTCGGCCTCGGCGAGGCGGGCGATCGCCTTGGCCAGAAGATCGGAGGGCCAGCGCCTGAGCTGCGCCTCGATCCGGTCCTTCTCCTTGAAAAAGATCGACTTGCCCGATGACGCCATGACTGCGCCCGGGCTTCGGCCGGAATCGACTTCGGCCCGGAGGCGCGCCAGCAGCGCCATTCTTCGGAGCAAGGCGCGGATCAGCGTGACGCCCTCCATCCCCATAGTGTGCAGCCGCGCAAGCTCGCTCTCCAACGCCGCCGCGTCGCCGCCGATCGCGCTGTCGGCCAGCCGTCCGAGGTCGCCCTCGTCCGCGGCGGCGCCGAGTGCGTCGATGATGTCGTGGTCGAGCGTGGCGGGAGCCGCCGGCGAGGCGTCGAGATAGAGCGCGAACTTGGCGAGCTCCTGCTCGGCGATCGCGCGGTTGCCGCCGCTCGAATCGAAGATGCGCTGGGCGACGTCGGCGCGCACGGTCAGGCCCTGGACGCGGGCGAGCTCCGGAACCAGCTTCCACGCATGCTCCCCGTCGGGGACGTAGGAGGCGTGGGCCAGCGCATCGGACGAGGCCAGAGCGAGCTTGAGCAGCTTCGAGGCGGGCTTGAGCGGGCCGGCGACGATGGCGACCGGGTTTCCGGCGGCCGGCGCCTCGATCAGCGCCTCCAGCGCCGGGACGATCTCGTCGCCGGCCTGTTCGACGAGGATCCAGCGAGCGCCGCCGAACATCGAGATGGAGGCGGCCTCATCGGCCAATCGCGCCGGATCGGCCCTGAGATCGGCGCCGCTGAGATCGATCCGCTCGGCATCGGCGCCGACGGCGGCGGCCAGCGCCTTGACCATCGCCCGGCTCCCGGCCTCGTCCGGCCCGTGCAGAAGGAAGAAGCGGGTCTCGGCGGGAGCCTTGAGCGCCTTGGCGATCTGGGCGGCGTTCGCCTTCACCGGCCGCCGGCGCCGCCCCGCTGGGCGAAAAGCGCGATCCGGGCGACGATCTGGTCGGCGATCTCGACCGACAGCCGCTCGAGCGCGGTCTGTTCGGCCGCGACCGTGGCATATTCGCTGGAGACGACGTCGATGCCGGCGTCCGAGCCCGCGGTGGCGTCGAGGACCACCGTCCCGCGTTCGGCCTCGACCAGCCGGTAGCGCGCGCGCAAGGTTCGCCGCTCGCGGGTCACGGCATTGTCGGAGCGGATGCCGAAGCCGGTAATGTCGTCGCTGAGCTCGACCTCCAGCCGGTAGACCGGTTGGCCTTCGCCGCGCCCGAGCCGGTCCTCGAGCGCCGTGCGCACCAGCCAGCCGCCGCGCCCGGCGATGGGCGCCACCTGCACGCCGCGCAACGTCTGGACGACGGCGCCGGAAGCGCCGCCCGCGTAGAGCGGGCGGAGCGTGCATCCCGCCAGCGCAAGCAAAAGGAGAGCGAGGGCGGCGCGGCCGTTCACGCGACGAGGTTCACCAGCCGGTCGGGAACGACGATCACCTTGCGCGGCGGCTTGCCCTCGAGGATCCTGGCGACCTTCTCGGAGCCGAGCGCCATCTCCTCGAGCGCCTCCTTCGGCGCGCCCTTGGGGGCGGTCAGCGTGTCGCGCAGCTTCCCGTTGACCTGGATCGCGATCGTCACCTCGTCCTCGACGAGCAGCGCCGGATCGGCCTTCGGCCAGGGCGCGTCGGCGATCAGGCCTACCCGGCCGGCCGCCGCCCAGGCCTCTTCGGCCACATGCGGGACCATCGGCGCGACGAGGCGGATCAATGCCTCGGCAGCGCCGGTTCGCGAGGCGCTGGGGGGCGCCTTTTCGATGGCGTTGGCGAGCTCGTAGATATTGGCGACCGCCTTGTTGAAGGCGAGCGATTCGATGTTCGCGCCGACTGCGGCGATGGTCTGGTGGAGCTTGCGATCGAGCGCCTTGTCCTCGCCTTCGGCGCCCTCGCGCGTTTCGGAAATTCGCCACAGCCTCTGGATGAAGCGCCAGGCGCCCTCGATCCCCGCCTCGCTCCATTCGAGGTCGCGCTCGGGGGGCGAATCGGACAGCATGAACCAGCGCACCGCGTCGGCGCCGTATTGGTCGACGATCGGCTCGGGATCGACCGTGTTGCGCCTGGACTTAGACATCTTCTCGACCCGGCCCGGAGTCACCGCCTTGCCGGCCTGCATCGCCGCCTCGGCTTCCTCGGGCAGAAGCCAGTTTCCGGCCTCGTCCTGATAGGTGCGGTGGGTGACCATGCCCTGGGTGAAAAGGCCGCGGAACGGTTCGGCCACGTCGATCATCCCGATCCGCTGCAAAGCGCGCGTCCAGAAGCGGGCGTAGAGCAAATGCAGGATCGCATGCTCGACGCCCCCGATATACTGATCGACCGGAAGCCAGCGCCCGGCGACGGCCTTGTCGAACGGCCTGTCCTCGGGCTGGCTGGCGAAGCGCATGAAATACCAGGAGGAATCGACGAACGTATCGAGCGTGTCGGTCTCTCGCCGAGCCTCGCCGCCGCAGCTCGGGCAGGCGACTTTCGCCCAGATCGGGTGGCGCTCCAGCGGGTTGCCCGGGATGTCGAAGCTGACGTCATCGGGCAACACGACCGGAAGCTGCCGCTTCGGGACCGGCACGGCGCCGCATTTCGCGCAGTGGACGATCGGGATCGGCGTGCCCCAATAGCGCTGGCGCGAGACGCCCCAGTCGCGCAGCCGCCAGACCGTCGTTCCCTCGCCCCAGCCCTCGGCCTCGGCGCGCTCGATCACCGCCGCCTTGGCGCTCTCCACGGTCCTGCCATCCAGGAAGCGCGAGTTGACCAAAATGCCGTCGCCGCTTTCCGCCTCGCCCACGACCGGCTTGTCTGCCTGCTCGGCGCTCGCCGCAACCACGCGCCGGATCTCCAGGCCGTATTTGGTCGCGAATTCGAAATCGCGCTGGTCGTGCGCGGGCACGCCGAAAATGGCTCCGGTGCCGTAATCCATCAGCACGAAATTGGCGATGAAGACCGGCAGCTCCCAATCCGGATCGAGCGGGTGATAGGCCTCGCCGATCTCCAGGCCGAGCTTTTCCGCCGTCTCCAGCTCGGCCGCCGTCGTTCCGCCCTGCTTGCAACGTTCGATGAAGGCGGCCACCTCGGGCGAGCGGGCGGCATATTCCTGCGCGAGCGGGTGGTCGGGCGAGACGGCGACGAAGCTGGCGCCGAAGATCGTGTCGGGCCGGGTGGTGAACACCTCGACCGACTTGATGGCGCCGCGCTCGGCCGGCTCGACCGCGAACCGGAACTTCATGCCCCGGCTCTTGCCGATCCAATTCTCCTGCATCAGCCGGACCTTGTCCGGCCACTGGTCGAGCGTCGCCAGGCCGTCGAGCAGCTCCTCGGCGAAATCGGTGATCTTCAGGAACCACTGGCTCAATTTGCGCCGCTCCACGAGCGCGCCGGAGCGCCAGCCGCGTCCGTCGATCACCTGTTCGTTGGCGAGCACGGTCATATCGACCGGGTCCCAATTGACCTCGCTTTCCTTGCGATAGACGAGCCCCGCCTCGAACAGATCGACGAACAGCGCCTGCTCATGCCCGTAATAAGCGGGATCGCAGGTCGCGATCTCCCGGCTCCAGTCGAGCGCGAAGCCGAGCCTCTTCAGCTGCGCCTTCATCGTCGCGATGTTCGACCAGGTCCATTCGCCCGGATGAACCTTGCGCTCCATCGCCGCATTTTCGGCCGGCATACCGAAGGCGTCCCAGCCCATCGGGTGGAGCACCTCGAAACCGTTCATTCGCCGATAGCGCGCGAGCACGTCCCCCATCGTGTAATTGCGGACGTGCCCCATGTGGATGCGTCCCGACGGATAGGGGAACATCTCCAGGATATAGGCCTTGGGACGATCGCTCGCGTCGGACGCGCGGAAGCTGCCCGCATCGTCCCACACTTTTTGCCAATGGGCATCGGCTTTGAGAGGATTGAAGCGCGATGCCATCGCGAACGCTTACTCCGGTTGCCTAGCCCGCGATCGCGGCGCGGCGCAGGTCGCGCGCTCTGGTGAGGATGATCTCCTCGATCCGCTGGACGGTCGCCGCGGCCAGCGGAGCGTCGATCCACTGGCCGTTCTGCAGCGTCTGCCGCGCCCCGGTGACCCGAAGCGCGTCGGCGCGCAGGTCGCGGTCGAGGATCACGGCGGTCAGCTTGACCCGCTCGGAGGGGTTTTCGGCGTTGACGTACCAGTCGGTGACGATCACGCCGCCGTTGGAATCGGTCTGCGCGAACGGCGCGAAAGAGAGCGTGTCGAGCGCGGCGCGCCAGAGATAGGCGTTGACGCCGATCGTCGTCACCTGGCTGGCGGCGATGTCGCTGCGCTCGGAAGTCGTGGCGCTTCCGCGCGGCCGGCCGAATTCGAGCGACGAACAGGCCGGCAGGGAGACGGCGACAACGGCGGCCAGGCCGAGGGAAATTAGGCGAGCCATATGGGATCCTTGGAAACGAAAGGGGCGCTTGCCGTTATAGGTATCGCCGCGTCCCCGGCAAGCGCCCTCTTGAGCGCCGCCGGGGGTGGGTCCGGGCAACCGGCGGTTCAGGGGAAACCCTTATTGTGGGAATGTTGCAACAGAGGGAGAGATTCAGGTGCGGGAGGACCGGCTTCGCTGGGATTCGCCACTGACTCATACTAAGTCCCGGTCAAGAGGGGAGAAAGGTCGTTTGAACAAAGTGCGGGCCCTAGGCACGACGGCAAGCGCATCGCTGATCGCGATGGCGCTGCTCATCGCGCCCGCATTCGCGACCACCACCCAGAGAACCAAGGGTAATCGCCCAGCCGCCGTGGCGAGCGCAAGCCGCCCGGTCGGCGCCTTCACGCCGGCCGTTTCCGATCCGCGACTCGCAGCGGCCCTGGCCCGCCGGGGCACCAGCCTGGGCGGCGATTTCCGCCTGACCCCGGCGGCGACCGCGGGGCGCGAGCGCCAGCGCGGCATCCAGGTCGCGATCCGCGGCCAGACGAACAGCATGGCGGCCGCGCAGCGCGACGCGGGGCCGACCTCGGCCTCCGCGGTCACCGCGATCACGCCGAGCTCCTACAATCTCGGGGTTTCCCTGGGGTGGCGGCGCTTCGCCATCACCGGCGACGTGGCCCAGGCCGATGCCGGCCTGATCGCCGGCACCCGCGAATCGGCCGAAGTCGGCATGAGCTACCGCGCCACCCGCCGGATCACCGGCCGAGTCGCGGTCGCCGCCGAACGGGCGGAGGGCACGCAACGCATCCTCTCCGAGGACCAGGCCTATCAGCTCGACGTCGGCGGCGCCTTCTCGATCGCCCGCAACGTCGACGTCACCGCAGGCGCACGCTACCGAATCGCCCGCGACCGGCTCGAGCCGCTGGCCCCGGTCGGCCGCCGCGACAGCCAGGCCGTCTACGTCGGGACCGCGTTCCGCTTCTAGCGCCTCAGGCGCTCCAGGCGTCTATTCCCGCCCAGCCGTAAGCGCCGAACGAGGCGAGCCTTCGTCCGCGCCTTCGATTCATGCCGCCGAGCGCGATCACCGGCAGCGGCGTTCGGCGGGCGAGCCAGGCGAAGCGGGCGAGGCCGAGCGCCTTCGCGTCGGGGTGACTTCGCGTGGGATAGACCGGCGAGAGGAAGACGAGGGCGGCTCCGTCGCGCTCGGCGGCGCGTAGCTCCGCATAATTGTGGACGGGGGCGCTCCTCAGGCCGCGCCCAGGGCCTCGGCCGTGGCTTCCGTCGGCGCCCCAGCTTTCCGCGAGCGTGGCCGGTCCGGCGAGCAACAGCAGGCCGGGATGCGCGGCCCGCACCGCATCGAACAAGTTGCGCCGCGCGACTTCGATAAGACCGTAATGGCGAAAGACGATCCCGCCGTCCTCGGGCAGGCGCTCGACCGCGTCGGCCAGCCGGTCGCCCTGCCGTTCGTCGGTCATCAGCCAGAGGCGCGGCAGAGGGTGGCGGGGGCGCATCGCCCTTCCTATAGCATAGGCCATGGCGCTTTCCCCGCTGGAAGAGATCAGGAGCCGGATCGCCGCCGCGGAGCAGCGCGCCGGGCGCCCGGCGGGCGACGTGACCCTCATCGCCGTATCGAAGACTCAAGGCGCCGAGGCGATCGAGGGGCTCATCGCCGAGGGGCAAAGCGTCTTTGGCGAGAACCGGGTCCAGGAGGCCCAGGAGAAGTGGCCGGCGCTGAGGGCGCGGCGGGGCGATCTGCGCCTCCACCTGATCGGCCGGCTCCAATCGAACAAGGCGGAAGACGCGGCGGCTTTGTTCGACGCGATCCACTCGATCGACCGTCCCTCGCTGGTGGAAGCCTTGGCCAAGGCGGTCGCCAAGCTCGGCCGCGGGCCGGATTGCTTCATCCAGGTCAATATCGGCGACGAGCCGCAAAAGGGCGGTTGCACAGTGGCGGAGCTGCCGGGCCTGCTCGATGCGGCCCGGGGGAAAGGGCTGCGCGTCCTCGGCCTGATGGCGATCCCGCCCGAGGGCGTCGAGGCGGCGCCCTATTTCGCCCTGCTCGCCAAGCTGGCGCGGCGTCATGGCCTCAAAGGCCTGTCCATGGGCATGTCGGCCGATTTCGAGACCGCCATAATGTGCGGCGCGACCCATGTGCGCGTCGGCACGGCTTTGTTCGGCGAGCGTAACGCTTGAAATTCGACGCGCTCATTTTCGATTTCGACGGCGTCCTCCTCGAGAGCGAATGGGCGGGCAACAAGCAGATCGCCGATTACCTGACCGAGCGCGGCTATCCGACCAGCGTCGAGGATTCGATGCGCGAGTTCATGGGGCTGGCGGGCCGCGACTTCCTCGGCGCGATCGAACGCTGGATCGGCGGCGACCTGCCGGGCGACTTTCACGACGCCCGCGCCGAAGAGGATGCCCGGGCCATCGCCGAGGGATTGGAGGAGGTTGCCGGCGCGGTCGCCTTCATCCGGGGCCTGCCCGCCGATCTCCCCAAGGCGATCTGCTCGTCGAGCTCTACCCACTGGATCGAGAGCCACCTCGCCCATCTCGGTCTCGCCGGGGTTTTCGAAGGCAGGATCTTCTCGGGGCGCGAGCATGTCGAGCGCGGCAAGCCGGCGCCCGACCTCTATCTCCACGCGGCCGCGGCGATGGGCGTTCCGATCGAGCGCATCGCGATCATCGAGGATTCGCCGGTCGGAGTCGAAGGCGCGCTTGCGAGCGGGGCGACGGTGATCGGGCTGGTCGCCGGGCGTCATTGCCTGGAGGGCCATGAAGAGCGGCTGCGCGGGCTGGGCGTAACCATGATCGCCCACGACTTCGATGAGGTCGCCCGGCTTCTTCGCTAGAGCTGGTGCCCGCTCCGATCACGCTTGGTGGCGAGGTAGGCGCGGTTGTGCTCGCTCTCGCCGATTCTAAGCGGGACGCGTTCGACGACGGCGATGCCGAGCCGCTCCAGCGCTTCGGCCTTGCGCGGATTGTTGGTGAGCAGGCGGATGCGCGGCTGGCCGAGTTTCTCGAGCATGCGGGCGGCGACCGAGAAATCGCGCTCGTCGTCGGCGAAGCCGAGGCGCAGGTTCGCGTCGACCGTGTCGAAGCCCTGGTCCTGCAGCGCATAGGCGCGCAGCTTGTTGACCAGGCCGATGCTCCGGCCTTCCTGGCGGAGGTAGAGCAGGATGCCCCAGCCCGAAGCGGCGATGGCCTCGAGCGCGGCGCTCAGTTGGGGTCCGCAATCGCATTTCAGGCTGCCGAGCGCGTCGCCGGTGAGGCATTCGGAATGGACCCGGACCAGCGGCGGCTCTCCGGCCGGGTCGCCGACGATGAGCGCGACATGCTCGGCGGTGTCGCCGTCCGAGCGGAAGGCGACGATCTCGGCCTTCTCGGCGAAGCGGCTGGGCAGGCGGGCACGCGAGACGATCCTGAGGTCCGCGCCCGACCCGAACGTCATGACGTCATCCGCCGCGACGCGCATCTCGGCGGGCGCGTCGCGGCGCGTGAACAGCGCGGGGAGCAGGCCGGCGAGGCGGGCAAGGCGCATCGCCGCCTCGGCGGTCGGCGGCGAGCAGAGCGGCGCGGTCTTGAACGGGCCCTTGAGCGGGTATGCGAGGTCGAGCGCCGGATCGGCGACGGCGATTGCGGCGGCGAGATCGATCCAGGGCGCGCGGACGATCAGCACGGGCTCCGTCGGCAGAGCTTCGCGCTGGTTGGTGAGCTTCAGGGTCGCGGCGCGATTGCCGGCGATGAGCAGGCCGGAGGGCGTGTCGCCGTCGAATTCGGCAAGGCCTTCCTCGTCGGCCGTCTCGACGGCGAGGAACGAGATTTCGCCGACCGCCACCGGCCAGCCGCGCCGGAGCGCGTCGATCGCGCGGGCGACATCCCGCGCGCCGCTCAAAGAGCGAATTCCGTCATCAGCGGCACGTGGTCGGACGGCCGCGTCCAGTTGCGGCAGGGTTCGTAGACCTTGTGCGCGGAAGCCAGGGCGGCGACGTCGGCGGTCGCCCACATATGGTCGAGCCGGCGGCCGCGGTCGTTCTTCGTCCAGTCCGGCGAGCGGTAGCTCCACCAGGTATGGAGACGCTGCGGGGCCGGATGGAAGTGGCGGCCCAGGTCGACCCAGTCGTTGCTCGCCTGCAGGCCCGTCAGCGCTTCGACCTCGATCGGCGTGTGGCTGACGACATTGATCAGCTGCTTGTGGCTCCACACGTCGCATTCGAGCGGCGCGACGTTGAAGTCGCCGACGACGATGGTCGGGCAGCGCACGCCCTCGGACCAGCGCGTCATCCGGCCGATGAAATCGAGCTTCTGGCCGAATTTCGGGTTGACCGCGCGGTCCGGAACGTCCCCGCCGGCCGGGATGTAGACGTTTTCCAGCCGGATCCCGCAATCGAGGCGCACGCCGACATGGCGCGCCTCGCCATTGTCCTGCCAGTCGTGCCGGTCGTCCTCGCGCATCGGCAACCTGGAGACGATGGCGACGCCGTGGTGCATCGGCTGGCCGCATATGATGATCTGATCATAGCCGAGGCGGCGGAACAGTCCCTCCGGGAATTCGGAATCGCGGACCTTGGTTTCCTGCAGGCAGAGGATGTCGGGCGCCTCCTGGGTCAGGAACTTCTCGACGATCTCGACGCGCGCGCGGACCGAATTGATGTTCCATGAGGCGATTTTCAGAGAGGAGGACATTGCGGCGGGCTTAGCGGCAGGTTGTTTGGCTGTCGATTCGGCAGGGCGCGAAGGCATGAAGGGCCCCCGCTCCGGGGGCGTGGAGCGGAGGCCCACCAAGCGTTGCTACGCGAGGTCAATTGCGCGGTTGCGACACGAGCAACAGGGGGAAAACCCGCCCCGCAACCGGCAATTGCAGGCTGATTCTATGCCCGGCGACCTGTCGCGCCGATGAACGAGGATTAACCGCGCGGGCCGCGCCGCGTCGGGTTGCGGTAGGTGAAGGCGCTGTCGGCGACCGGCACGTTGAAGCGCTGGTTGGAGAGCCGAACCGTCGTCAGGTGGTTCTGCGCGTCGCGCATGTTCCACCCCTGGAGCATCAGGCCGGCCGGAGCGCTGGCGACCTTGGCAAAGGCGATGCTGATCGTTCCGAACTCGCGGCGCCGCGGATCGCGGGCCTCGATCATCAGCACCTGCGCGTCGTTCTGCACCACATGCGCGTAGCGGGCGAGGTCCTGATTGGGGTTGAGCAGGACGGAGAGCGGGGAATCGTTGATCGGCCAGCGCTGGCGCTGCCCGACGTCATAGTCGATGAAGGTCAGCGCGTTGCCGTCGCCGACGATCAGGATGTTGGCGGTGCGGCCGTAATCGAAGCGGACGCGGCCTGGACGGCGGATGGTCAGCGTGCCCGCGAGGGTCCGGCCCTGGCGGTCGCTCTGGCTGAAGTTGGCGGTCATCGTGTTGACCGCGCGCAAATGGGCCTGGACCTGAGCCAGGCCGGCCGGGGCCGCCTGCGCGTGGAGCGCGACCGGCGCGGCGACGGCGAGGGTCGCGGGAAGGGTCGCGAGGGCGAGGGCGCGAAGACGCAGCATGAACTATCCTTCTCGGGCGGGGATGGCGGGCGATATGTCGCTTGCCGCTTGAATGTCCAGTGAACCCGGCAGTTCCCTCAGACCAGCGGCCGCCCCTCGGGGTCGACCAGCACCTCGCGGCGGCCGACGTGATCGGGCGCGCTGACCACGCCTTCCTTCTCCATCCGCTCGATCAGGCGCGCGGCGTTGTTGTAGCCGACGCGCAGCTGTCGCTGGAGGTAGGAGGTCGACGCCTTCTGGCTCTCGGCGACGATCTGGATCGCGCGGCGGAACAGCTGGGTTTCGGCATCGTCCTCGCCGACCGGCTGGCCCTCGAACATATAGCCGCCGTCCTCGGGCTCCTCGGTCACCGCCTGGACGTAGTCGGGATGGCCCTGGGCGCGCCAGAAATCGGCGACTGCGCGCACCTCCTCGTCGGAGACGAAGGGCCCGTGGACCCGGGCGATCTGCTTGCCGCCGGGCATGTAGAGCATGTCGCCGCGGCCGAGCAGCTGCTCCGCGCCCTGCTCGCCGAGGATCGTACGGCTGTCGATCTTCGAGGTGACCGAGAAGGAGATTCGGGTCGGAAGGTTCGCCTTGATCACGCCGGTGATGACGTCGACCGAGGGCCGCTGGGTGGCCATGATCAGGTGGATTCCGGCGGCACGCGCCTTCTGGGCGAGGCGCTGGATCAGGAACTCGACCTCCTTGCCGGCGGTCATCATCAAATCGGCGAGCTCGTCGACGACGACGACGACCTGGGGTAGCACGTCGTAGTCCAGCTCCTCCATCTCGTAGCGCGGCTGGCCGGTCTCCGGATCGTAGCCGGTCTGAACCCGGCGGCCGAGCGGCTGGCCCTTCATCTTCGCCTCGCGCACCTTGGCGTTGAACGAGGAGAGCTGGCGAACGCCCACCGAGGCCATCATCCGGTAGCGCTCCTCCATCTGCTCGACCGTCCATTTGAGCGCGCGGATCGCCTTGGCGGGCTCGGTGACGACCGGAGCGAGGAGGTGCGGGATGTCGTCGTAGACGCTGAGCTCGAGCATCTTGGGGTCGATCAGGATCAGTTTGCACTGCTCGGGAGTCAGCCGGTAGAGCAACGAGAGGATCATCGCGTTGAGGCCGACCGACTTGCCCGAACCGGTGGTGCCGGCGACGAGCAAATGAGGCATCGGCGCGAGGTCCGCGACGACCGGATCGCCGGCGATGTTCTTGCCGAGGATGATCGGAAGCGAGGCGACCTGATCCTCGAAGGCGGGGCTCGACACCAGCTCGGAGAAGCTCACCATCTCGCGCTTGGCGTTGGGAAGCTCGATGCCGATCACCGACCGGCCCGGAATGGTCGCGACCCGGGCCGAGAGCGCGGACATGTTGCGGGCGATGTCGTCGGCGAGCTGGATCACCCGGCTCGCCTTGATGCCCGATGCGGGCTCGAGCTCGTACATCGTCACCACCGGACCGGGCCGGACCTCGACGATCTCGCCCTTGACCGAGAAATCGTCGAGCACCGATTCGAGCAGACGGGCGTTGCGCTCGAGCGCCGCCTTGTCGAGCACGACGTTGGTCCGCGGCGGCGGCGGCGTGAGCAGGTCGACCGAGGGAAGAGTGTAGCTGTCGCCGAGGGCGAGCGAGGGCTGGCGCTCGCGCAACGGGCGGCGCACCGCGTCGGGCGCGCGATCCGCGATGACCGGACCGCGCGGCTGGGTCGCCGGTACGACCGGAGCCCGCGCCGGGCGCTCGGGAACGGCCGCCGGATCGTCTTCGTCGGCAGCCTCGCGCGCCAGCCGCCGCGTGCTGAGCCAGCGGCGCTCCTCGGCGGTGAGGCCGAGGCCGATCAGGCAGAGCGCCAGGCCGCAAGCGGCGGCGATGGCGATGATCGCGATCCTGAACGGGCCGACGATCCCGGAGTCGCCGAGGAAAGCGAGCCCCCAATCGATCAGACCGGCCAGCGCGAGGCCGAACGCGCCGCCCCAGCCCGCGGGCAGGCCGTTGACCGCGCCGCCCGCGAACAGCCCTGCCCCGGCGCCGATCAGGGCGATTCCGATGGCGGTGACGACCAGCGCGCGCAGCCAGCGGCCGGCATCGCTCCCACGCGTCAGCCTGAGGCCGATGACGAGGATCACCGGCAGCAGCAGCGCCGCCGGCGGCCCGAGCAGCATCAGCATCAAATCGGAAGTCCAGGCGCCGATCGCGCCCATCCAATTCTGAACCGGGCCCGCAGCGTCGGTGTTCAGCGAGGGGTCGCTCGGATGGTAGGTGATCAGGGCGACGGCGCCGCCCAAAGCGCCAAGCGTGAGGGCCAGGCCGCCGAAGAAGCTCCGCGAGCGGCGGACGAGCCGCACCGTGCCGTCGCGCCACTGCGCGATACGGCCCGGCCCATCGCTGTTCGCGGTTGCTGCCGCCATCGGATATGTGCCCCAAATGTTCCCAACAGGCTTAATGCGCCCGCTCGGACTCCCCGGTCAAGCGCTTGGCGTTGCAGCGGGGCAACGGCGGAGCGCTTTTCAGCAAAAGTGGTCCGGTTTTGCGGCCGAAAAGCGCTCCTTTGAATGATCTGGACCGTTTTCGGGAAAACGGTCTAGGGGAAGGAAATGAGCCAAGCGGACGTGATCATCCTCGGCGGCGGCCTGGTGGGACTCAGCCTAGCGCTCGCGCTCGACCGGCATGGGCTGGCGACGATCGTCGTGGATCCCGCCGATCCCGCCACCCAGATCGCCAAAGCCTATGACGGGCGCGCCACCGCCGTCTCGAGCTCCTCCTGGCGGATGCTGGAGGCGCTCGGCGTGGCGGACCGGCTCGAAGACCGAACCTGCGCGATCCGCGCCATCCGAGTCAGCGATGGCCTCGCACCAGGCGGCATCGCCTTCGAGCCCGAGGAGAACGACGATCCGCTCGGCGTGATGGTCGAGAACCGGCTCCTGCGCGGCGCGCTGCAGGAGAGCGCCCGGGCGGCCGAGCTTATCCAGCTCGTTATGCCGGCGCGCCCGGCCGAGACTGTGCGCGACGGCAACGGAGTTCGCGTGGCGCTCGACGACGGCCGCCTGCTCACCGCGCCGCTGCTGGTCGCGGCCGAAGGGCGCAACTCGCCCATGCGCGAGGCCGCCAACCTGCCGCTCGCCCGCTGGAGCTACGATCACGTGGCGATCGTTGCCACGGTCTCGCACGAGCGGCCGCATGACGAGACCGCCTATGAAATTTTCTATCCCGCCGGGCCGTTCGCCATCCTGCCGATGCTGGCGGGCGAGGACGGACGCCCCCGCTCGGCGATCGTCTGGTCGGTCTCCAAGCGGGATGCGTCCGCGATGCTGGCGCTGCCGGAGCGCGCGCTTAGCCATGAGATCGAGAAGAGAATGGGGGGCTTCCTCGGCACGGTGTCGCTGGCCGGGCCCCGCTGGAGCTATCCGCTCGGCTTCCACCACGCAGCGCGGCTCACAGACCTTCGGCTCGCTCTGGTCGGGGACGCCGCTCACGGCATCCATCCGATTGCCGGCCAGGGCCTAAACCTCGGCTTTCGCGACGCCGCCGCGCTCGCCGAGGTGCTTGTCGAAGGCGCCCGGCTCGGCCTCGATCTCGGCGACGCGCAATTGCTCGACCGCTACGAGCGCTGGCGCAGCCTCGACACCTTGATGGTGGCGATGGCGACGGATTCGCTGACCCGGCTCTACGGCGTGCCCGGCAAGACCGCCTCTGCCCTTCGCCGGCTGGGCATGGGCGCGGTGCAGCGGATCGGGCCGCTAAAGGACCGGCTGATGGCCGAGGCGCGCGGCGAATCGGGCGATTTGCCGCTGCTGCTCAGGGGCCTGCCGATCTGATCCTAATCCTCCCCTGCAAATGCAGGAGGATTAGGCTATTGCATCGTCTCCGGCCCGTCCGCTCCGCCGGGCGCCATGCGCTGGAACTGCATGAACTGGACGAGCAGGTCGGCGCGGTCGGCGAGGTCCGTTGCCTCGAGCAACGCCTGCTTCGAACCGACGTCGAGCGGGGCGATCTGCGAAATCCCGTTGACCAGCATTTCGTCGTCGAGCCGGGAGACCTGCTCCCATTCGATCATGTAGCCGAGCGCGTCGGCGTAGCGCCTCGCCTCGCGCTCCACCTCGGCGCGCTGGGCGAGGCCCAGAACCGGGTCCCCCTCCTCGTCGAAAGGCTCGCGATCGGCATCGACCTGGCGGTAGGGCGTGTCGACCTTCGCCTCGCGCGCGACGCGGAAGCGGCTGAGCCCTTCCAGGACGATGTCGAAACATCCATCCTCGCGCTCGTCGCAGGTCCCGATCCGGCCGATGCAGCCGACGTCGAACAGGTCCGGCTGGGCGCCGCCGCCCCCTTCGACTTCGCTTGGGGCAGGCTTCGGCTGGATCATTCCGATCAGGCGGTCGCTCGCCAGCGCGTCGCGGATCATCGCGCGGTATCGCGGCTCGAAAATGTGCAGGGGGAGCTGGCTGCCGGGAAAGAGCAGCGCGCCCGCCAGAGGGAAGACGGGGATGCGCAGGAGGCTGCCTTCCATCAGCCAAACAATATCGACGACAGCCGGCGCCGCTGAGCGCCCGCCCAGGAATCCTCCAGGCCGACCGCCTCGAGGATCTGAAGCAGCTTCTTGCGTGCCGCCCCTTCATCCCAGTCGCGGTCGCGCCGGATGCTTTCGAGCAGATGGTTCGCCGCCGCATCGCGGTCGCCGGCGGCCATCAAAGCGCCGGCGAGATCGATTCGCGCCTGATGATCGTCGGGATCCGCGGCGAGCCTCGCTTCGAGCTCGGCCGTCTCGCCGGCGGGCGCGGCCTCGGCGAGGGCGAGCGCCGAACGGGCCCGGGCGATGGCCGGGTCCTTCTCCACCTTCTCAGGCAGGCCCTCGAGCTTCGCACGCGCTTCGTCCGGCTTCCCCGCCCCGATCAGGGCGCGCGCCAGGCCGGAGACGACCTCGGGATTCTCGGGCGCCATCTCGAAAATCTGCTGGAAGATATTGGCCGCCCGCTCCGCATCGCCTTCCCCGAGCACCTGCTCGCCCATCGCGATCAGCGGTTCGATCTCGGCCTCGATCTGCTGCGCCTCGCCCGCGACGGGAAGCTGGGCGAGGATCTGGTCGAGAGCGCCGGTCAGCTGGCCCTCGGTGCGCGCCGAGGAAAGATCGGCGACCGGCTGGCCCTGGAAGAAGGCGTAGACGGTCGGGATGGACTGGATCCGGAACTGGGCCGCGATCAGCTTCTCCTCGTCGACGTTGACCTTGACCAGGGTGACGCCGCGGTTCGCATAATCGGCGGCGACCTTCTCCAGCAGCGGGGCGAGCTGCTTGCAGGGGCCGCACCATTCGGCCCAGAAATCGAGGATGACGAGGTTCGTCATGCTCGGCTCGATGACATCGCGCCGGAATTTCTCGACCGCCTCGCGCTCGGCTTCGCTCAAACCCAATGTCGCCACTTAAACTCTCCGAAGGACGGCCTGTCTTAGGCCCTATGTGGGAAGGCGGCCCGTCCTGCCAACCCCATTCGTTCGGGGCCCTTCGACTTCGCTCAGGACAGGCCCTTCGACTTCGCTCGGGACAGGGTTGCGGGGCGATCAAGCCCATGCTAGCAGCCGCCGCCTTACCCGGACCGGGCCCTACCGGTTCCGCCAGTCGAGCGGGCGTAGCTCAGGGGTAGAGCACAACCTTGCCAAGGTTGGGGTCGAGGGTTCGAATCCCTTCGCCCGCTCCATTTCTCGGACCCTCGAGGTCGAACTCTGGGAGGGCCGCTTTCTGCGGTGAGCAGGTGGGCCGAACGTTCGAACCGCCATCGTGGGGCCGGTCGGCTGGCCGGATTTTGGACCGTCAAATGAACGAGATAGGAAGCTCAGCTAAGGTCCGACCGGAACGTTTTGGCAATATACGCGCTGCATAAGGTCTGGAATCCGACGTTCAGCATCACAAAATGATCCTCAACGTAGATTGCTCTTGACCTCGAATCGCCGTTGATTCAGGATGTTATTGGAAGGAACTGAAAATGCGAATTCCGTATGGATGGGAAGACGCCAGGGGCACCAAGAAGCTCTAGTCGGTGTGTGTCGAACTGCTTTCGAGTTCCGCGAGGCGCGTGCGTGCGCAATAATCATGATAATCCAAGGCCAACCCTGCGATCCTCTTAACCTGCGCGGGCACATGGCTGTGAATGAAGCCAAGGCGCTCGCGTGCCGAGCGGAGCCGCTCCTCGCTGTTCGAGGTCTGGATCGCGACATAGGCTTCGCTGTCGAGGGCGAAGAAGGCCTCCGCAGCGATCGGTGAGGCCGCAAGCAGTGCGCGGAGATCCGCGTCGGGGGCGTGGATGCCCAGAGTTGGAAATCCGATGGAAGGGTAGAGCGCGATACTGCGCTCCATGTAACTCCGACCGCACGCCACCGCGTTGCGCTTGTCGCCGTCATGCGAGCCGATGATGTCGGCATGGAAATAAGCGAGATTAGAGTTCATTTCGACTGCGATACGATCCAATCGCAGGACATTGGAGACCGCGGCCCGATTGGCCTGCAGCTCTCTCATTAGCTCCGAGGCATTCTCCGCCATATCGATCGCCTCCCCTACATCTCCCGCGGCAAAGGCGGCCAGCGAGCCCTCGAACTTTATTCCCAAGCGGTCCAGCGGATCGGTGCACAGTTGCTCGCGTGCCGAAATCGATTCCTGAGCATGCTCGATGTAGGTTGCCCGCTGAAGCATGGCTGCGAGGAAGCATAACAAGCTCGATGAGGCGACCTCCTGCCCGACAAACACTTGAAGAAGGCGGTTCGCCACCGGTTGGGCGTCCTCGTCTGCCGTGTCGGTGTCCATGGCCGCTATGCACGAGTGCAGGCCAACAAGCTCAAGGCGCAGTTCCGCATCAGCCACGGAGTCGAGCACGCCGGCCGAAAGATCGTGCAGCACGCAGGTCTGGACTCGGCGCCGCTTCGCCTCGCGAACGCTGGCGTTCCGCACGATGCTGGTCTTCAAAGCGTCGCTTTGCTGATCAAGATTGGCGAGACTTGCGCCAAGAAGGTCGAAGCTAGTCAACAACTCGGCGCCGATCCTGCCCGCCGGCTTGTAGGTCAGATCATGGGTCTTCGCGCCCCACGCATCGTGGAGGAGGGTCTTGATTTGGATCTCGCAAATGGGGCGGGCGATCCCGACTCCGGGCAGCCTCACATTGTAGTGACAGGCGAAATATCCGCCTGTTTCTAAGGGGCGGCCATATCTCGTGGTTATTACGGAGCTAGGCGCTGGGGCGCCCATCGCGACTGCCAGGAGTTCTTTGCGGTCGATAGCGTTGTCAAGGACGGCGGCGATCGCCGAAATATCGGACGGATAAGAGACCACGATCCTCAACCCGACAATGTCTGGAACGTCGAACAACGATGCCTGAGCGGACTTCCTCTTTTCATTGAAGTCATTGAATTTCAATCGTATCTTTCGAGCGCTCTTGAGCTCATCTCCGGCTTGAGCTTCTCCCCTGCTATATATTTTGTAGACGTGGCGAAGCGCGCGCTCTTTGCGACGAAGGCCGGAAAGGACGAGCTGAAGGCGCTGCAAATCCTGCTCGTATTTGCGCCGATTGCCGTCGAGAAATCGACGCACGTCATCGGGTGTTGCAGGAACGGATACTATGCCGGTCATTTTTCTGGCCCCGTTTCGACCGGTCATCGCCGGTTTCCGGGAGCAACCTAATCGGGAAGCGTGTTTCGACAATGCTTTTTATGTGGCAGCATCCAAGTACGTCTCGCGACCGGTGCGCCGGCGCGCGACTAGAGAGGCTGGAAGGCTCCCTGACGACTAGTTGCGGCGGAACGACCCGGCAGCCCGCCCGTTCAGCCGCGCGATGAGCACCCAGCTTCCAACACTCGACTCCTCCGCTTTCGAGCCGCCGCCCGAGGCGGTCGACTTCTACGTCGAGAGCCTTCGCCTGCTCGACGAATCCGGCGTGCCGTTCCTGCTGTCGGGCACCTATGCCCTGTCCTGCTACACAGGCATCACCCGGCCGACCAAGGATCTCGACGTCTTCTGCAAGCCGTCCGACGCGCCCAAGATCCTCTCCTTCTTCAAGGAGCGCGGCTACCGCATCGACATTGAGGACGAGCGGTGGATCGGGAAGGTGTGGAGGGGGGAGTTGTTCTTCGACGTGATCTACAACATGTCGACGGCGAGCATTCCGATCACCGACCATTGGTTCGAGCATGCCTACGAATCCGAGGTTTACGGAACCAACGTCAGGATCACGCCGCCGACCCAGTTCGTGCTCTCCAAGCTCTTCCTCCAGGACCGCTACCGCTACGACGGCGCGGACGTCGCGCACGTCATCCTCAAGAAGCATGACGAGATCGACTGGGAGCATCTGCTCGGCGCGCTCGAGCTCTATTGGGAGGTGCTTCTGATCCACGTGCTCAATTTCCGCTTCATCTATCCGACCGAACGGGAGTGCATTCCGCGCTGGCTGTTCGACGAGCTGATCTCGCGGTTGCAGGCCCAGGCCGACATGCCCGCGGCGCGGATGCGGGTCTGCCGCGGCCGGCTCTTCTCGCCGCGCGACTACATCATCGACATCGCCCAGTGGGGCTTCGCCGACGTCGTCGGCAAGGGGATCGAGGAAAAGCATGAGCGGCACTGAGACGCTGACGCTGGCGGCGATCGGCGATCTCCACGTCACCGAGGCCAGCGAGCATCGCTACCGCGACATGTTCGAGGAGATCTCCGAGGTCGCCGACGTGCTCGCCTTGTGCGGCGACCTGACCAATTTCGGCAAGACTCGCGAGGCCGAGATCCTGGCCGAGGACCTGCGCCATTGTACGATTCCCAGCGTCGCAGTGCTCGGCAACCACGATTACGAGTGCGGCCAGCCCGAGGAGGTCGCACGAATCCTCCATGCCGCGGGAGTCACCGTGCTCGGCGAGCAGGCGGTGGTGATCAAGGACGTCGGATTCGCCGGGGTGAAGGGCTTCCTCGGCGGGTTCGGGCGCGGCGAGCTCGGCGCGTTCGGCGAGGCGCCGATCAAGGCGTTCGTCGACGCCGCGCTCGACGAGGCGCGAAAGCTTGAGAACGCCTTGCGCTCGCTCAAGACCGAGCGAAACGTGGCGGTGATGCATTATTCGCCGATCGCCGGGACGCTCGAGGGCGAGCCGCTCGAAATCTACCCATTCCTCGGCTGCTCCCGCCTCGCCGACGCGGTCGACCGCTTCGATCATGTCGCGGCGGTCGTCCACGGCCACGCCCATCGCGGCGCCTTCACCGGAGCGACTCCTCGCGGCACGCCGGTCTACAATTGCGCGCAGATGGTGGTCGAAGCGGCCGAGGGCCGCCCCTACGCGCTCATCGAGGTCTAGCGGGCGCAGGAGCGGCGGGCACCGGCGCGGGCGCGCGCGGTTCGAGCAGGGCGGCGGTCTCGATCGTGTCGAGCGCGGCACGGGCGGCCACGTAGAGCCGGGCCTTGCGGATCCAGTCGGACGCCGTGGCGTTGCCCGGAATCCGCGAAACCTCGGCGAGCGCGACGTCCACCTGGCCCGCGTCGAGCCGCTGAGTCGCCCGGCGCAGCCTTTCCTCGGGCTCGGGCGAAGGCGTGTCGCGGCGGCGAACGGTAATCAGCGCGCCCAGCTCGGCCTGGATCGCCGTCCACCAGGTGGCGTCGGGCGGCGTTCCGACGAGCCGGGGGCCGGCCTCCTGAAGGCCGAGCTGCAGCTCCTGCAGCGTGATGGGGTTGCGCGCGGCGAGAAGGATCATTCCGACCGCGCGCGGCTGGCTGGCGCCGAACCGCTCGCGCAGCAGCGCCTCAAGGAAGCCGAGCGCCACGCCGCGGTCCAGCGCGCGGCGCGCGGCGAAGGCGACCAGCAGGCCCTCGGCGCGGTCGGCATTGCCCACCGCGGCGCGCGACTGGGTGTCGAGCTGGGCGATGCGCTGCTCGAGCGCGGAGACCCGCCGCCCCACTTCGGGGTCGATCAGGATCCGTTCGGGCTCTTCCGCGGGCGTTGCCCCGCTTGCCGGCGGAGCGGCGACGGCCTGCGCGGGGGCGGGGGCCACAGGCGCGGCCAGAGCGGCGGGGGGCGGCGCTGGCTGGACCCCAACCACTCGGGCGGCGGCGTCCCAGCGGGCGAGGATATAGCCCATCGCGCCGAGACCGAGCAGGAACGCGACGAGCGGCAGAATCAGCGGCCCAAACCAGGAGCCGCGCCGGACGGCGGGAGAGTCGAGCGGATCGTAATCGCCGTTCATACGCACCTCATATGGCGGCATCCTGACACAGCTTGGCGGCAAGCTCCAGCAAGGCATGATCGCGGGGGGATTCGGCCACCCGGCGGGAGCGCCACCCCGCACCTGCGGCTTCGGCCGCCGCCGGGCTGATCGCGACGACCTGGACCGCTGAGCGCAACGGACCGGCGAGCTGGGCGAAGAGGGCGGCGGCGCGCGGCGAATGGAGCAGAGCGATCGCGCCCTGAGCAATCGCCGAGGCCGCCGGGTCGGGCAGGTGTTCGGCCGCGTCGGCGGCATAAACAGGGAGCGAAAGGACGTTGTCGAACGCGCGATGCTCCCGCCCGCAGGGATGGAAGGCGGGGCCTGAGCCCTCGGCGGCGATCATGCGCGACAGCGCCTCGCCGTCTCCGGGGCCGGTGCGGATGTCGCGGAACCCGGCCTCGCGCGCGGCGGCGGCGGTGCGCTCGCCGACCGCATAGCAGGGGAGCGAAAGGAACGGCGTCATGCCGCCGCCGGCCAGCCGCGCCGCATTGGCGCTCGTCAGCAGGACCGCGCCGAAGCCGGCGGGAGCGGGCGGCGTCCAGGCGATCGGCCGAATCGTGAACAGCGGAGCGACGACCGGATCGAGCCCCATCGCCCCGGCCCGCGCCGCGGTCTCGCCGGCGCCGGGCTGCGGGCGGAGGATCAGAACCTTCACGGGTGGAACATCGCCCGCAACGCCGGGCTCGCTTCGGCGAGCAGCCGCCGCGCCAGCGCCTCCGGCTCGCCCTCACCCGCGCTGACCTCGCGCCCGTCCGCGCTCAGAAGTTCGGCACGCACCAGGACATCGGAGGCAAGCGCCGCCACCGCCGAATGGCAGTCGCCGCCAAGCGCGGCGAGAAAGGCGCGTTCCGCCGTGACCGCCTCGTGCGTCGGCCGATGATCGATGGCCGCGAGCAAGTCGCGCAAGTCGCCGCGCTCGGCGAGGATTTCGATCCCGATCGCGCCTTGCGCGGGCGCGGGCAGCAGGTCGAGCGGCGCGCCGAGGTCGAGGCCGAGACGCGCGAGGCCCGCCGCGGCGAGCAGGGTCGCGTCGAACTCGCCGCGCTCTATCTTGGCGAGGCGCGTCTGGACGTTGCCGCGGATGGGCGCGACCCTAAGGTCGCTCCGCCGCGCGAGCAACTGCGCCGCCCGGCGGGGCGAGGAGGTGCCGACTAGCGCGCCCCGCGGCAGCGCTTCGATGCTTTCGGCGCCGATCAGCCGGTCGCTCGTGTCGGCGCGCTCCAGCATCGCGGCGATGGCGAAGATGGCGGGGCGAAGCGTCTCCACGTCCTTCATAGAATGGACGGAAAGGTCGGTCCGCCCGTCGGCGAGGCAGGCGTCGAGCTCCTTGGTCCACAAGGCCTTTCCGCCCACTTCGGCGAGCGGGCGGTCCTGGATGATGTCGCCCGAGGTGGTGATCGGGACGATCTCGCTGTCGAAGCCTTGGGCAGCCAAAGCATCGGCGACGAGGCGCGCCTGGACGAGGGCGAGCGGCGAGCCGCGGGTGCCGATGCGAAGGGGGCTGGCCATGGCGCGCTTGTGCTAGACGCGTTCAAGGTGGCAGGGAAGGCCGCGATGAGCCTGATCCTCGGCATCGAATCGAGCTGCGACGAGACGGCGGCGGCGCTGGTCGCCTCCGACCGGCGCATCCTCGCCCACCGCCTCGCCGGGCAGGAAGCGGCGCACCGGCCGTTCGGCGGGGTCGTGCCGGAGATCGCCGCGCGCGCCCATGTCGAGATCCTGCCACGCCTGATCGAGGAGGTGCTTGCGGAAGCGAAGATCGATCTCGCCGAGGTCGATGCGATCGCCGCGACTGCGGGGCCGGGCCTGATCGGCGGCGTGATGGTCGGCCTTCTGACGGCCAAGGGGCTCGCGCTGGCTTGCCGAAAGCCGCTGGTCGCGGTCAATCATCTCGAGGGGCACGCATTGTCGCCGATGCTGAGCGAGCCCGATCTTCAATTCCCCTATCTGCTGCTGCTCGTCTCGGGCGGCCATTGCCAATTGCTGTTCGTCGAAGGGATCGGGCGCTATCGCCGTCTGGCGACGACGATCGACGATGCCGCCGGCGAGGCGTTCGACAAGAGCGCGAAGCTGCTCGGCCTCGGCTTTCCGGGCGGGCCGGCGGTCGAGCAGGCGGCGGCGCGGGGCAATCCCGCCGCCGTACCGCTGCCGCGGCCGCTGGCCGGATCGGGCGAACCCCATTTCTCCTTCGCCGGCCTGAAGAGCGCGGTGCTTCGAGCGCGCGATGCAGAGCTTTACGCGGCCGACGATATCGCCGCCTCGTTCCAGCAGGCGGTGGTGGACTGCCTCGTCGACCGAACGGCGCGGGCGCTCGAGCGGGCGGGCGGGGCGACGGCTTTGGTCGTCGCCGGCGGCGTTGCTGCGAACCAGGCGGTGCGCACCGCACTCGCCGATCTCGCGACGGCCCATGGTCTGCCTTTCGTCGCGCCGCCGCTGTGGCTGTGCACCGACAATGCGGCGATGATTGCCTGGGCTGGTGCGCTGCGCTTCGACGCCGGTTTGGTCGACGGGCTCGACGCGCCCGCCCGCGCGCGCTGGCCGCTCGATCCGGAGGCCGAGAAGGCGCGCGGCGCGGGGGTCAAGGCGTGAGGCTTGGAATCCTCGGCGGCGGCGCCTGGGGAACGGCGCTGGCGCAGGTCGCGGCGGCCGGAGGCGAGGAGGTCTTGCTCTGGGCGCGCGAAGCGGAAGTGGTCGAATCGATCAGCGCAAGGCATGAAAACGAGACGTTTCTCAAAGGCGTGCCGCTTGGGCCGACGATCCGCGCCACCGGCGATCTCGTGGCGCTCGAGGCGTGCGACGCTTTCCTGGTCGTGGCGCCGGCGCAGCATTTGCGATCGGTGCTCGGCGGCATGGATGCTGCCGGCAAGCCGCTCGTCCTTTGCGCCAAGGGGATCGAGGATTCGACCGGCCTTCTCATGCACGAGGTCGCGAGCGAAGCGCAGCCGCGTTCTCCGATCGCCGTGCTTTCCGGGCCGACCTTCGCGCACGAGGTCGCGGCGGGGCTGCCCACGGCCGTGACTCTGGCGGCCGAAGACGAGGCACTCGGGGAGGAGTTGATCGCGCGGATCGCCCGACCCGCCTTCCGTCCCTATCTCTCGGACGACGTCGCCGGGGCCGAGATCGGCGGCGCGGTCAAGAATGTGCTGGCGATCGCCTGCGGCGTGGTCGAGGGCAAAGGCCTCGGGCAGAACGCCCGCGCGGCCCTGATCTCACGCGGCTTCGCCGAAATGACCCGCTTCGGCCTCGCCAAGGGCGCGCGTGCCGAAACGCTGGCGGGGCTCGCCGGCTTGGGCGATCTCGTGCTCACCTGCTCCTCGACCAGCTCGCGCAATTTCAGCCTCGGCAAGGGCATAGGCGAAGGCCGCCGCCCGGCCGATCTGCTCGCGGACCGTCGGACCGTTGCGGAAGGTGCCTCGACCGCCCCGGTACTGGAGCGGGTCGCCGACGCGCTCGGGATCGACATGCCGATCGTCGCGGCGGTCGCCGCGCTCCTGAAGGAGGAGGTGTCGGTCGACGAAGCGGTCGAGCGGCTGCTGGCGCGGCCGCTGAGGAGCGAGGGCGTCTGAACGATGCTGCCGATGTTTCTAGCTTTGCACGTGGCGGCGCAGCCAACATGGGCGCCGGCGGGCGAACATGAATTCCGGGTAGCGCGGGTCGTGCGCTACAATCCCATGCCCACTATCGGATCCGGGATGCTGATGGTGCTGCGGGGCGTGGAGATTGCCACCCGCGACGGCCGCGCCCTCAAGGTCTTTTTCATTCATATGGGCGGCGGCGCGGACCGGTATCCGGAAGTCGGATCGGTTTGCGACTTCACCACGGTTACACATCGCATCGCCAACGAGGCGTTCGGCGACGGCGGCCCTGCTGGGCGCCCAGCCGAGCTGGTTCGATCCGCCGACTGTCCCGCCGAAGCCGTAACGCCTCCTAGAAGTCCCATGCGATCCCCCTGTTCTCCCAGTCGCCGTAACGGGTCGGCTCCAGCCCCTTCGGCCCGCCGCTCTCCGCCTCTTCCTTAACCTCGGCGGGATCGGGCAGTGGCGGGCTCTTGGAGAGATAGGCCGGCGGTTTGAGGTGGGGCGGGCGCTCTGCCATTGCGGATTTCCGTTTGAATTGACTTGGGTCCGCTACCACATCCCGGCGACGGAGAGGCGCGAAATTCGATGAGCAGGGTTCAGACGACGCCTCCCGATCCGCCCGGCACGCCCGCGCGCCGGGCCGCCTTGCGTCTGCTGGACGCCGTGCTGCGCAAGGGCCTGCCGCTGGAATCGGCGATGGACAGCGCAACGCGGGACCTGGAGCGCACCGACGACCGCGCCTTCGCCCATGCCATCGTCGCCGAGACTCTGCGCCGGCTGCCGGATCTCGACGCCCTGATCGACGCCGCCACGCACAAGCGCCTGCCCGACGACGCCAAGGCGCGCTTCGCCCTCAGGATCGCCCTCGTACAGGCGCTTGCGCTGGGCACGCCGCCGCACGCCGCCATCTCCACGGTGCTGCCTTTGGTCGACGGCGGGCCGCGCAAGCTGGTCCACGGGGTGTTCAGCGGCGTGATGCGGACGAAGCCGACGCTTCCCGAAGTGCCGACGCTGCCGGAGCAGCTCGCGACGCGCTGGCGCGAATCCTGGGGTGATCCGGTCGTCGCGGCCGCGGCGCGGCTGATGGCTGAGCCGCCGCCGATCGATCTGTTCGGCGATATTCCCGAAGAGCTGGAAGGCGTCAGCCTGATGCCGGGTCACCTCCGCCTTCCGCGCGGAACGGCGATCGCGTTCGGCGAGGGTGCGTGGTGGGTCCAGGACATCTCCGCCGCCATGCCCGCGCGGCTTCTCGGCGAAGGCGGCGGCCGCAGCGTGCTCGACCTGTGCGCCGCGCCCGGCGGCAAGACGATGCAGCTCGCCGCGGCCGGCTGGGACGTGACCGCGGTCGACATCTCGGAAAGTCGTCTGGCGCGACTTTCGGAGAATCTGGCCCGCACCGGTCTTTCGGCGCGGGTCGTCGCGGCTGATGTGATGAGCTGGTCGCCGCCCGCGCAAGTCGACGCGATCCTGCTCGACGCGCCCTGCTCGGCGACCGGCATCTTCCGCCGCCATCCCGACGTCATCCACCGCGTCCGCCCCCGGGCGATCGCCGAGCTGGCCGAGGCCCAGAAGGCGATGCTGGGACGCGTCGCCGGCTGGCTCAAGCCCGGCGGCGCCCTCGTCTATTCGGTCTGCTCGCTGGAGCGCGAGGAGGGCGAGCGGGTCGCCGCCGACTTCCTCGACACCCGGCCGGATTATGCGATCGAGGAGGAGCAGCGGCTTCTGCCGGGTCTCTACGAGGCCGAGGGCGGGGCGGACAGCTTCTACATCGCGCGATTCTCACGAAATAAAGGGGGATAAGTCGGCCGCTTTCCTTGCCCCGCGACTCGGGGCCATTTAGGCTGAGAGAAGTGCAGCAGCCGGTTCGCATCTCCCCTTCGATCCTCTCCGCCGATTTCGCGCGGCTGGGCGAGGAGGTGCGCGCGATCGACTCGGCCGGGGCCGACTGGATCCATGTCGACGTGATGGACGGCCATTTCGTGCCGAACCTGACGATCGGGCCGGCGGTGGTGAAGGCTCTGAGGCCGCACACGCAAAAGCCGCTCGACGTCCACCTGATGATCTCGCCGGTCGACCCCTTCATCGAGGCCTTCGCCGAGGCCGGGGCGGACATCATCACCGTTCATCCGGAGGCGGGACCGCACCTCCATCGAACGGTCCAGAAGATCAAGGCGCTGGGCAAGCGCGCCGGAGTCTCGCTCAATCCGGCGACTCCGGCCAAGGCGCTCGATTACGTGCTCGACGAGGTCGATCTCGTGCTGGTGATGAGCGTCAATCCGGGCTTCGGCGGGCAGAGCTTCATCGACAGCCAGCTGAAGAAGATCGAAGCGATCCGCAAGCGGATCGACGCGAGCGGCCGGGCGATAGACCTCGAGGTCGACGGCGGTATCGACCAGTCCAACGCGCGGCGCGCGATCGACGCCGGAGCCGACGTGCTGGTCGCGGGGACGGCGACGTTCCGCGGCGGTCCGCAAGCCTATGCGGACAATATCAGGAGTTTGAGAGGGTGAGCCGCCACGCGCGGGTGGAGAGCGATACGGGCGCAGGGGAGATCGAACCGGGCAAGAGGCTGATCCGGGTCGGCGACGACCGCGGCCTCTCGCTGTTCGAGCGGCTCAACCACCGCCTCCACCGCCTCGCCTGGCGGACTCCGCTGCACAAGATGCGCCTGCGGGGCCGAGTGCCGCTGAAGCTGATCGCGGTGCCCAAAGACCCGATCGCCGGCGACAAGGCGGCGGGCGAGGCGCTGCTTGCCGGGCGCTTCTCGCACAACGGCACCGAGGTGCCGATCGCCGAGCTCGATTTCGCGACGATCGGCCTGCCCGAGGATTTCACCGCCTATCTGCACAGCTTCGCCTGGTTGCGCGATCTTTCCGCCGCGGCGACCCGGGAGCGCGGCGCCAAGATCGCCGAAGGGATCGCGCGCAAGTGGCTGGCCGCCTTCGCCGAGCAGATCAGCGAACCGGCCTGGCGCGCCGATTTGTGGGGGCGCCGCGTCCTCTTCTGGACCGCCTATGCGCCCTACATCCTCTCGAGCTCCGACCTCGTCTACCGATCGAGCCTTCTCTACACGCTCGCCCGCGGCGCTCGGCACCTCGAGCGCAGTGCCGACAAGGGACCGCCGGGCCTGGCGCGGATCGCCGCCTGGAGCGGGGTGATCGCCGCGGCGCTCGTCGTGCAGGGCGGCCCCGGGCGCCTGAAGACCGGCGAGGCGGGGCTCGCCCGAGCGATCGGTGCCGCGTTCCACGACGATGGCGGTCTCGTAAGCCGCTCGCCGACCGAGCAGCTCGCCGCGGTGGAGATATTGAGCCAGCTCCGTGCCGCCTATGCCGCCGCCCGGCGCGACACGCCCGAATGGCTGACCGAAGCCCTGGTCGCGGCGGTCGGCGCGCTGCTTTCGGTGACTCTGGGCGACGAAGCGCTGTCGAGCTGGCAGAGCGGCCATATGGCCAGCCGGCGGCGAGTGATCGCCGCGGCGGAGGGTGCGGGAATGGACGCCGCGCCGCTGCGGCAGGCCCGCGGCTGGGGCTATCAGCGCGTCCAGGCCAGGACGACGGTGCTGGTGCTCGACGCAGCGCCCCCGCCGCCGCCGCGCGCGCTCAAGGGCGCCTGCGCCTCGACCCTGGCCTTCGAGCTCAGCGACGGGGGGGACCGGCTGATCGTCAATTGCGGCGGCGCCGGCGAATCCCACGGCGCGCTGCCGCCGGGCCTGGTTCATGCGCTGCGCACCACCGCGGCCCATTCGACGCTGACTCTCGGCGACCGCAACTCGACGGCGATCCACGACGACGGCTCGCTGGGCAAGGGTGTCGGCGAGGTCGAGCTCGTGCGCGACGAGACCGGCGGCCTCGCCCGGATCGAGGCGAGCCATGACGGTTATGTGCGCCGCTACGGCCTGATCCACGAGCGCCGGCTCAACCTCTCCAGCGACGGTCGGCACCTCAGCGGCGAGGACCGGCTGTTCGCCGCCCGCCGCCGCCGCCATTCGGGGCCGATCCCCTTCGCGGTGAGATTCCATCTCGCGCCGGCGATCGAGGTTACCTCCACCGCCGACGGCCAGGGCGCGCTGCTGAGGCTGAAGGGCGGCGTCTGGCAGTTCCGCTGCCGCGGCGGCCAGCTCCAGGCCGAGGACAGCTTGTGGATCGACGGCGTGGCGCGCCCGCACGCGACCCTCCAGCTGGTGATCACCGGGGAATCGCCGGCCGAAGGCATGACCATCTCCTGGGAGCTCAAGCGGGCCTCCTGAAACGAACGGGTTGAAGGATCGAGATGTCGGACGTGAAGATCGCGCGCGCCTTGCTGTCCGTGTCGGACAAAGCGGGGCTCGGGGAGTTGGGCCAGGCGCTGGCGCGCCACGGCGTCGAGCTGATCTCCACCGGCGGGACGGCGAAGGCGCTCCGCGACGCCGGGCTGGTGGTTCGCGACGTTTCCGATCTCACCGGCTTTCCAGAGATGATGGACGGACGGGTCAAGACGCTCCACCCGATGGTCCATGGCGGCCTGCTCGCCGTCCGCGACGATCCCGAGCATGCAGCGGCGATGGCCGCGCACGGCATCGGCGCGATCGATCTCGTCGTGGTCAATCTCTACCCGTTCCTTCAGACGGTGATGAGGGGCGCGGAGCGGGCCGAGATCATCGAGAATATCGATATTGGCGGCCCCTCGATGGTCCGCTCGGCGGCGAAGAATCATGAATATGTGGCGATCGTCACCGATCCCGCCGATTATGGCGCGCTGATCGCCGCGCTCGACCAGAACGGCGGCAAGACGTCGCTCGAACTTCGCAAGCGCCTAGCCGCAAAGGCTTTTTCCGCCACTGCCACGTATGATTCGATGATCGCCAGCTGGTTCGGCTTCGCCGACCAGGGGCAGCTCTTCCCCGAGACCCTGCCGCTGATCCTCGAGCGCGGCGATGAACTACGCTACGGCGAGAACCCGCACCAGAAAGCCGCCTTTTACGCGCCTGCCGGGCCGCACAGCCAGGGCATCGGGCAGGCCGAGCAGGTCCAGGGCAAGGCGCTCAGCTTCAACAATCTGGCCGACGCGGACGCGGCGCTCGAGCTGGTCTCCGAATTTCGCGACGCCGATCCGACCTGCGTCATCGTCAAGCACGCCAATCCCTGCGGCGTGGCGACCGCGGGCACGCTCGCCGAGGCCTATGCCGCCGCCTTCGCCTGCGACACGGTCTCGGCCTTTGGCGGGATCATCGCGGTCAACCGCCCGCTCGACGGTCAGACGGCCGAAGCGATCGCGGCGATCTTCACCGAGGTCGTCGTCGCCCCTGATGCGGACGAAGCGGCGAGAGCGGTATTCGCGGCGAAGAAGAATCTCCGTCTGCTGCTGACCGGCGCGCTGCCGGATCCGGCGCGCGGCGGGCTTGCGGTGCGCTCGATCACCGGCGGCTGGCTGGTCCAGTCGCGCGACAATAGCCGCGTCCAGGCCTCGGACCTCAAGGTGGTGACCAGACGCGCGCCGACCGAGCGCGAGCTGGCCGACTGCCTGTTCGCCTGGACCGTCGCGAAGCACGTCAAGTCGAACGCGATCGTCTACGCCAAGGACGGGGCGACGGCGGGGATCGGCGCGGGGCAGATGAACCGCCTCGAATCCGCGCGAATCGCCGCGTGGAAGGCGAAAGACGCCGCCGAGAAGGCCGGCTGGGGCGAGCCTCGCACGATCGGCTCGGCGGTGGCCTCGGACGCCTTCTTCCCTTTCGCCGACGGTCTGCTCGCGGCGGTCGAGGCGGGGGCGACGGCGGTGATCCAGCCCGGGGGCTCGATCAGGGACGAGGAGGTGATCGCCGCCGCCGACGAAGCGGGATTGGCGATGGTTTTCACGGGAATGCGGCACTTCCGCCACTAGGGCGTCGGCAGGTCCCTCGTCGGCAGGCTGGGCTCCTCCGGCCCCTGCTTGCGGAACAGGGCGCGGTCCTCCTGGGTGAAGCCGCGGTACCAGACGACCAGCCCGAAGGCGAAGAGGATCGCCGGAGCGCCGAGGCCGAGCTCCATCCATTCCGGCAGCTGGATGGCGACGAAGCCGACCACGGTCGCCGCCGCCGCAGCCCAGATCAGCGACCAGCGCCAGCCCTGGACCGGCGCGCCGAGCAGCCGGCAGAGCAGCCGTGCCTTGAGGACCGAGGCCAAGCCGAGCGCAAGCGCCAGAGCGAGCGCGGCCCCGGCCGTCTGATAGGCCTCGGACCAGTGGAGCGCGCGCATGGCAAGGATGATCGACACCGTCAGCACGGCCTGGGCGCCGATCATCAGCGCCGAGATCATCAAATTGCGGTGCCGGGCGACGTAGACGAGCGCGGCCTCCGATACGGCGGCGGTCGCGGCGATGACCTCGGCGGCGAGCAGGAAGCCGAGCGCGGCCGTACCGCCGACGAATTGCGGGCCGACCAGGCCCATCACCGCCTCGCCCGGTATTCCGAGCGCGAGCGCGATCGCCGCCTGCGCGGCGATGATCCAGAAGCCCACCTGGCGCACCTGGCGGGCCACCGCCGGCTTGTCCCCCTCGGCCAGCTTCTGGGTGATGACCGGCGCTAGGATGGGATCGAAGCTGGTCTTCAGCTTTTGCGGCATCGAGGCGACCTGCTGCGCCACATAATAGAGGCCGACATAATAAGGGGCGACGAACAGGCCGAGGATGGCGATGTCGAGCCGGCGCGAGCCCCATTCGATCGCGTCCGCAGCGGCGAGCGGGATGTTGCGCCGGGCGACCGCGTTGACCGCCGCGGGGTTCGGCTTCCAGCCGTAAGCGACCCCGTAGCTTCGGAACAGCCGCCACAAGGCGGCGCCGAGCCCGGCGACGACCGAGACTGCGTAGGAGAGGATCAGGCCGTCGCGCCAGAAGAGGGTGTAGTGAAGCACGCCGGCGGCGATGCTGATCACCCAGGGCTCGACGAGGGCGCGGACGTGGACGGTCGAGGCGACGTCATGGCGGTAGGCCAATGCGGCGAGCGCCACGTCGGCGCCGGCGATGCCGAAGATGACCAGGGGCAGCAGCCACTCCGCGCCCCTGATGTCGCCGGCGGGGAACATCGCCTGGGGAAAGAGCATCAGGATCACGCTGGCGATGGCCGAGGCGATGAAGGCGGCGAGCAGCCCGTCGGCGACGACGCAGGCATGGGGCTGGTCGGTGGTCGACAGCTGCTGGGCGAGGCCGCGCTTCAGCCCGAGCGTGGCGAGCTGCGCCGCAAGCTCGGCGACGATCACCGCATAAGCGAAGCGCCCGAGCAGCTCAGGCCCGTAGAGGCGCCCGGCGATGAACAGGAACGGGATGCGCGCCGCGAGCCGCAGAAGGAAGCCGAAAAAGTTGGTCCGCCCCCCCTTGGCGAGCGCTGCGATATCGTCGTCTGGGCGGGCAGTCGCTTCGCTCAATGCGCGGCGCCCCAGTTCGCGCCGGTGCCGATCTCGACGCCGAGCGGGACGTTGAGCCGAACCGCAGGCTCCGCCGCGCTCTCCATGACCCGCCGGATCACGGTCGTGGCGCTCTCCACCTCGGCTTCGGGCACTTCGAACACCAATTCGTCATGGACCTGCATCAGCATGCGCGTGCCGCCGAGGCCCTCGGCGGCGAGGGCCGGCCCCATCCGCGCCATCGCCCGCTTGATGATGTCGGCCGCGGTACCCTGGATCGGGGCGTTGATCGCCGCCCGCTCCGCGCCCTGGCGCTCGTGCTGGACGTTCGACTTGAGCCGCGGGAAGTGCGTCTTGCGGCCGAACAGGGTGGTGGTGAAGCCGGTTTCGCGGGCGTGGGTCAGCGTGTCGCCGATATAGGCGCGGATGCCGGGGAAGCGCTCGAAATAGCGATCGATCATCGCTTGCGCCTCGTCCGGCGTCAGCTCGAGCCGCTGGGCGAGGCCCCAGCGGGAGATGCCGTAAAGTATAGCGAAGTTGATGGTCTTCGCGCGCGCGCGCGTGTCGCGGTCGACGGTGCCGAACAATTCCTGAGCGGTGCGGTTGTGGATGTCCTCGCCCGCCTCGAACGCCGCCCTCAGCGCCGGAACGTCGCAGATATGGGCGGCGAGGCGAAGCTCGATCTGGCTGTAGTCGGCGGAGAGCATGACGTGGCCGGGCTCGGCGATGAAGGCGTCGCGGATGCGCCGGCCGATCTCCGTGCGTATGGGGATATTCATCAAGTTCGGGTCGGTCGAGGCCAGCCGCCCGGTCTGCGCGCCCGACAGGCTGTAGCTGGTGTGGACCCGTCCAGTGTCGCGGTTGATCTGCTCCTGCAGCGCGTCGGTGTAGGTGGATTTGAGCTTGGTCAGCTGGCGCCATTCGAGCACGAGCCGGGCGATCGGCACGCCCTCGCGCTCCAGCCGCTCGAGCTCGTTCTGGTCGGTCGAATAGACTCCCGACTTGCCCTTGCGGCCGCCGGAGAGCCCCATCTGGTTGAACAAGATGTCGCCGAGCTGCTGGGGCGAGCCGATGGTGAACTTGCAGCCGGCCTCGCCGCAGATCCGCTCCTCCAGAGCGGCGATCTGGACGTTGAACTCGGCCGAGAGGCTCTTCAGCACCTCGCGGTCGACCTTGACCCCGTCCCGCTCCATCGCGCCGACGACCGCCACCATCGGCCGGTCGACCAGCTCGTAGACCCGGGTCACCCGCTCGAACGGCATCCGCGCCTTGAAGCGCAGCCACAGGCGAAGCGCGACGTCGGCATCCTCGGCCGCATATTCGGTCGCCCGGTCGAGCTGGACTCGGTTGAAGGTGATCTGCTTCTGCCCCGTCCCGCACAGCTCCTTGAAGGCGATGCAGACGTGGTCGAGATGCTTCTTCGCGAGATCGTCGAGCGAATGGGAGTTGAGCCCGCCCGCGTCGAGGTTGAAGCTCATCACCAACGTATCGTCATAGGGCGCGACCGAAATGCCGCGCCTGTTCAGCACGACCCAGTCGAACTTCAAATTGTGCCCGATCTTGAGCACCGCCGGGTCCTCGAGCAGCGGCTTCAGCTTGGCGAGCACCAGCTCCGACGGCAATTGGTCCGGCCGCTCGGCGAACATATCGTCGCCGCCATGCTCGAGAGGAATGTAGCAGGCCTTGTTGCAATCCGTGGCGAGGCTGATTCCGACCAGCTTGGCGGAGACGCAGTCGCGCCCGTCGGTCTCTGTGTCGAACGCGACCAAGCCCCTTTCGCGCGCCGCGGCGATCCAATCGTCCAGCGCCCCCTCGGTCGTCACCGTTTCATAGAGCGAGCGGTCGATCCTGGGCTCCGGCCTCACCTCGCGCTGGGTGGTCGTCTCGTCGGCGACCGGGGCGCTTGCCGCCTGGCCCTGCGCGCCGAGCCGGGTGAGCAGGGTGCGGAAGCCGTGATGCTCGAGAAACTCGCGCAGCGGCTCCTCGGGAATCCCCTTCAGCGCAAGCTCGTCGAGCGGCTCGGGCAGCGGCGAGTCGCAGATCAGCCTGACCAGCTCGCGCGACAACCGTGCCTTGTCCTCATGCTCGATCAGATTGTCCCGCATCTTCGAAGGTTTCATAGACGGCGCGGCGGCGAGCACGGCATCGAGGTCGCCAAACTCGTTGATCAGCTTCGATGCCGTCTTCGGCCCGATTCCGGGCACGCCCGGAATATTGTCGACGCTGTCGCCCATGAGGGCGAGGACGTCGCCCAATTTGGCTGGCGGAACGTCGAACTTCTCGACCACCTGATCGGTGCCGATACGCCGGTCCCGCATGGTGTCCAGCATGTCGACGCCGGGCTCGATCAGCTGCATCAGGTCCTTGTCGGAGGAGACGATCGTCACGTCCCATCCCCGCTCGCGGGCCGCCTTCACGTAGCAGGCGATGATGTCGTCGGCCTCCAGCCCCTCCTCCTCGATGCACGGAATGGAGAAGGCGCGAGTGGCGTCGCGGATCAAGGGAAATTGAGGCACCAGCTCCGGCGGCGGCGGCGGCCGGTTCGCCTTGTACTGGTCGTACATCTTGTTGCGGAACGTGCTCTCGGAGGCGTCGAGGATGACGGCGAGATGAGTCGGCCCGTCCTCCTTCTCGAGGTCGCCGGCGAGCTTCCACAGCATCGTCGTGTAGCCGTAGACCGCTCCGACGTTGAGCCCGAACTTGTTGGTGAGCCCGGGCAGGACGTGGAAGGCGCGGAAAATATAGCTCGATCCGTCGACGAGGTAGAGATGCGGGGAAGGCATAGGGGCGATCTCTAACCTACTCCCTCTCCCATGGGGAGAGGGTTGGGGTGAGGGGATTGGCGGCAGTGAATAATCTCGAAGGTCCGAACCCCTCACCCTGCCCTCTCCCCATGGGAGAGGGTATTTGGAAAGGTGGCGTTCAAACATATGGCAATAGGAGGCGGGGGATGAAACGCCGAAGCTTCATTCTCGCCGCGCTAGCCTTCACGCTCCTTGGGGCGCCCGCCGACGCGCAACGCTTCCAGCCGACCCGCTTCTCGGTCGAAGTCGTCGGCCGCGGGCCGGACGTGATCCTGATCCCGGGCCTTACCTCGGGGCGCGAGGTGTGGCGCGGCACGGTCGCCGCCATGCCCGGCTATCGCTATCACCTGATCCAGGTGGCCGGCTTCGCCGGGGAGCCGGCGCGCGGCAACCGCACGGGCGCGATCGTCGCTCCGCTCGCGGAAGAGATCGCCCGCTACATCGCCGATCGGCACCTCGCGCGCCCAGCGATCGTCGGCCATTCGATGGGCGGCACGCTGGCGCTGATGATCGCCGCGCGCAATCCGGCGCTGGCCGGCAAGGTGATGGTGGTCGACATGTTGCCGCAGCCCGCGGGCCTGCTCGGCGGCACCGCGAGCGACTTCGGCCCGCTCGCCCAGATGCTGGACTCGCAAGGCGGCCGCCGGCTTTTCGCCAATCTGATGGGTGCGTTCAGCCCGCCGGGCACGGTCGGACGAAGCGACACTGAAGTGGTCGGCCGGGCGGCGCAGGAGCTGGCGGTCACCGATCTCACCGCGGAGCTGGCGAGAATCCGTATCCCGCTGACGGTTGCCTACGCCTCGCCCGACGCGCGGTCCCGCGCCGCCATCGACCGCCAGTTCGCCCGCGCCTATTCCAGCGCCCGCAACGCGCGGCTCGTCCGGATCGACGGCAGCGGCCATATGGTGATGCTCGATCAGCCGGCGCGGTTTCGCGCGGCGCTCGCGGACTTTCTAGGGCGCTAGAATCGTGTCCACCGCCCTGGCCAGCGTCTTCGGATAATCCAGCGTGTAATGAAGCCCCCGGCTCTCCTTGCGGTGGAGGGCGGAGCGGACGATCAGCTCGGCGCTTTGAAGGAGGTTGCGAAGCTCGATCAGGTCCGGGGTGACCCGGAAATGGCCGTAATAATCCTCGATTTCCTCGGTCAGCAGCGCGATCCGGCGCCTGGCGCGCTCCAGACGCTTGGTGGTGCGAACGATGCCGACGTAATTCCACATGAAGCGGCGGATCTCGGTCCAGTTCTGCTTGATCACCACCTCCTCGTCGGAATGGGTGACGCGGCTCTCATCCCAGGCGCGGATCGGCGGCGGCGGAAGCAGGTCGTCCCAATTGGTGGTGATGTGCGTAGCGGCCGCGTCGCCGAAGACGAAGCATTCGAGCAGCGAGTTGGAAGCGAGCCGGTTGGCGCCGTGAAGGCCGGACTGGCTGACCTCGCCGACCGCGTAGAGGCCGGGAAGGTCCGTCCGCCCGTCGAGGTCGATGACCACGCCGCCGCAGGTGTAGTGCTGCGCCGGGACGACGGGGATCGGCTCCCTGGTCATGTCGATGCCGAGGCCGAGCAATTTCTCGTGGATGTTCGGGAAGTGGCCCTTCACGAAGTCCGGGTCGCGGTGGCTGATGTCGAGATGGACGTAGTCGAGGCCGAGCCGCTTGATCTCATGGTCGATCGCCCGGGCGACGACGTCGCGCGGAGCGAGCTCGGCGCGCTCGTCGAAATCGGGCATGAAACGATGGCCGGTTGCGGGAATCTTGAGCTGCCCGCCCTCGCCGCGCACCGCCTCGGTGATCAGGAAGTTCTTGACCTCCAGATTGTAGAGGCAGGTGGGGTGGAATTGCATGAATTCCATGTTGGAAACTCTGGCGCCCGCCCGCCAGGCCATGGCGATGCCGTCCCCCGTCGCCCCGCGCGGGGCGGTCGAGAACAGGTAGACCCGGCCGGCGCCCCCCGTGGCGAGGATCGTCGCCCGCGCGGTGAAGGTCTCGACCTTGCCGGTCGCCTTGTTGAGCGCATAGGCGCCCCAGACGTGGCCGTCGCCCGAGTAACGCTGGCCGTTGCGGCTGGTGACGAGGTCGATCGCGACCATTTCGGGGACGATCGTGATGTTCGGATTGGCCGCAGCGGCCTTCTCCAGCGCTTGCTGGACCGCCCAGCCGGTCGCGTCGTCGACATGGACGATCCGGCGGTGGCTGTGGCCGCCTTCGCGCGTCAGGTGCCAGCCCTCGCCGTCGCTGTCGCCGGTGAAGGGCACGCCCAGCTCCGCGAGCCGGGCGATCGCCGCCGGCGCATTCCCGACGACGAACTCGACCGTGTCGCGGTTGTTGAGGCCCGCGCCGGCGATCATCGTGTCCTCGACATGCGCCTCGAACGTGTCGCCGGGCTCCAGAACCGCCGCGATCCCGCCCTGCGCCCAGCCGGTTGCGCCCTCGCCCTTGAGGAGGACCGCGACCCTGAATCGCTGGGCGAGGTTCAGCGCCGCCGTCAGCCCGGCCGCGCCGGCGCCGACGATGAGGACGTCGTAATCGCGCGCACTCACAGGCCATTTCCAGTCGGACGGATCACAATGCGGCCGAGACGCGCCTCCGCCCGGCAAAGCACCCCTCGAACGATACAGGCATGGTCGAAATAGGGCTCGCCAGTGTCGGCATAAACCGCCTCATATCCGTCGGCCTCCCAGGGACTCCGGAAATAGATGGGTCGGCCGTTCAATGCGAGGGCGCGGCCAACGCAATCGCTGCAAAGCGCAGGCGGCTGGCCTTTGCTCTTCGCCGCGCCCGCGCCGCATAACGGGCAGCTCTGGTCGCTCAAGCCGCCTCCGTCCGGGTAAGATTGAGGAACACGTCCTCGAGGTCAGCCTCGCGGGTGGATACATCGACGATGCCGAGTCCTTCCCGCTGCAGCGCGGCGAGCACCTCGCCGGCGTTGACCCGGTCCTTGCGGTAGGTGATGGTCAGCGTGCGCTCTCCATTGAACTCGACCTTGTCGAAACAGATTGCGTCGGGCGCCGCGGTGAGATCCCGGTCGACCACGACCTCGACCACCTTCTCCTGGGCCATCCCGACCAGCGTCCGCGTGGTCTCGTTGGCGATCAGCTTGCCGTGATTGATGATCGCGATCCGGTCGCAGAGCTGCTCCGCCTCCTCGAGATAATGGGTGGTGAGGACGATGGTCACGCCCTGCGCGTGGAGCGAGCGGACATAATCCCACAGCTGCTGGCGAAGCTCGACGTCGACCCCGGCGGTCGGCTCGTCGAGCACCAGGATCGGCGGCGAGTGGACCATCGCCTTCGCGACCAGCAGGCGGCGCTTCATGCCGCCGGAGAGCGTGCGCGCATAGGCGTCCTGCTTGTCCTCCAGCCGCACCGCCCGCAGAAGCTCCATCGTCCGCCGGTCGGCCTTCGGAATGCCGTAGAGTCCGGCCTGGATTTCCAGCGCCTCCTTCGGCGTGAAGAAGGGATCGAACAATATCTCCTGCGGCACGACGCCGATCGAGCGCTTGGCGTTGCGCGGATGCTCGTCGATGTCGAAGCCCCAGATCGAGGCGCTGCCGCCGGATTTGGTGACCAGCCCGGCGAGGATGTTGATCAGGGTCGATTTGCCGGCCCCGTTCGGGCCCAGCAGGCCGAATATGCCGCCGCGCGGCACGTCGATCATGATGCCGTCGAGCGCGCGCTTGCCGCCGGCATAGGTCTTCTGCAAATCGCGGATTTCGATCGCGGCTTCGGTCATGGCTCGCGGGAATAGCGGCACTTTCGCGCCTAGCGAAGCAGATTGTCCTTCGCTAAGGCGGCTTCATGGCCACCGATCCCTTCACGCCTGAAATCGCCTACACCGACAAGACCCGCATCGCCTGCGATGGCGCCACCGAAATCTCGCCGGCGCTCGGCCATCCGCGCGTCTGGCTTCAGATTGGTGCCGAGGGCTTCGTCGACTGCGGCTATTGCGACAAGAGATTCATCCTGAGGGGTGGGGTAGCGGACAGCGCGCCGGACGAGCGGATCGACCCCGGCGCCGGAGAGAATAGCGCCGGCAGCCTGCCGAGCGAGCCCGGCGCTTAGACTTCCGTCCTCCGCCTTCCTATATGGCAGGCATGACCTCCGATCCCCGCCGCTTTCTCTACCGCCCCGACGGCCTCGATCCCGACGCCGCTCTCCGCCTCACCGCCGACGCGCTGAAAGGATGCGACGACGGCGAGCTCTACCTGCAATATATCGCCTCGGAGAGCTTCGGCTTCGACGACGGGCGGCTGAAGACCGCCGATTTCAACACCCAGGCCGGCTTCGGCCTGCGCGGCGTCTCGGGCGAGACCACAGCCTTCGCCCAGGCCAACGAGCTCAGCGAGGCCGCGATCCGCCGTGCCGCCGAGACGATGGCGGTGCTCGATCCGGCAAAGGGCGCGCGCCCGGCCCCGCCGCGGCGGACCAACGCCAGCCTCTACACCGATTCCGACCCGCTCAGCCTGATCCCGTTCGCGCGCAAGGTCGCGCTCTGCCAGCAGATCGACGCCGCGGCGCGGGCGCGCGACCCGCGCGTGTCGCAGGTGACGGTATCGCTCGCCGGATCGTGGAGCGTGATCGACATCGTGAGGCCGGACGGCTTCGTCGCGCATGACGTGCGTCCGCTGGTTCGGCTCAACGTCCAGATCGTCGCGGAAGCGAACGGGCGCCGCGAAACCGGTTCCCACGGCCTCGGCGGCCGCTACCTCTACGATGCTTTGTTCGAGGAAGCGGCCTGGAACCGGGCGATCGACATGGCGCTCGCCCAGGCCCTGGTGAACCTGGAATCGGTCGCCGCACCGGCGGGTGAGATGACGGTCGTGCTCGGCCCAGGCTGGCCCGGTGTTCTGCTGCACGAGGCGGTCGGCCACGGTCTCGAGGGCGATTTCAACCGCAAGGGCACGTCGGCTTTCTCCGGCCGGATCGGCGAGCGCGTCGCCGCGCCAGGCGTCACCGTAATCGACGACGGCTCGATCGGAGACCGCCGTGGCTCGCTCACGATCGACGACGAGGGCACGCCGACCCAGCGCAACGTGCTGATCGAGGACGGAATCCTCAAAGGCTATATCCAGGACCGGCTCAACGCCCGGCTGATGGGCGTGGCGCCGACCGGCAACGGCCGCCGCGAGAATTTCTCCCACGCGCCGATGCCGCGGATGACCAACACCTTCATGCTCGGCGGCGCGGACGATCCCGCCGAGATCCTCTCCCGCGCGAAGAACGGCATCTACGCCAAAAGCTTCGGCGGCGGGCAGGTCGACATCACCTCGGGCAAGTTCGTCTTCTCGTGCACCGAGGCCTACCGGATCGAGAACGGCCGGCTTGGGGCGCCGATCAAGGGCGCGACCCTGATCGGCGACGGGCCCAGCGTGCTGACCCGGGTCAAGGCGATCGGGAACGACATGGCGCTCGATGAGGGCGTAGGGGTTTGCGGCAAGGGCGGCCAGTCGGTGCCTGCCGGAGTCGGCCAGCCGACCTTGCTGATCGATGGGATAACGGTGGGCGGAACCGCGGCGTGAACCAGGCGCAGGTCCGCGCGATCCTCGATTTCTGGTTCGCGCTCGGCTGGGACGATTGGTGGAAAGGCGGCCCGGAGCTCGACGCCGATATCCGCAAGCGCTTCGAGGCGCTTCGGGAACAGCAACGCGAGAACGTGCCGGAGCATTTCCTCGGCTCGGCCGACGAGGCGCTGGCGGCGGTGCTGCTGTTCGATCAATTCCCGCGCAACATGTTTCGCGGCCACGCCGATCAATTCTCGACCGATCCGCTCGCGCTCGCAGTGGCCAAAGGGGCGGTGGAGCGGGACTATGACGACGGCATGACGTCAGATCGCCGCGGCTTCCTCTACATGCCGTTCCAGCACAGCGAGGATCTGCGCGACCAGGTCCGCTCGCTGCTGCTGTTCACCGCACTCGGCAATGCCGAGCAGCTGCAATATGCGCGGCTCCATCACGACATGGTCCAGCGCTTCGGCCGCTTCCCGCACCGCAACGCGATGCTGGGGCGCAAGCCGACGGCGATGGAGCAGGCCGCCGGCGACGTGGTGCCCTGGTAATGGCTTTGGTCGAGGCCGCGCGCTTCTACACCTCGTTCGAGGCGCACGTCGCCAAAGGCGCCCTCGATGCCGAGGAGATTCCGGCGATCCTGTTCGACGCGGAGATGAATTGGGGCGGAGTCGATCTCGGCGTCGTTCCGGTGCGGCTGATGGTCGACGAGGGCGATCTGGCGCGGGCTCGGCGGGTACTCGACAAATAATTGAAGTCCCGTCCCGCTCATCCTGAGGAGCCGTTGAGCTTGTCGAAACGGCGTCTCGAAGGAGTGATCAGGTGAAACATGCCCCCGGCATGTTTCAGGATCGTCCGGGGGACGATCCGACCTGATGCACCCTTCGAGACGGGCCTTCACCAAGCTCAGTCCCTCCTCAGGACGAGCGGGCAGAGTTGTCCGGGCGCCTAAAGATAGGGCCTCAACGGCTCCAGATCGTATCCGGCGGCGGCTGCCTGGGCGATCAACGCCGCTCCGCTCGCCCCGCGGCTGGCTTCCGCCATGGCCCAAAGCCAGGTCGATCGCGTGCCGGAGCGGCAGAAGGCGAGTACCGTGTCCTCCTCGTCCAGCACACCGGCCATCCGCTCGACCGCCTCGGACTCGATTCCGCCGGCGATGGGAATGTGGTGGTAAGCGAGGCCCGCCGCGCGCGCCGCCGCCTCGATCTCGGAATCGAGCGGCTGGCCCGGCTCCTCGCGGTCCGGGCGGTTGTTGACGATCACGGTGATTCCCCAGGCGGCCGCTTCGGCGACATCCTCCGGCCCGATCTGGCCCGCGACGAGCACCTGATCGGAGAGCCGCCTGAACATCTCAGCGCTTCAGCGCGGCGAGCGCGGCGAAGGCGTGAGAGGCTTTGTCCGGCCCGCCGCGAGGCGGCTTGCGACGCTCCCGGCCGCGCCAGATCCAGCCGGCCGCCTCTTCGGTCGGCTGGAAGCCAATGTCGCGCATCAGCCTGGCCACCGCCGCCGGTTGAAGGCCGAGCGAGGTGACCAGGTCTGGATCGACCGCCTCGCCTTGCCCGCCTGCCCGCGCCTCGTGCGCCTTGGCGGCAATCCGCTCCGCCATGTCGACCCGGATCATCTGCGGCCCCGCCGCTCGGAAGCCGAGCCGAGTCAGCAGCGCGCGGTCCTCCGGCGTCGGCAGGACGACGCTCGAATGGGGCGGCATGTCCGGCATCGCGGAGTCCGCCGCGGCGGCGCGCAAGGCGGCCCGCCAGCGGCGCGCCTCGGGCTTCAGGACCGCGGGCATGAACAGGTCGAGCGCGCCGATTCGGATGCCGAGCCGGGTCACCGCACGCCTTTGTTCGCGGTCGAGCGCTCCGAGCGGCGCGGCGACGGCCTCGCGCGGGATGATTCCGCCCTCGTCAACCAGCATCGCCAGCAAGGCGCGGACAGCAGGCGCGGCCGCCGGATCCTGCGCGGCGTGGCCGGCGGCGCGGAGCGGCCCGAGCACCTTCTCCGCGCCGGCGCGCACCCAGCTCTTGAGCCGCTCGATGACCGCCTCGCGCCCTTTGTCCGACACCCGGTCGATCCGCCGGTCGAGCAGGACTCGCGGGGAGAGCAGATTCTTGCCGGGGCCGAGCCGCGCCACCTCGTGCCCGCGCCACAGGATGGCGATCGGCTGGCCGGCGTCGGTGCGCAGCGTGAAATGCTCGTCCGTGTCGGCGACGAGCGCGCCCGCGCGGCGCTCATATTCGTGGCCAAGCCGCCGCTCCGCCGTCGCCAGCAGCATCTTGCGGTCGGCGTGGCGCGCTGCCGGATCCACCTCGAAGGCGAAGCCCTGGAGCCGCCCGATCGCATAGGTGCCGACACTCACCTCGCCTTCGGGATCGATGGCCACCGGGAACTCCCCCGCCCCCTTGCGCCCGACGTCGCGCATCAGCACCGCGGTGCGCCGGTCGACGAAGCGCTGGGTCAGCCGCTCGTGCAGCGCGTCGGACAGTTTTTCCTCGACCGCCATCGTCCGCGCCGCCATCCCCTCCGGGTCGGCCAGCCAATCCCGGCGGTGGGCGATATAGGCCCAGGTCCTGATCCCGGCGATTCGGTCCGCGAGCGTGTCGATGTCGCCCTGGACGTTGTCGAGCCGCGCGACCTGCTCGGCATACCAGGCCTGGGGGACGTGGCCCTCGGCGAGATAGGCGAAGAGCCGACCGACCAGCCTCGCGTGATGCTCCGGGCCGGTCTTGCGGAAATCGGGCAGGCCGCACACCGCCCAGAGCCGTTCGACGAGGTGAGGCGTCGTGGCGAGCGTCATGACGTCACTGTCGCCGGCAAGCACCTTCAGCACGGCGAGGTCGATCGCCTCAGGAGCCGCGCGCACCTCGCGCCGCACCGGCCTCCGCTCGAGCGATTTGATCAATGCCCCGACGCTGGCGAAATCCAGCTTGCTCTCGCGCCAGTAGAGGAATTCGAGCGGCTCGAAACGATGCTCCTCGATCCGCTCGATTTCTTCCGGGCGGAATTCGGCTAGGGCATCGCCCTCCAGCGTCAGGGAGCCGAACGTGCCGTCGCGCTGGTGGCGGCCGGCGCGCCCGGCGATCTGCGCCATCTCCGCCGGGGTCAGCCGCCGGCGCCGGTTGCCGTCGAACTTGGAGAGTCCGGCGAAGGCGACATGGTCGACGTCCATGTTGAGGCCCATGCCGATCGCGTCGGTGGCGACGAGATAATCGACCTCGCCCGCCTGATACATCGCCACCTGGGCGTTGCGGGTGCGGGGAGAGAGCGCGCCCATGACCACCGCGGCGCCGCCGCGCATCCGCCGAAGCATCTCGGCGACCGCGTAGACCTGCTCGGCCGAGAAGGCGACGATCGCCGAGCGCGGCGGCAGCCGCGAGAGCTTGGCCGGGCCTACATAGGACAAGGTGGAGAAACGCGGCCGCGTGGTGATCTCGGCCTTGGGCAGCAAGGCGCGAACCATCGGCTTCAGGCTTTCCGAGCCGAGAATCATGGTTTCCTCGCGCCCGCGCGCATGGAGCATGCGGTCGGTGAAGACATGGCCGCGCTCCGGGTCGGCGCCGAGCTGGGCCTCGTCGATCGCGACGAACGCGACGTCGCGATCCGCGGGCATGCTCTCGGCGGTGCAGAGCAGCCAGCGCGCGTCCTTCGGCAGGATCTTCTCCTCGCCGGTGATCAGGGCGACCTGGTTCGCGCCCTTTAGCTTGACCACGCGGTCGTAGACCTCGCGCGCGAGCAGGCGCAGCGGAAAGCCGATCATTCCGGAGGAATGGCCGCACATCCGCTCGACCGCGAGGTGGGTCTTGCCGGTATTGGTGGGGCCGAGGACGGCCTTGAGCTCGGCGTTCATGCGCGCAAGATCGTTAGCCCGAAGGCAAAGCACAAGCATTTCCGCGTGTTGTGGCGCCGGCTCGGCTCATCCGGCGGCTTCGTCGCTTCGCCGCAGGAAGCGTGTCGCACCCGAATCCGTAATTTGACTTTAACCTGTTTTCTTCACAACCCTCGCCACCTGCCGGGCGAACGCGCGGCGGGGGGAACATCAGCGGCGCGCGAGGGGCGAACGCCTTGTATCAGATCGGCGATATCGGCGCGGGATCGGGCAGCGGCACGGCCGCGCTAGCCCTGGACGGCCCCTTCGGCCGCCCGGCGCCGCGCCAGCCTTTCGGCCAAAGGCTCGACGATATCCGAACGCGCACGGGCCGGTTCGATCTCGTCGTCGATCTCGGCCAGCGGATCGGCTCGCGCACCTGGCTGCGCGGCTTCGCCACCTGCTTCGCGCTCTGCTACGGCGCCTGGTCGCTCGGCGCCGGTGTGCAGCCGCTGTGGGGCCGCTCGCCGCCGCCGCTCGCCGACCTGCAGTTCGAGGAGTCGCGGGCGATCGCCATCGCTCCGCTCGCCTACGGAGCCGACACCGGCCGCCGAATGGCTCCGACCGATGCCGTGGAGACGCTTGCCGAGAGCCCGGAACGGCCGATCGTCGACCTTCGCGCCACCTTGGGCCGCGGCGACGGCTTCGCCAGCGTGCTCGAGCGCGCCGGGATCGGCTCCGCGGAGGCGGCACAGGTGGCTTCGCTGATCGGCGGCGTCGTCCCGCTCTCCGACATCCGCGCCGGCACGACGATGGACCTGACGCTTGGCCGCCGGCCGAACCGCAGCGTTGCGCGCCCGCTCGAAAAGCTCACCTTCCGCGCCCGCTTCGATATGCGCGTCGAGCTGGCCCGCGCCGACGGCGCGCTCAAGCTCACCCGGATCCCGATCGCGGTCGACGATACGCCGCTGCGCATCCAGGGGCTGGTCGGACCGAGCCTCTATCGCTCGGCGCGCGCGGCCGGCGTCCCCGCCCGAGCGGTCGAAGCCTATATTCGCGCGCTCAGCACCCAGCTCAGCGTGCCCGGCGGGATCGGCTCCGGCGACAAGTTCGACATCATCATCGAGCATCGCCGGGCGGCGACGGGCGAGGTCGAGACCGGGCCGCTCCTTTATGCCGGCCTCAAGCGGGCCAGCGGGCGCGACCTGCAATTGATGCAATGGGAAAGCGACGGCCGAAGCCAGTGGTTCGAAGCCTCCGGCGTCGGCCGCCAGAGCGGCGGCATGACCCAGCCGGTGCCTGGCCCGATCACGTCCAACTACGGCCTTCGGATGCACCCCATCCTCGGCTATGCGCGGATGCACCGCGGAATCGACATGCGGGCGAGCTATGGCACGCCGATCCTGGCGGTGGCCGACGGCAGCGTCGCTCGGGCAGGCTGGGCGGGCGGCTACGGCCGGCAGGTCCGGCTCAACCACGCGAGCGGCCTTTCCACCTCTTATTCCCACATGAGCCGAATCGCTGTGCAGCCCGGCGCGCACGTCCGCCAGGGCCAGGTGATCGGCTATATCGGAACGAGCGGGCTATCGACCGGCCCGCACCTCCATTTCGAGACCTATCGCAATGGAGCGACGGTCAATCCGCGCTCGGTCCGCTTCGTCGGACGCGCCCAGCTGAGCGGCACCGCGCTCGCCAGCTTCCGCAGCCGCCTGCGCAGCCTGCTCGGAACGCCGCTCGGCGGTGCGCAACAGGCGAGCGGCGGCGCCGGTGCGAGCCGCGCCGCCCGCTGAGTTTCGAAAATAAGGGAGCGTAGGGTCTGATCCGGCAGGATGAAAACCCACTCCGTTCGCCCTGAGCCTGTCGAAGGGCTTTCCTTCTTTTGGAGCAGAGAAGAAGAGGGCTTCGACAGGCTCAGCCCGAACGGGCGAAGAGATTCAGAGCAAGCGAATCCGACTCTAGCGCCCCTGGGCGCGCCAGCGCTTGACGACTCGGGAGACCATCGCCTCTTCCTCGCCGGTCTGTTTCCACAGATGCGAGAACATCGGATCGGACGAGGCCGGGCAGCGGTCGCGCTCGAGATCGTCGAACGCGACCCGGATCGGGATCGAGACGCCCTCGCCGCACACGATGCACTCGCGGTTGCGAAGCGCCGGGATGACGTCGAGGAACCCGCGCGAGCCTTCCGGCATCGCCGACTTCACGAACGCCTGGTCGCGGTCGTTGTTGAGGCGCATGGCGATGATCGTGCCGCATTGCGAAAGCACGCCCTCGGCCAGATCCGACGGGCGCTGGGTGATCAGACCGAGCGAAACGCCGTATTTGCGGCCCTCCTTGGCGATCCGCTCGAGGATCTTGCGCACCGCCTGGCCGGTCGAGGTCTTGTCCGACGGGATGTAGCGGTGCGCCTCCTCGCAGATGAGGAGGACCGGCCGCTGCGCCTCGCTTCGCGACCAGATCGCGTAATCGAAGACGAGGCGCGAGATTATCGCGACGACGACGGAGACGATGTCGGATGGCACGCCCGAGACGTCGATGATCGAGATCGGGCGGCCCTTGGCGGGCAGGCGGAAGATCTTGGACACGAACGATCCCATCGAATCCGCCACCAGCATTCCGGAGAACATGAACTGGTAGCGCGGATCGGACTTGAGCTCGTCGATCTTGCCCCTGAGACGCATGAAGGGCGCGGTGTCGGTCGCCTTGTTGAGCAGGCCCATTTCATGGGTGATCGCCGTCGTCAGGTCCGACAAGGCGTAAGGGATCGGCGAATCGACGGTGAGCTTGGAAAGCCCCTCGGCCGCCCGGTTCTTGGCCCGCGCCTGGAGGAGGCACTTGGCGAGGATGTCCATGTCCTGCTGGCGGTCGGCGCCCTGCGAGGTGACGAAGACCTCGCAATGCTCCTCGAAGTTCATCAGCCAGTAGGGCATTGCGAGATTGTCGACGTTGAACAGCTCGCCATGACCCTTGAACGCGGCCGAATATTCGCCGTGCGGATCGATCATCACGATATGGCCCTCGGGCGATTGATCGCAGATCCGGTGCATGATGAGCGCGGCCGCGGTCGACTTGCCGGTGCCGGTCGATCCCAGGAGCGCGAAATGCTTGCCGAGCAGGGCGTCGATATAGAGCGCGCCGCGAACGTCCTTGGTCGGATAGACGGTGCCGATCTCGATATGCGCGCGCTCGTCGGCGGCGAACATCTGCTTCAGATCCTCGGCGGCGACCGGATAGGCCTTGCTTCCGGGGATCGGATAGGAGGTGATTCCGCGCTTGAAATTGGCGAGCTTGCCAGACGCCGAATCTTCGTCGCCCTCGCCGAGGAAGTCGATCTCCGCGCTGACCCTTCCGGCCTCGGCGTCGATCACCCGCAGCCGGCGAACGTTGGCGAGAAGCCAGCGGCGGCCCGACGCGATCTTGATCTGGCTGCCGACCTGGCCGGACATGGCGATGCTCGGATCGGGATCGTCGGCGAGCTCGACGAGCCGGCGTCCGATGATCTCGACCTGAGCGCCGCTCCCGCCCACCTCGACGACCTGTCCGATCGCCTCATGACTGGCGACCAGCGGCCTTTTGCCACGAGCGGCCGGCTGGATGTTGCCGGTGCCGCCCTCGTTGGCGGGAAAGCTGTGAAGGTTGATTCCGTCGGTCATAAAGGGCCTTGCAGCTGGTCCAGCCGCCCGTCCTAATGGAATAGGGTAAACAAGAGTTTGACAACGAGAACACGCGCTTATCCGTAGCGGCGCTGGAAAAACGCGCTGGCCGCCCAGCCCAGCAGCAGCGAGAGGGACACGGCGACGATTCCGTAGGTCAGCGACCAGCGCTCGGCGGCCTGGGCGATGAAGCCTTCGAAGCCCAGCTTCTCGATCCGGATCTCGCGCGCCGCGCCGGCGATCACCCTTCCGTCGCGGATCAGGAAGGTCTCGGCGGAATAGGTGCCCACCGGAACCCGGGCGGGAATGGCGATGCGGGCGCGGTAGAGCACGCCCTCGCTGATCTCCACGCCACGCGGATATTCGGCGTAGAGCTGGTTGCGCCGCCTGAGATCGATCAGGCCCTGCTCGAAGCGGCGCAGAGTGTCGGGGGAAGCGCCGCCGCCGGGCGAAAGCTGGAGGTTGTCGAGGCCGAGCTCGTAGATCGCCGCGGTCCTCTCGTCGACCAGCCGGGACAGCGGGCGCGAGGAGGCCACGGCGTAGAAAGCGGGGGCCGAGCGGAACCGCACCCGTTCCACGTTCATCCAGATGCCGGCGACCTTCTGCTTCTCGCGCAGCACGATCCGCTCCAGCGGCCCCTTCAGAACCACGGCGATGTCGGGGGTCGCCTGCGGCGTGCGGCCGCCCGGATAGAGGATGGCGCCGAACAGCAGCAGCTCCGCGCCCGAGAAGCTGTAGCGGATCTCGACGTTGCGCTGCGACACGTCGGGCACGAGCCGCGGCTCCGCCTGGCCGAGCGCCAGCGGCGCGATCAACGCGAGGAGCAGGACCTTCGGGCGCCTCACAGCATCTGGACCGTGTAGATTTCCTCTGGGCGGTAACCGAGCTGGAGCGCCATTCGGAACGCGACTCCGAGAACGACGATCGCCAGGATCATGCGCAGAAGCTCCGGCTTCATCTTCTGGGCGAAGCGCGCGCCATATTGCGCGCCGATCACCGATCCCAGCAGAAGCAGGCCGGCGAGCACGATATCGACCGAACGGGTGGTGGTGGCGTGGACCAGGGTGGTGACCGCGGTGACGAACAGGATCTGGAGCAGCGAGGTGCCGACCACGACCTGCGCCGACATGCCGAGCAAATAGATCATCGCCGGGACCATGATGAAGCCGCCGCCGATGCCGAGCAGGACGGTGAGCAGGCCGGAGATGAAGCCGAGCCCAAGCGGGGCGAGCGGCGAGATGTAAAGGCCGGAGCGGTAGAAGCGCCAGCGCATCGGAAGCGCGGCAATGATCGGATTGTGGCGCTTCGCCGGGCGGGCCAGAGCGCGGGCCGACGGCTTCAATATGTCGAGCGCGGTCGCGGCTTCCTTGGCCATCATCAGCCCGACCGCGCTGAGCAGAAGGACGTAGAGGACCGAGATGACGGTATCGATCTGGCCGGAATTTTGCAGCAGACGGAAGATGAAGCCGCCGAGGATCGATCCCAGCACGCCGCCGGCGATGATCACAGCCCCCATCTGAACGTCGACCCCGCGCCGCCGGCGGTGGGCAAGCACCCCTGAGATGCTGGTGCCGGTGATCTGAGTCGTCGCCGAGGCCACGGCCACCGCGGGCGGGATTCCGTAGAAGATCAGGATCGGCGTGGTGAGAAAGCCGCCGCCGACCCCGACCATTCCGGTCAGCAGGCCGACCAGCCCGCCGAGGCCGACGATGACCAGCGCGTTCACCGAAAGGCCCGCGATCGGCAGGTAAATGTCCATTGCCGGCGGACCCTAACCGCGAATGCACCCGCGCGGAAGGCGCGGAAGGCGACAAAGGTTCGGCTTCCCGGCTCAGAAATCGGTGGCGATGACCAAGGCCGGGCCGGAGGCGGGCCGCGCGTCGCCGGCGATTCGAAAGCGCCAATCGGCCTCGATTCGTATCGCGCTGTTCGAAACGGGGAGCCGGTAGGACAGGCTCGGGCCGACATCGAGCCGAGCGGCGCCGGGCTGGGCCGCGCCCCAGGCGCCGCCGCCCGCCTCCAGCCGGCCGAGCGTCGCGACGGCGCGAGCCGAGCCATCGACGAACCCGTCGCGCGAGCGCAGGCCGACGATACCGGCCTGCGCATAGCCATCGATGCGGAAGAGCTTGCCGACGGCGTGGGAGAAGCCGCCATAAAAGGTGATCGAGAAAGCGGATTGCCCTTCGTCTCCAATCGCCTGTCTCCGTTCGGCGAGCAACGACACGGGTATGGAGGCGAAAGGACGCCAATCGACACCGGCGGCAGCCTCCGCTCCCTCCGGACGGCGCAGCGGGAGATAGGCCCGCGCGCTCAGCGACCAGTGCCGGCCGAGACCGTATGTCAGCCGCCCGCCCGCCTGGCTGCCGCCGAGCGTTCCGCCGGGCGCGAGCGAAGGCTGCCCGATATCGCCGCGCGCCAGCAACCAGGCCGATCCGCTCCAACGGCTCGGGCGAGCGGGAGGCGGAGCGGCCATTGCGGCAGCCGGGCCGATCCCGGCCGCTCGCGGCGGCTCCGTGGCGACGACGGGTTCGAGGGGCATTGGGGCGAAAGCGGGCTCGCCCGCCCCGGCCATGGCGACGATCGGTGAGGCAGGCCCGCGTGAGACAGGCGGAGCGGAAGGGGTTGGACTCGCCATTCCCGGCGAAATCCATTCCCGCTGGGCGATGGCGGTCACCGCACGATCGGGCGGCGGCCGCTGCGCCATCGCCGCCGCCGGCACTCCGAAGGCCAGCGAGGAACCGGGAGCAAGGGAAAGAAAGGCCGCGCGGACAACGACCCAGCCGCCAAGCAGCATGCCAAGAAAGCGGAACGGCGCGGCGCGCCTCATTCGCCCTGCCCCGGACCCGGAAAAGCGTGCGCCGTCTTGTCCCACGCCGTTGGCCGCCCGGTCCGCACCATCGTCAGATAATTGCCGGCCGCTCGTCTCGCCGCCATCATCGCGATGATGTTTCCGGTCACGGTCCGCGGCAGCGCGCGGAAGCCCTCGCGCCAGCCATAGGCCGCGGCGACGAAGGCGAAGCGCATGGCCAGCCGCCACAGCAGCAGAACCGAGTTCGTGGCCAGCAGGACCAGCATTGGCCGGGAAAAAGGCTCGGCCGGGCGGCCCACGCTCCACCCCGCCAACGCCAGCGCCGGGCCCAGGATCAGAGCCAAATAGCCGGTGAAGAGCAGCAGCGCGGCGAACACCGACTGCCGGTCGCGCAGCCGCATCCAGAATTCGGCCGGTCCGCCCTCCCAGCCGAGCCGGTCCCAGCCGGCCAGCGCGATCCCTGCCATCCATCGCGCCTTCTGCGTCACCGCGGCGTGGATCGTGCCTGGGAAATATTCGCGCGTGGCGACGACCGCGCGGCCCGTGCCACCCGGCAACCGGACGAACGCGGCCGGGTAGCCGGCGGCCCGCAGCCTTAGGCCGAGCTCGTAATCCTCGGTCAGGCTGCCGGGGTCGAAGGGAAGGCCGTAGCGCCGCGAAAGCGCATCGAGCACCCGGCGCGAAATGGCGCAGCCGACGCCCGCCGCAGGGATGCTTGCCCCCAGCGCCTCGCGAACGACCATCTCCTTGCCATGCGCTTCGGCGAACTCGTCGATATAATGCCCGGCGATCCAGCGCGACCTCTGGTCGACCAGCGGAAGCACCGGAAGCTGGACGAGGTCGAACTGCTCGATCAGCGCGTCGAACAGGCCAAGCTCGTCGGCGTGCACCACATC